>JBAXEJ010000001.1:0-143682 GCA_037140475.1 Gallionellaceae bacterium
ATCTGCTTCGGTTTTCACCACACTTTCAGGGTCAATACCTGAAAGATGATTCGGAATCACATGAGCTAATTTTTTAAACCAAAAATTAGATACCGTAGTGAGCACTTCGCCTTTACCCGGAATCGGATTGGGCAAGATCGCATCAAATGCGGATAGTCGATCGGTTTGCACGATGAGTAAATGATCGGCATCCACTTCATATAAATCGCGCACTTTGCCGCGATGCAAAAATTTCAGGCTCGTTAAATTTGATTCGTGCAAAGCAGCCATGTTGAAACCTCTAAATTACAAAGCGGGGAGAGTGGTTGCGGCAATTTGTTCGGCTTGTTTCTTACGATAGGATACGAGCTTATCTGCCAGTGACTTGTCGTTCAATGCCAACATCGAAACGGCAAACAAACCTGCATTCGCTGCGCCTGCCTCACCAATCGCAAAAGTAGCAACGGGAATACCCTTCGGCATTTGTACGATCGACAAGAGTGAATCCATCCCCTTGAGATACTTAGATGGAATTGGCACACCCAATACTGGAAGCGTTGTCTTACCTGCGATCACGCCAGCCAAATGTGCTGCGCCACCGGCGCCTGCGATAAAGCATTGCACGCCCTGCGCGCTCATTTCTTTAATGTAATCAAATAGCAAATCTGGTGAACGGTGCGCAGAAATTACACGCGCATCAAACGCTACGCCAAAATCGTTTAATGCTTGCGCAGCTTGCTGCATGATTTCCCAATCATTGCTGCTGCCCATGATGATCGAAACTAATGGCTTGCTCATGTTGCTTCCTTGCTCATTACAGACGTAAAAACGCCCCCGTTTCCGAGGGCGTGTCTTATTGCTTACATGCCTTTATGGTATCCAACTACGCGATCCACTTCATTCTTGGAACCCAAGATAACTGGCACACGCTGATGCAAACCTTCTGGTTGCAATTCCATAATACGTTGACGACCTGTTGAGCTAACGCCACCTGCTTGCTCAACAATGAACGACATCGGATTTGCTTCGTACAACAAGCGCAGTTTGCCAGCCTTGCCTTTTTCTTTATTGTCGAACGGATACATGAAAATTCCGCCACGAGTCAAAATGCGATGAACTTCCGCCACCATAGAAGCCACCCAACGCATGTTGAAATTCTTTTCACGGCCGCCGTCTTTGCCCTTCATGCATTCATCAACGTATTTTTGTACCGGCGCTTCCCAGTAACGTTGATTCGACATGTTGATAGCGAATTCGTTTGTGTCCGCTGGAATCGTCATGTTCGGGTGAGTTAGGAAAAAGTCGCCTACGTCGCGATCTAGTGTGAAGCCATTAACGCCGTGGCCTGTGGTGATCACCATCATGGTGTTTGGGCCGTACAACGCATAACCGGCGCACACTTGTTTTGTACCTGGCTGCAAGAAGTCAGCTGCCTTTGGGTCAGTCACGCCTTCTGGGCAACGCAAGATAGAGAAGATCGTACCAACAGAAATATTAACGTCGATGTTAGATGAACCATCCAATGGGTCAAAAGTAATCAGGTATTTGCCGCGAGGATATTGCTTAGGAATTTCATATACGTCATCCATCTCTTCAGATGCCATGCCCGCCAAATGACCGCCCCATTCATTCGCTTTAATGAAAACTTCGTTGGTGATGATGTCGAGCTTTTTCTGTGTCTCGCCTTGCACGTTTTCACTACCGGCGCTCCCAAGAACCCCAATCAACGCACCCTTATTCACATCATGAGCGATTTGCTTACACGCTGAAACTACATCGTTTAGCAAGCCGGTAAATTCTCCGCTTGCATTTGGAATATGGCGTTGTTCTTCGATAATAAATTGAATCAGACTTTTGCTCATTCTGCTCTCTCCCATTTAATTAAAATTTTGTAACTTTGTGATTTTACCCGTTTTCGCGAAGCGTCTCCATTTTCGCTCGGTTTTTTACAATTTGTTGACTAGACCTATTTTATTTCTCGACGACTAATTTCAGAGGCCGGCTCATCGTTTGGATACGGGTAGCGAAGATGGCCAAAACGGACAATTAACACTGCCGCCGCTAAAATAAATATGGAGGCCGTCACCGCAAGCATGCGCCAATCATCCATCGCCTTCATGTCCAGAATTAGATAACGTGCCAATGCAACCATGCCAATGTATAGCGGGAATCGAACTGGCAACTTGCCCGATCTGTAATATTGGCCAACCATTGTGAAAACTTCTAGGTAGATAAACAGCAACAACAGGTCGGAAAGTGTCACCTGAGCGACTTGAATCATCTTAATGATTTCACTGGTCATTGCGATAAAGGTTGCTATCGCAATGATGAATAAACCAACGTGCTCTACTGACCCTAAGAATTTTAAACTGATATCACGCACGGGTTTGTTCATCTCAGTATTCCTATTTCACCAATGACATAAATAGCTGCGGCAGTCTTTCGGGTAAGCGCGCAATGTTGTCAATCACCGCGTAATGCTTGCCAAAGATGTCCGCCACGTACTCATCTGCCTTGGGGTCAAGGTTGATGCAGTAAGTGTAAATACCCTCTTGCCCCAACTCTCGCACTGCTATTTTTGCATCTTCAATCAACAAGCGCGGATCACTGGTATCAATATCCGCCGGCTCACCATCGGTCAGCACTAACAATATTTTTTTATCGGCTTTTTGATGGCCCAAATAATGGCCTGCATGACGAATCGCTGCGCCCATGCGGGTAGAGTAATTTGCCTCCATGCCGGCAAGTCGGCCTTTCACCTCGTCACCCCACGACTCTTTGTACCCTTTAAAGTGCCAAAAGCGCACATTGTGGCGGGTATCGGAATGGAAACCACCAATCGCCAATGGATCGCCCATTTGATCCACCGCCCACGCTAGCAGGGACACCGCCTCTTGGCTTAACTCTAATTTGGTTTGCGTGCAGCCATCGGGCACATCCGCCAGCGATGCTGAAAGATCCAACAGCAGTGATACAGCAACGCTACGGCCATCGGTGCGATGACTCATGTTGATACGCATGTCCGGTTGTGCTCCGCTCTTGAAATCAATCAATGAACGTACGGCCACATCTAAATCCAGCTCCGCGCCTTCTTCTTGATAACGAATGCGCACCTTGTTTTGCGGCTTAAGCAAATCAATAATTTTCTTCAATCGCTTTGCTAGCGCACTGTGTTTTGCCAGTAGCTGATCAATGTGTGCTGGGTTCGACTGCGGTTGTAGATGCTCATAAACGCTTACCCAGTCTGGGCGGTAATGTTCTGCGCCGTAGTCCCACTCGGGATACATTCGTGGTGGCACTTTAAACTCATCTTCTGCTTCTGCGGGCGGCGTAGGACGCTCTACGTAAGTCTCTTCGTCGCCTTCTTCGATGAACAACCACATCATACGATTGTCATCGCGATACTCAATTTCCGTGTTGTTGAAATACACCTTACCCGACGAGTCACTGGCCACTTTTGTTTCAGAAATAAATTGCACCCCGAGCAATTGAATGTCGAAAGTTTTGGTATTGCCTTTCGCCATCAGTTCGTTAAAGCGAGCAACGTATTTCAGAATGATTGGGTTGTCGTAAGTGTGCTTTGGGTCCAATAACGCGCGCGACAGAATGGCTAAACGATGGCGAATGTATGAGACATCTTCGTCCATAATTAAATTTTCATTCGGGATCGGATGCAGCTTGCACCAGATTGAACGTAAGCCTGGATATTCTTGCAGCGTTAAAAACTCAACTCGCGCATCTTCAAACACCTCCACCGCCATGCGCTGAAAGGGGCTTAGGTTGTCGGCAATTAACGGTGTCGTCCAACGACGATGCGCACTCATATGTGCCAGCACGGCGCGATAACGGTCAATGCCACGCACGCCATTTGGCAAATCGTCATACACGTCCGGCAAATGCAATCCCTGTTCGTTCAGATAGGGAATCGGTTTACGATCTTCATCAAAGTCGAGAGAATAGGGAACGAATTGCACATCGTGCAACCACAAACCTTTTAGGTATAAATCTAGCTTACGCTCAGCATCGGTAAACAAAGTGCCGTGGCGCTCGCGCTGAATCACCGCGCGGCTATCTGCCGTTTTTAGTTGGAAATATTCTTTTTGATGCTCTGGATCATTGGGGTAGGCGAGAACGCCGTAGTCCACCCATTTTTTTAAACCACCAAGTGATAGCAAACTGAGCAAATGCGGCACGCTGTCCAAAAAGTCTGGCAAGCATTCGCTGGTGTACATTGCATCAATACCGTGCACTTTTGGGCTGGTACGAATCGCCGTTTGAATCACTAAATTTAAATACTCAGTAAATAGCTGGCGGCTTTCCAATGCCCGTGCCGCAGCGCCTAAACTTTGTAAGAAATGAGGAATCGCTTTGCTGTTGGGCGACTTCGCCAAGGTGCGCGTAAAGGCAACGATTTCTTCGAGCACACTCTCGCCTAATTGTGCGGCGACTTGCGGAATTTCTTCTAGAAATACCAACACCGGCTCTTCGCCTCGCCCGGTTTTATACACCGAACTCGCACCGTCAATGTAGGCCTCAATGCCAGCAGGACTGAGGTGCCTACGTGCATCGGCCATGCAATCATCAAACACGCTCTGCACGCGTTTAAAATTGCAGTTTAGCCTTTGCCGTTCTTCAACTGTCGCGGTCATATTGAGTGCTCGCTTACGCCTCAAACACCGCGTCAATCGCGTGATCTAATGTATCGCGAATATCTGCATCATCGGTAATCGGGCGCACTAAAGCCATACGGCATGCATCACGTGGCGCAATACCCTGCTTGATCAACGTTGCCGCATAAACCAGCAAACGAGTTGATATTCCCTCATCTAATCCGTGACCCTTTAAGTTACGCGCCGCCTCACCAATTTTTACCAACTTGGTAGATACATCAGTGCCAATTCCCGTCTCTTTGCTGACGATACCAATTTCAACTTCGGATTTCGCGTAATCAAACTCTAAGCCGGCAAAGCGTTGCTTAGTGGATTGCTTCAAATCCTTCATCAGATTTTGATAACCCGGATTATAAGAAATGACCAACTGGAAATCTTTATGCGCTTGAATTAATTCACCTTTTTTATCTAAAGGCAAAGTGCGTCTATGGTCTGTCAGTGGGTGAATCACCACGGTAGTGTCTTGACGCGCTTCGACGATTTCATCGAGGTAGCAAATTGCGCCGTGGCGTGCTGCCAAAGTCAGCGGACCATCTAGCCAGCGTGTGCCATTGGCATCGAGTAAATAACGGCCGACCAAATCAGATGCCGTCATATCTTCATTACAGGCCACCGTGATTAGCGGCTTGCCTAGTTTCCAAGCCATGTGCTCAACAAAGCGCGACTTTCCGCAGCCCGTTGGACCCTTCAACATGATTGGCAGTCTTGCGTTATAGGCAGCTTCGTAAAGCGCAACTTCATTGCTCTGCGCTTGATAAAAAGGCTCTTTAGTAATTTTGTATTGATTGATGTCGAACGTAGCGCTCATGTTCTACTCCATTGGTGGGTCGGACTTCAGTCCGACATGTTGGGTTAAAACCCAACCTACAAAAATCATTAGGGTTAAAAAAACCCCTGCAAGTTTTTCCGGCAGGGGCTTTTTCGTTTGAAGCGTTCGACTTACTTGTGAACGCCCAATTTTTGACGCCATCCTGGGAAAATCTTGTCAGCATCTTTAGGGAACGACTCGAATGCGCGAGCAAACTCTTTATGCTCTTTCGCGAATTCGATTGGATCCGCACCCGCTTTCCAGCATTCATAAGATTGACGCAGAGAAATTGCACCTGCCGCTGCTGAGTCGATATGACCATAAGCGCCGCCACCTGCGGTATTGATCACGTTGCCGTGGCCGAGATTTTCGAAGAAACCTGGCAAACGTAGCGCGTTCATACCACCAGAGATAATTGGTGTCGTTGGCTTCATGCCATACCACTCTTGATGATAGTAAGGGCCGTCAACTGAATCACGCTCGATCATATAAGCAATGATACGGTCGTCCGCTCCGCCTTCCATCTTGCCGAAACCCATCGTACCTACGTGGATACCAGAAGCACCCTGTAGACGAGACATCTTAGCCAATACAAACGCTGTGTAACCGCGCTTAGAAGATGGCGATGTCACCGCACCGTGACCTGCGCGGTGGTAGTGGAGGTACTGATTCGGATATTGACGACGCGCTGTTGTGATCATGCCTGGGCCGCCAACATAGCCGTCAACCAAGAACGCAACTTTGTCTGCATCTGCACCGAATGTTTCAAGGATGAAGTCAGCACGGGCTAGCATTTCGTAGTGGTCGTCAGCCGTGATGTTCGCGGAGAACAATTTAGCTTGGCCTGTTTCGTCTTGAGCACGCTTCATCGCGTCATAAACGAGTGGCAATACTTTCTTCATTGGGCAGAATACTTGGTTGCCTTGTGGCTCATCGTTCTTGATGAAATCGCCACCCAGCCAGAACTGGTAAGCCGCTGCCGCAAATGGTTCAGGACGCAGACCTAGTTTAGGCTTGATGATAGTGCCAGAAATATAGCCGCCGTCTTTAACTGGACGACCCAAGATGCGCCACATGTCAGTGATGTCCTTCGATGGGCCATCAAACAACTGCAACATGCGTGGTGGAACCCAGAAGTCTTGCATTTGCAGACATTCAATATCGCCCATACCTTGGTTGTTACCAATCGCCAAAGTCAGGAAAGAAACGATCATCGCGCGGCCGTCAGTTACGTTGCGGTCAAACAGGTCGTTTGGATACGCAACCTTCATGATGCCTTTAGCTTCGTCGATCTCATATACCAGAGCGTCAACACCTTTAGTGAAGTCGTCGGTTGTTGAAACTTCAACGTTTGTTCCGGTAGAAGACTCAGCCGCAATGTGCGCTGCCGCTTCTAGATACCCCACGCCCTTCATTGGGGTCATCGTGTAAGTAACTAAAATGTGCCCACCGTTCTTAATTAGGTCTGCTTCTTTAAGGTCTAGGTTTGAATAACGTGCTGACTGATCCATGTTTCCTCCACTTTATTAGTCGATTTGAGATGCAACGTTGCGCATATTACGGACATACCACCATAAACAACAGTCAAACTTTTTTATCATCATCATAAGTCTTGCTTATGATTGTTAGTTACAATGGAATGATAATGATACATGTTACTTTTCGCCAACTACAAGTCTTTTCCGCCGTTGCTCGGCATTTGAACCATTCGCGCGCAGCCGAAGAACTTTACCTCTCTCAGCCCGCTGTTTCTATGCAGATAAAGCAGTTAGAACAAAGTGTTGGTTTACCGCTGTTAGAACAGGTCGGCAAACAACTCAGTCTCACGGAAGCTGGCCGAGAAATGTTGCACTACAGTTTAAAAATCACCCAACAGCTAGAAGAAATGGATGAGGTGTTTAGCGCCATGAAAGGGTTAGAGCACGGTCACCTAAACATTGCCGTCGTCAGTACCGCGAATTACTTTATGCCTAGCCTTTTAGCAAAATTTATTCAAGCCCACCCTAAAATCAAAGTCACCCTTTCTGTGGCCAACCGCGATGCTGTCATTAAACAACTGAGCAACAATATTGCCGACCTTGCCATCATGGGGCAGCCTCCAAAGGAGAGTGACATGTTTGCTGAAACCTTTATGCAAAATCCGTTGGTGGTTATTGCCCCGCCTCTGCACCCACTTGCTCGCGCCAAAAAAATCCAAGCACAGCAACTCGCCACCGAAACGTTTCTATTGCGCGAACAAGGGTCCGGCACGCGCGGCGTCGTTGAGCGTTTTTTTGCTAGCCATCAACTCGAATTGCCTGCACATATGTCGATGGACACCAATGAGGCCATCAAACAGTCTGTGCAAGCAGGTATTGGCATCGGCATTATTTCTCGGCACGGCATTGAGCTGGAGCTGGAAACTAATCGCCTAGTAATTTTAGATGTGGAAGAGTTCCCCATCGTACGGCATTGGCATATTGTGTATCGTAAAGATAAACGCCTTTCGATTGCAGCCTTAGAATTTGAGAAATACTTGTTGCTTGAGTCGCAAGAATTAATGACGTCAAAATTACCAGTGCTTGAAAACTAGCCTCTAAACTAATGAACTCTGACTTTTCTTTTTAGTCAGATCGCTAGACTTTTTTCATTTCTACCTTTTCTATTTGGAAGCTAATCAATGGGCAATATTGGTGAACTATGGATGTGGGGGGCATTTATTGCTTTTGTGCTCGTCATGTTGGCACTCGATCTTTTTGTTTTTGGCGGTCGCATGTCCCACAAAGTCAGCGTTCGGGAAGCGGCTGCATGGTCAGTCGGCTGGTTATCATTAGCTTTAGTTTTCAATGCGCTCTTGTGGTGGTATCTGCGCGACGCGGCAGGAGAAGAAGTCGCCAATGCAAAAGCGATAGAATTTCTTACTGGCTATGTGATCGAAAAGTCTCTTTCTGTCGATAACGTTTTCGTTTTTCTAATGATATTCGGTGCGTTTCAAGTTGCGCCTGAACTGCAACGCCGCGTCTTACTCTACGGTGTCCTCGGAGCCATCGTATTGCGAGCGGTAATGATTTTAGCGGGTGCTTGGGTGGTGAGCGAGTTTCACTGGGTGCTCTACATCTTTGGAGCGTTTTTAGTGATCACAGGTATCCGCATGCTGGTGATGGCGGAAACAGTGCCTGATTTAAATAATAACCCTGTACTTATTTTTGCACGAAAGCATCTTCGTATTTCTAATGAAAATCACGGCGAACACTTCATTGTCACAAAAAATGGGATACGCTATTTCACCCCTTTATTTTTAGTTTTATTGCTAGTCGAAGTTTCTGATGTTGTATTTGCCGTGGATTCTATTCCCGCAATTTTTGCGATTACCACCGACCCGTTTATCGTTTTTACCTCTAACATTTTTGCCATCATGGGGCTACGCGCCTTGTACTTTTTGCTGGCCGATATGGCGGACCGCTTCCACTTGTTGAAATATGGCTTGGCATTAGTGCTTACGTTTATCGGGGCAAAAATGTTGATCGCGCCTTGGTACCATGTTCCTACGGCTGCATCATTATTGTTCGTGGTCGTACTGATTGGCGCCTCGGTGGTTGCCAGTTTGATTGCTACTAGGCATTCTTCATCTTAGAAAAATCAAACTACCCAACTGCGGACAAACGGAAATTATTTCCGCAATTTCTCATAGGGATAAATGCTATGGGGCCTGCGCATTTCGCGACAAGTCAAAAACCAAGACGCCCTACTGAATGAGTTTTGTACGGTGTGCGGGTAGATAAGATTGCCGCGATAATGCTCTACCCATTTACGCAGCTAACACAACGCGATTTTTTCCCGCGCGCTTTGCTTGATACATCGCATTGTCAGCCGCATTCAGAATTGTTTCTGAATTTTTTCCATGTATCGGAAAAATTGCTGCGCCGATACTCGCCCCTACCTTGCAATCATGACCTCCGCAGCTCATCGGCATCCCTATCGTTTGCAATATGCGTTCTCCAATTGTTTGGACATCGGGCTGGTTATTGATTTCGTACAAAATTACGACGAACTCATCCCCGCCTAAGCGGGCGATAAAACCTTCACTCGCTACCGCTTCGCGCAATTTTTGTGCAATAGTAATTAGCACCTTGTCCCCAACTTCATGTCCAAAGTTATCGTTAACAGGTTTAAAGCCATCAATATCAATGAACAAAACTGAGAATGCTTTATTGGCACTAACTATTGCAGCTAAGTGACTCGTGAAGCTCGCCCTGTTGGGTAAGCCAGTCAAGATGTCATGTAGGGCCAAGTGTTCAATTTGCTCTCTGTCTGCTTCTTCTTGAGAAATGTCTCGTACCAATCCGATGAACTGTGTGCCCACTACGCTTTCTACTTTCGTTACGGCCAAGTGCATTGGAAATATTTCACCGTTCTTGCGTAGACCCTGAACTTTCCTCCCAACACCAATCACCTTTGGAATGTTGGTTGAAAGATAGTTATGAAGATAACCATCGTGTTGCGCCTTATACGGTTGTGGCATCAGCATATTGACGTTTTTCCCCATTACCTCGTTTGGTGCATATCCGAAGATCTTCTCCGCCGCTAAATTAAAGCGCTGCACCATGCCGTTTTGGTCGATGGTTAGAATGCCTTCATGCACATTTTCGAGAACACCAAAAAAACTATTTTGTAAATCTACAATTCGTTGCTTTGAACGCATGCGTGCAATCAGCACATCAAAATCTACTGGCTTAGTGAGATAGTCGTCCGCCCCCGCTTCTAGCCCTTTAATCAAGTCTTCATTTGAGACGAGGCTAGTTAGCATCGTGATTGGAATCCATTTTTTGACAGGAATCGCCTTGATTCGACGAGTTGCCTCAATGCCATCCATATTCGGCATCACTACATCCATCAAAACTAAATCAGGCGGTTCAGCGGCGAACTGCTCAATTGCCGCGACTCCATCCGTAACATGGGTGACACGATGACCGCTATCCTCAAGTGCCTTGATTATCGGCAGAGCGATCATTTTCGAGTCTTCAGCAAACAGAATGTGCAATTTGAATCCCCCTTGATGTGTAGCTTCAGTTTTGAACAGGAGTCTAACAAGTTTTTATTGCTCGTGTGCCGTGCTCACTCACATAAGCCCCCTCAGTATTGATTGCTTCTTTGCTTATGTTTTATTTATGTAGCGGCAATACGTTTCTCGTATGAAAAATGTGGCGACCAAACCCACGAGAGAAAATCCCAGCATAATGAATATGCCTGCTTGATAGTCACTTGCACTTAATTTAGTACCTGCTGTCATCACATGTTGCCGGTCTATCGACCACCCCACCAACGGTTGCATAATTGCTGTGCCGAGAAAGCCACCGATGTTAACCACGCTTGTCGCCATACCGGATAGAGCGTGAGGGTTTACTTCTTTGGCGCATGACCAACTCAAAGTAAAACTCGGTGCACTTAGCCCCATCACCAAGAAAAGTGTATGAGTCGCAAAACTATCCAATTGCCAATTTAAGAGCATGGGTAACCATGTTGCGCTATAAATCATTGCCCCTGCAATCATGATCGGTTTACGTCTCCCTATTTTGTCTGACAAGGTCCCGATAAAAAATGCACCCAGCGCAAAACCAGCCAACAGCAAGGTTGTGTGTTCCGTTGCGATAGCGCGGCTCATGCCATAAACATCTCGCAAGTAGGGCACTGCCCATAAGCCTGCGAAGGCAAAGAGGGAACCCGCTAACCCTAAATTTACCCACAGGCCAGGCCAAGTATCTTTGTTTTTTAATACGACAAGTAGGCCGTCATACCAATGTGCATCGTGTTGTGGATGCGCTTCTTTGCCGTCTAGCTCGCGCAGGCTAGGTAAGTTAGCTTGGCTTGGATTATCACTCACGAGCGACCATGCAAGTGCAGCTAACACTATCGAGATCAATCCGACTATTTCAAACACAGTGCGCCATGATACGAAATTGAGTGACCATGCCAGAGGTGACGCGGCCAGTAATGAGCCCGCATTGCCCAGCAAGATGGTTGCGCCTGTTACGGTTGCAAAGTGTCGATCATGAAACCATGCTGCATTTAATTTCAACATGGCGATAAATGTAACTGACACACCAAGCCCAACAAGTAGCCTTCCCACCGAAGCAACTATCAAGCTGTCTGCCATACCGAAAATGATTGCGCCAAACCCACCAATGATGCCGCCGATTGTAACAATGCGTTTTGGGCCGAGGGTATCCACCAAAATTCCGGTAGGGATTTGCATCAACATATAGACGTAAAAATAGGTTGCCGCTAATCCGCCTAATGCACTACCGCTCGCATTAAATGCTTGTTGCAAGTCTCCTGAAATAGCTGCAGGTGCAAAGCGATGAAAAAATGATAAGACATAGGCGAGCCCTACGACGATGAAGGCGGTCCACCTAAGTTTTACTAACTGTTTTTTTTGCTCTGCGTTTAACATTTTTCTCGCCGAAACAAAAAGCGACCCGAAGGCCGCTCTTTGCTATCAATCACATTAAGTAATCTTATTTTACAATCGCGTTCAACTCGCCTTTAATGTAACGCATTGCCATTGCATCCAAAGCGATTGGCTTGATTTTGCCAGCTTGGCCTGCAGCACCAAATGCTTCGTAACGTGCTTTGCAGATTGCTTTCATTGCTTTGGTTGTTTCAGCCAAGAATTTACGTGGGTCAAAGTCTTTAGGGTTTTGCACCAAATAGCGACGTGTTGCGCCAGTGGAAGCCATACGCAAGTCAGTGTCGATGTTTACTTTACGCACACCGTGCTTGATACCTTCAACAATTTCTTCAACCGGTACGCCGTAAGTCTGTGGCATTTGGCCGCCGAATTCATTGATGATCTTCAACCACTCTTGTGGCACAGATGAAGAACCATGCATGACAAGGTGAGTGTTAGGAATGCGTGCGTGGATTTCTTTGATGCGGCTGATCGCCAATGTATCGCCTGTGGGCGGCTTGGTGAACTTGTAAGCACCGTGGGAAGTACCAATCGCAATCGCCAACGCGTCCACTTGAGTTGCCTTAACGAATTCAGCGGCCTCATTCGGATCCGTCAACAACTGGTCGTGGCTCAATACGCCTTCAGCGCCGTGGCCGTCTTCCTTTTCGCCGTGGCCTGATTCCAATGAACCCAAACAACCCAACTCGCCCTCAACCGAAACGCCCACTGCGTGAGACATTTCAACAACGTTGCGAGTTACGTTTACGTTGTATTCGAATGAAGAAGGTGTCTTGCCGTCGGTCATCAAAGAACCGTCCATCATCACACTGGAGAAGCCAGACTTAATCGCGTTGATACAAACTGCTGGAGAAGCACCGTGATCTTGGTGCATAACCACTGGAATGTGTGGATACATTTCAACTGCCGCTTCAATCAGGTGGCGCAAAAAAGGCTCGCCCGCATATTTACGAGCGCCTGCAGATCCTTGCATGATTACTGGGCTGTTAGTCTCATCAGCCGCTTCCATAATTGCTTTAACTTGCTCTAGGTTGTTAACGTTGAAAGCAGGCAAGCCATAGCTGTGCTCTGCTGCATGATCTAATAGTTGACGCAACGATACGAGTGCCATTTTTTTCTCCTTACTGATTAATCAAAAAATCTTAACTATATTTATTTTTTGTGGTCGCCCACTTTAACAATTTTCATTGTGTTGGTGTGGCCGGCTTTACCAACGGATTCACCAATCGTCATCACAATCAAATCACCCTCTTCAACGGCACCGATTTTGATCAACTCATTTTCAGCCTCTATCAGCGTTGCCGATGGGTCTTTTGATGTTGGTTTAAATGCAACGGGATGAACCCCACTGAACAATGTAGCTTTGCTGAGCGTACCTTTAACGGGCGTCAGTGCGAAAATTGGCGCGCCTGCATTTACACGAGACATCCACAATGCGGTCGAGCCTGATTGCGTCAACGCCACAATCGCTTTCACTTTAAAGTGCGATGCCGCGTACAGCGCTGACATCGCAATCGACTGGTCTACGCGTGTAAACTTTGTGTGCTCTAATCGATGATCGGCGCCGCTACTTTCGATTTCTTTTTCGGCTTGCTTGCAGATACGCACCATTGCCTCAATGGTTTCAACTGGGTAGTCGCCTACCGCTGTTTCTGCCGACAACATCACTGCATCGGTACCATCCAACACTGCGTTAGCAACATCAGAAACTTCCGCTCTTGTTGGAATAGGTGCCGTGATCATCGACTCCATCATTTGCGTTGCGGTAATAACCAGTTTGTTGCGAGCACGCGCCATTTTAATCATGCGCTTTTGCAAGCCAGGTACAGCTGCATCACCCACTTCTACCGAGAGATCGCCACGCGCCACCATGATGGCATCAGAAGCATCGATAATTTCTGCCAATACTGGAATCGCTTCTGCTCGCTCAATCTTTGCCATCAACATGCACTTGCCACCTACATCGTGCATTAACTGACGCGCCAATTTCATATCATCCGCTGAACGTGGAAATGAAACCGCCAAATAATCAGCCTCAATCATTACGGCAGTCTTGAGGTCCTCTTTATCTTTCTCTGTCAGCGCTGGTGCAGTGAGTCCACCGCCTTTGCGGTTGATGCCTTTGTTGTTAGACAAAATACCGCCGCGAACAACTTTGCAGATAACTTGCGAGCCTTTTACTTCGATAACATCAAACTCCAACATGCCGTCGTTCAAAAGCAGAACATCGCCTTTAACAACATCATTGGGCAACTCTTTGTAGTCCAAGCCAACACGCTCTTGGTTGCCGAGCTCATTCCATTCCGCATCGAGAATAAAGGTATCGCCAGGCGCCAAGTTGATCTTGTCGTTTTGAAACTTTCTAACGCGAATTTTAGGGCCCTGCAAATCAGCCAAAATACCCACGGTGCGCCCTACATTTGCTGCCGCTGTGCGCACAATGGTTGCTCGATTCATGTGGTCTTGAGCAGAGCCGTGAGAAAAGTTCATACGTACCACATCCACGCCAGCGCGGATGATGGCCTCCAACGACTTTAGGTCGTTGGTTGCAGGGCCTAAGGTTGCTACTATTTTTGTTCTACGAAGCATGTAATTCCTAGTGTTTATTTATTTGCAGCACGTTGTTCCAAGATTTCTACCGCTGGCAATGTCTTGCCCTCTAAGAACTCAAGGAATGCTCCACCGGCCGTTGAGATGTAAGACACTTTATCAAAGATGTCGTACTTTTGAATTGCAGCAATAGTGTCACCACCACCCGCCAAAGTGAATGCCTTGGTGTTTGCAATGGCCATAGCGATGGTCTTTGTACCTTCGCCAAACTGATCAAACTCAAACACGCCCACTGGGCCATTCCAAACTACGGTGCCAGCTTTCATAATGACGTCAGCAATTTCTTGAGCAGACTTAGGGCCAATGTCAAAAATCATATCGTCATCAACAACTTCGTCCGCTGTTTTTTGCACTGCAGGCTCATTTGCATCAAACTTCTTACCGCAGACCACGTCTACTGCGATAGGAATGGTTGCGCCACGTGCTGACATTTTTTTCATTAATGCTTGCGCGGTTGGCACTAGGTCATCTTCACACAAAGACTTGCCGACTTTTTTGCCTGCCGCTTTGAGGAAGGTGTTGGCGATACCACCACCCACCACCAGCTGCTCACACTTCTCAGATAGAGACTCCAACACAGTTAGCTTAGTGGAAACTTTTGAACCACCCACGATAGCAACCATTGGACGTGCAGGATTCAACAATGCTTTAGTGAGCGCTTCCAATTCCTCGGTCAACAAAATACCTGCCGCCGCCACTGGTGCAAACTTCGCCACCCCGTGAGTAGAGGCTTCAGCACGGTGAGCGGTACCGAATGCGTCCATTACAAACACATCGCACAATGCTGCGTATTTTTTAGACGTTTCATCGAGTGATTTTTTCTCGCCTTTATTGAAACGGCAGTTTTCCAACAGTACCAGCTCGCCCTCAGCAACTTCAAAACCACCATCAACCCAATCTTTAATTAGACGTACCGGCTTACCGAGCTTGCTAGAGATTACATCTGCAACTGGCTTGAGTGAGTTTTCTTCGGAGTAAACGCCTTCTTCTGGACGTCCTAGGTGTGAAGTTACCATCACGCGTGCGCCAGCTTTAAGCGCTGCGTTGATTGTTGCCATTGATGCTGTGATACGCGCATCAGAAGTTACCTTGCCATCTTTAACAGGAACATTGAGATCAGAACGAATAAATACGCGTTTGCCTTTGAGAGACAAATCAGTCATTTTAATAACAGCCATGATTTTTCCTTTGAACAGAACTGTATAAACAAAAGGGCTGGCACTTGGCCAGCCCTTTTATCAGCTTTATTACTTAGCGATGTGACCAACCAAACGCATCAGGTTGCAGGTATAGCCATATTCATTGTCATACCAAGCAACTACCTTAACGAAGGTAGGATCAAGTGCAATACCTGCCTCAGCATCAAACACGGAAGGGCATGTGTAACCACGGAAGTCAGTGGAAACCACTTTCTCTTTAGTGAAACCCAATACGCCTTTGAGAGGACCACTTTCAGAAGCCGCTTTCATCACGGCAACGATTTCGTCGTAAGTTGCCGGCTTGTTTAATTCACAAGTCAGGTCAACCACAGAAACGTCAGAGGTTGGTACACGGAACGCCATACCAGTGAGCTTTTTATTGAGCTCAGGAATAACAATACCCACCGCTTTAGCAGCACCAGTGGATGATGGAATGATGTTTTCCAAAATACCACGACCGCCGCGCCAATCTTTGTTTGAAGGACCATCAACCGTTTTTTGAGTAGCGGTTGCTGCGTGCACTGTTGTCATCAGGCCGCGCTTGATGCCAAACGCATCATTCAACACTTTAGCAACTGGCGCCAAGGCGTTGGTGGTGCAAGATGCAGCAGAAACAATCGCCTCACCCTTGTATTTGTCGTGGTTCACGCCGTACACAAACATCGGTGAAGTATCTTTACAAGGAGCTGACATCACTACTTTTTTAGCGCCTGCTGCAATGTGTTTTTGGCAGCCTGGCTCATCTAAGAAGAAGCCCGTACATTCAATGATGATGTCCGCGCCTACTTCGTTCCACTTCAAATTTGCTGGATCTTTTTCTGCTGTTAAACGGATTTTTTTGCCGTTTACAACAAGGTTACTTCCTTCCACTGCCACGTCGCCATTGAAGCGGCCGTGAACTGAGTCGTACTTCAACATATATGCTAAGTAGTCTGGCTCGAGCAAGTCGTTAATTGCAACAACTTCAATTTCAGGAAAATCTTTAGCTGCCGCACGGAATACCATACGACCAATACGACCAAAACCGTTAATGCCGACTTTAATTGCCATTTTTCATCTCTCCCTTAGTTAATTTAATTTTTACAAAACGCTCTCGACAGCCTTCACCACATCACCAACGGTGAAGCCGAAATGTTTGAATAATTCTGGTGCCGGTGCAGATTCGCCGAAGCAGTCCATACCGATTACAGCACCCTCTAGGCCAACGTACTTGTACCAGAAGCCTGTTACACCCGCCTCAACAGCAACACGTTTCACGCCCTTGAGCAACACGCTGTCTTTGTAAGCCTGATCTTGGCGATCGAACACGTTCGTACATGGCATTGAAACCACGCGTACAAATACACCCTCATCCGCTAACGCAGCTTGTGCTTTAACTGCTAAGTCAACTTCAGAGCCTGTCGCAATAATGATCGCTTGTGGCTTGCCGTTAGATGCTTCTGACAACACATAACCACCCTTGCGGATATTGGCGATTTGCGCTGCGTCACGCTTCTGGAATTGCAGATTTTGACGGCTAAAAATTAATGAAGATGGGCCTGTTTTACGCTCAACTGCGTAGATCCAAGACACCATTGATTCGGTTGTATCACATGGACGCCAAGTGTCCATATTTGGAATGTAGCGCAGGGTCGTTGTTTGCTCGACAGGTTGGTGAGTCGGGCCGTCTTCGCCCAGACCAATAGAGTCGTGAGTAAATACATAAATTACACGCTGCTTCATCAAAGCAGACATACGTAACGCATTACGAGCGTACTCAGAGAACATCAAGAAGGTGCCGCCGAATGGCAACAAACCACCGTGTAAACACATACCGTTCATGATGTGCGACATGCCAAATTCACGCACACCGTAACTGATGTAGTTACCTGGCTTTGTGCCTGAAACGTGAGTTGCGCCAACCCAGTTAGTCAGGTTAGAGCCTGTCAAGTCAGCAGAGCCGCCCAAGAATTCTGGTAGTCCTGGCTGCAACGCATTGATCGCATTTTGCGATGCTTTACGTGTGGCAATTGTTTCACCTTTAGCGTTAACCTGCTCCAACGCTTTGGCAGCAAAGTCAGCCCAGTTAGCTGGCAAATCACCCTTCATGCGACGCTCAAATTCAGATGCTTCTGCTGGGAACGCTGCGCGATAGGCGGCAAATTTTGTATTCCACTCTTTTTCAGCAGCCGCGCCTTTTTCTTTGGCATCCCACGCTTTGTAAACGTGAGCAGGAATTTCAAACGGCGGGTAGTTCCAACCAATGCGTGCACGGGTTGCCGCAATTTCAGCATCACCCAAGGCTGCGCCGTGAACATCGTGCGTACCCTCTTTATTTGGCGAACCTGCACCAATAACAGTTTTGCAACAAATCAATGTTGGCTTATCTGTTACTTTTTTCGCAGCTTCGATAGCGGCATGAAGCGCATCTGAATCATGGCCTTCAACGTCCGCAATCACATGCCAGCCATAAGCCTCAAAACGCTTTGGCGTGTTGTCAGTGAACCATCCGCCAACGTGACCGTCGATAGAAATATCGTTGTCGTCCCAGAATGCAGTGAGCTTACCAAGGCCCCATGTACCAGCCAAAGCGCAAGCTTCGTGAGAAATACCTTCCATCATGCAACCATCGCCCATGAACACATAGGTGCGGTGATCTACTATTTCGTGGCCTGGCTTGTTGAACTGATTTGCCATCAACTTTTCAGCCATCGCCATACCGACAGCGTTGGTGATACCCTGGCCGAGTGGACCAGTGGTTGTTTCAACACCCACAGTGTAGCCATATTCTGGGTGGCCTGGCGTCTTAGAATGCATCTGACGGAAGCGCTTAATTTCTTCCATCGGCAAGTCGTAGCCAGTCAGGTGTAACAGCGCGTAGATCAACATCGAACCGTGACCGTTAGACTGTACGAAGCGATCGCGATCAGCCCATTTTGGATTGTTCGGGTTGTGACGTAGATGACGGTTCCATAGAACCTCAGCAATCTCCGCCATGCCCATCGGGGCACCTGGGTGCCCCGAGTTTGCCTTCTGTACTGCATCCATTGCTAGTGCACGAATCGCACCAGTTGTGTCGTTAAACTTTGGGGGTTTTACATTACGCGCCACAGCCATTTTACCGCCTCCTAAGAAACATCCTGAACGTCGAGATTGAATTGTAATTACGAATTTTGAGGGGCAATTATGCCGCAGCGACCTGTTTAGGGCAATAACACTCTTCGCTTCCCCATAAATAAACTCTTAGGCTGGGCCCGCCCCCTTTTTTTGAGGCTTGATTCCTAGCTGTTTTAGCTTTCGATACAGGTGGGTACGCTCAATCCCCACCTTTTCGGCCACCCTTGTTAAATTGCTATTTTCCTTTTGCATTTGATATTTGAAATAAGCACTATCAAAATATTCACGCACTTCACGCAGTGGTAAATCAAGCGGCAACGCAACCATGACCATTCCTACTTCATTCACAGCCTCTTCTGGTTGCTCTTGTGGCTTTTCGGGGGGCATACCTTGTTGCATCGCTTTGGCCACGGTTTTCAGCAGTTTTTGTAAAGCAATTGGCTTTTCCAGAAAATCTATCGCACCCACTCGGATTGCTTCTAGCGCCGTTTCGATCGTACCGTGGCCAGACATCATAATGACAGGCATGGTTAATAGACGCTGAGTCGACCATTCTTTTAACAGCGCCAAACCATCGGTATCTGGCATCCAAATATCCAGCAGCACTAAATCTGGGGTATGGCTCAGACGATACTCCCTTGCTTGCCCTGCATTTTCGGCAAGATGTACGCGATACCCTTCATCAAACAAAATCTCCGAAAGCAACTCTCGAATACCGATTTCATCGTCGACAACTAATATTTCTTTTAATGACACTATGCCACCTCCATTTCTAACTCCAGCGGCAGGCTCACGATTACCTGTGTTCCCACCGATACTTGGCTTTCAATCACAATCCTGCCGCCGTGCTCTTCCACAATTTTCTTAACAATTGGCAATCCGAGCCCCGTTCCCTTGGCTTTCGTCGTCATGTAGGGCTCAAAAATACGCGCGAGCAACTGTTCTTGAATGCCTGAACCATTGTCACTCACCATCAAATGAAGTTCGTTATTTGTGCTCACCGTTGAAACAACAATTTGTGGTTGCGCAACTTGCTGCAACGCATCGTGAGCGTTATGTAATAGGTTATGAACGATTTGCCGCAACCGAGTGGGATCTCCTCGCAACCAAGTTTTAGTTGCGCTCAGTTGCAGGGTAATTGGGCTGCTGTTTGCCTCATATAAGCCCAGCACCTCCCCCAATAGTTGATGCATATCCAGTAGCTCCAACTTAAGCGTGGAAGAGGGTGCGCGAGCGTAATCCGCAAAATCTGCCACCATGTTTTTCATCGCTGCCACTTGGCTGACAATAGTCTGCGTTGCACGTTGTAAAAGCTTGGCATCACTCTCATCCAGTTTTGCACTTAATTTGTGCTGCATCCGTTCCGCTGACAATTGTATTGGGGTAAGCGGGTTTTTAATTTCGTGTGCCAAGCGTCGTGCAACCTCGCCCCACGCCGCCTGACGCTCTGCCTGTAACAGATGAGTAATGTCATCAAACACAATAACGTAACTACTGTCGCGCAGGCTGGCTAAGCGCGTACCGCGAATTAAAAGAATTTGATCGCCATTTTTAGTATGCCTTTCAATTTGCTTTTGCCATTCCGCGCTATCTGAGTCGGAAGTGAGGCTCACAACCGTTTCAACAAATGAACGAAGTAGAACATGCGCTTCAACAATTTCAGCTAACGCGGCCCCCTTCCACTGGCGCAATGGCGCACCTAAAATTTCTTCTGCTATTGAATTAGCCAAATTTAATCTGGACTGATCATCAATAACGATCACACCGGAAGACAAATGCGTCAGCACACTTTCCAAATAGCCTTTGGCACTTTCAACTTGTTGCTGCTGTTGCTCACTCAGCTTTTTTGCATCTGCCAACTGTGCGGTCATCTGATTAAAAAGTCCCGTGAGTGCGCCTAGCTCATCTTGGCTTTGTACCGGGTAGTTTCCGGAAAAATTACCCTGCGCGACCGCGCGGGTACCTTCCGCCAATGCAGCTAACGGAGAACTTAGCCGTCCGCTTAATAAAAAGGCGGCGGAAACCGCGCTTAACAATACGATTAAAAGTGACAGCGTTAAGGTGATGCCATACAACCGTTTTAAGCCTCCCCGGGATAAAGTTAACTCCTGATAATCTCTATAGACCGACTGCACGGTTTCCGCATCCTCCGCAAATTGCTTCGGCACCGGTTGTAAGAAATGCAAAATCTGCCGTTCGCCGTGTTGCTTGGTGCTGCTAATAGCAACCAAAACTCGCAAAACTAAACGATTGCCCGGCAAGGCTTCAATCTCTCTATATGAACCCTTGATGGCTACTTCACGCAACAATTGCCGATCTAATATATTGATTAAATTAAGATTGCTTTTGGTAGTCGTCGCAAGCAACTTGCCATCCAAGCTAAAAATAGCGGCTTCTTGAGCTTCTGATTTATCAATTAGACGATTAAGCGTGGCCTTATAACGCTCGGCGCCTTGCTCCGCGAGCACCAAGGAAAGCAAATTGCCCTTTTTTCCCAGCTCATTCAGCCCCGTTTCTAACGAGTTTCGCCCTAAATTAAGTCCTCCCTCCAACGCTTTTTCCACACGAATATCGAACCAAGATTCAATACTCTTGCCCAAAAACTGTACCGACACCGCATACATCAGCAGGCCCGGCAGGATGGCAATCAGAGAGAAAAACAGAGTCAGGCGCAACATCAGCTTTGCACCAAATACTTTCTGTTTTAATTTAAGTCGCAATTGCCATAACTGAAATCCAACTAAGCCAATTAGCCCAACCGTTAACAGCACGGTGAGAATTAATAAGCTGGAGTAGTGCTGAGAAAATAAAGCCGTATTAGCACTAGCGCTCGATAACAAGTAGAGCAACGCCAAACCCAACAACCCTGAAAAGATAATCAGATATTTCATGGTTTTTCAGCTGCCTCTTTTTCCGCTAAGACAGCCTGCATGGACCAACTATATTTTTCCGAGGTCAAGTCCCACTCGCTGTTGGTTAGTGCAGTTACTTGTAACGGCTTGGGGAGTTGCGAAACGTCCAAGCGCATTTGTGCAAAAGCGGTATAGCGCGTTTCGCTTTTCAGCATTTTGGCAACATAGCCCGCCGTACCGGTTTGAAATACGGATTCCGCAAGGGGAGGTAAAGTTTGACGGCCCAGTAGGCGCAACGCACTTTCCAAATTGGGAAAGCCTTGGAATAGGGTGCCGCGTGAAATTCGATATTGCCGCGTTAAAGCGTTGTAGGAAAGTTTAGTGACCTGCTCCGCCTGCACCACATCGCTATCTAGCCAATACCAACGTGAGCGCGTAATTGAAAGCTCGCTGACAAAGTTAAGCACCACCCCGTGAAGAAGCGCATCGGCAACGGATGGTGGTAGGGTAATCTTAAAATCAGCCACCACCTCATAGCCCTCATCGACAGGCCGCACCTCTGCTTTGCTAACGGTAATTCCCTCTGCGCTTACGAGGGCCGAGTAACATAGCAAACTGAGCAATAGCGCTAGCTTGACTAAATAGTTACGAAGATGTTTTCTGCAATAACGCATAAAAGAAGCCATCGTGCCGTTCGTTTGGTAGCAGCTGTCCTTCCAATAAATCATTCGCCACTACTGGTATCTGTTTGGCGTTGTTCTGCCGCAATAAAAACCGCTCAATATTCTGCTGATTTTCTTCTGCAAATATTGAACATGTTGCATACAACAACTTACCGCCCTCAGACAATAATGGCCACAACGCATCTAGAATTTTAGCTTGCTGCTGGGCAAATCCTGCAATATCAGAGGGTCTACGCAACCATTTAATATCAGGATGCCGGCGTACTACGCCCGAAGCTGAGCACGGCACATCGGCGAGTATTCTCTCAAACTGCTGGCCATCCCACCAGTTGTTAGGTTTCGCTGCATCACCGCACAGCAGGGCAGCCTCTAATTTCAAGCGCTGTAAATTTTCTGTGACTCGGCAAAGGCGTTGCTCATCAATATCGATCGCAACTAATTTAATCTCAGCACTCTCTAACAGATGAGCACTTTTTCCGCCCGGTGCCGCACACACATCCAACACTCGCATACCATCAGAAATGTCCAATAAACTCGCCGCGTACTGTGCCCCCGCATCCTGTACTGATACTTCGCCTGAAGCAAATCCTGGTATTTTTTCTACTGGTAACGGCGTCTCCAGCAACACAGCGTCTGGTGTGATTAATTGTGCGGCGATCCCCTGTGCAACTAGATTCATTAAATATTGTTGCGGTTTTGCAAGGCGCTTATTTACTCGCAGCGTCATAGGCGGGTGTTGATTGCCCACAAGTAAAATTTCAGCGGCACTTTCGCCATATTGTGCTTTAATTTTATCTATCCACCACTGCGGATAAGAATAGCGACCCTCCTCAGAAACAGCTGCCAATTTAGTTAGCTCTTCTTGTCTGCGCAAAAAATTGCGCAGCACCGCATTAACCAACCCGCCGGCTGAACGATTAATTTGTTTTGAGGTTTCTACCGTGTGATCAACGACCGCATATTTTGCCGCCTTGCTATATTGCAGTTGGTAAAGCGCGATTAACAATAGGTTGCGGAGGTTGTTATCGCTAAGTGGCTTAAGCACTAGTGCGTTAAGCATTTTTGATAGCTGCCCATAAAAGCGCAGAGTGCCGTAACACAGGTCTTGCAGCGCACCCCTTTCTTGAGGGGTCAGCATCGTCCGGTTTTTTAAAACCGCATCTAGTGCTTGGTTTAAATTTTTACCCGCCAGAACTTGGCCAATAATTGTCACCGCATGTAAATGGACTGTTTGCATTAGCGCGTTACGAAGCGATCACCCGCTTTAACTGTAAAGCCTTGTAGAAATTGTGTTACGGGCAAGGCTTTAGCATTTGGCTTTTGGATCACCTCCAGCGAAAGTGCGCCTTCTCCACAGGCTACAACCAATGCATTTTTTTCCACTTGCAACACCTCACCTGGCTCGCCTGCTTTACTCTCGCAAACACTTGCTTGCCAAATTTTTAATTGTGTTTCATTTAATACGGAGGCTGCACCAGGAAATGGGTTGTAGCCGCGTACATTACGGGCAATTTCCTGTGCGTTTTTTGACCAATCAATCTGACTTTCTTCTTTGCCCAACTTGCTCGCATAACTTGCTAAATCATTATCCTGCGACTTCGCTTGGATTTTATTTTCTTGATGGAGCGTGAGCGCCTCTAAAATCGCGCTCGCTCCTAGCTCGGCTAACTTAGCGTGCAAAGTTTCTGAGGTATCACTTGCCGTAATTGAGCATTCTTTTTTGAGCAACATGTCCCCGGTATCTAAACCAACGTCCATCTGCATAATGGTGATGCCCGTCTGTTGATCGCCGGCCAAAATTGCGCGCTGAATTGGCGCAGCGCCTCTCCACCTCGGCAACAGTGACGCATGAATATTCCAACAACCCAGACGGGGGATTTCCAATACGATTTTCGGCAAAATCAAACCGTACGCAGCGACAATCATCAGGTCAGCCTGATAACTAGCCAGCTGCTCTTGAATGTCCGCCCCTTTCAACGAGGGCGGTTGTAAAACCGTTATGCCGTGTTCAAGCGCAAGCTGTTTTACTGGGCTAGCTTTGAGTTGCATACCCCGACCAGATGGACGATCTGGTTGCGTCAGCACAGCAACAATTTCAAACTGTTTATCGAGTAGCGCTTTTAAGGCGTGCGCTGCAAAGGCGGGAGTTCCTGCAAAGATAATTTTCAATTCTAATTCACTAAAATGTTTCGCGAAGTCGCTTTTTCAGTTTATTGCGAATGCGCACTTGCTTAAGGCTGGAAAGTCTTTCAACGAAAACTTTTCCCAGTAAATGATCCATTTCATGCTGAATACAAACAGCCAAAAGGCCTTCCGCATCTAATTTAAAAGTCTCGCCTTTAATATTGACTGCCTGCACAGTAACACGCTCTGCGCGCTCAACCTTATCGTATATTCCCGGTACAGAGAGGCACCCCTCTTCACACTTACTTTCACCTTCACTATTTAATAGTTCTGGGTTAATCAATACCAGCAGATCGTCGTGCAGCTCTGACAAATCCATCACAATCACTTGCAAATGCACATCGACTTGCGTTGCCGCCAAGCCAATTCCCGGCGCTTTGTACATTGTTTCAGCCATATCTGAAACGAGTTTGCGAATTTCGGATGTGACGGTTTCCACACGTTTAGCAACTTTATGCAAACGCGGATCTGGGTACTGAAGAATTTGAAGGATTGCCATAAAAGCTTGCTAATTTAAATAACTAGATGCAGAATTTAATCGCGAGTGCGAAGTTCGCACCGTATTTTTTTCTACTTTGTTGGGGTTTTTCATGCGCAAGATTATATCGCTGATTTGTCTTTTAATACCCATCCTCGCCCATGCTGACGAATTAGCAATCCGTGAAAACGCTCCCGACCGTCATGTTGTGGTTAAAGGCGATACGCTTTGGGATATATCCGCTAAGTTTTTCAAGGATCCTTGGAAATGGCAACAAATCTGGGGCTTGAATAAAGACACCATCAAAGATCCGCACTGGATCTACCCTGGAGATGTTGTGTTTTTGGATCGCTCAACAGGCACGTTAAAAATTGGGGACTCTAACGATTCTGCCGTTACCAACGCCAATGCAACGGTTACTCAAAACGATGTCATTAAGCTATCACCTCGCGCCCGTGAGGTAGCAGATGAACGCGGCTCTATTCCAATGATTCCTTATGGCGTGATTGCACCATTCTTGGCCAAACCACTGGTGGTTGATGGCAATGACTTTGCTAAATCACCTATTCTAGTTGGCACCTATGAACAGCGTGAATTACTTGGCGCGAATGACGTCGCTTACGTCAAGAACCTTCCCGCAGACAAAGGCACACAATGGCAAGTCTTTCGCCCTGGGAAAACTTTTGTGGACCCAGATACCGAAGAGGTGCTCGGTAATGAAGTTGTCTATTTAGGTGATGCGGTTGTTGAAAAATTCGCCCCCGTGAGCGAACTTAGAATCACTCAATCTGTACTAGAAATTGGCAAGGGTGATCGCTTTACCCAGTCAACGCAGACCATTCCAAGCAATTATGAGCCACATGCACCTAGCACCAACATCGCGGCAAAAGTCATTTCTATCTATGGCGGTGTTGCTCAAGCTAGCCAAAATGCCATTATCACCATCAATAAAGGCAAGCGTGACGGTATTGAAAATGGTCACGTATTAGCGCTTTACCAAAAAGGTGAAGTTCTTAAAGATAAGAAATTCTTTAGGCCGAAAGATGTTGCATTACCTGACGTGCGTTACGGCTTAATTTTCGTTTTCCGCACCTTCCATAAAGTTTCTTACGCCTTGGTATTGCAAACCCGCTTGCCGGTGGAGCTTTTGGATACTGCCAAAACACCGTAAGCAATGGCTCTCGATTCTACCCTGGCATCTTGGCTCGCCCTGAGCCAGATTCCTGGCTTGGGCGCAGAGGGTCTTCGCAAACTACTTCAAACTTTTGGTTCACCTAACGCGGTTTTCACCGCACCCGCTGCTGAAATTCGCCGCCTTGTTAATCCCGCCATCGCCCAGCATATTTCACTGGGCATCATAGAAGAAAATTTATTTCTCACTGAACAATGGTTAAGCGATCCAATTAATCATATTGTCACGATTGCTGATGAGAGCTACCCGCAACAGCTACTTAACACGCAAGATCCGCCCTTTTTACTTTTTATTAAAGGACGGCTCGACCTACTCAATAAACCCTCTCTTGCTATCGTAGGCAGTCGCAACGCAACACCGCAAGGCATTCGCAACGCGGAAGCTTTTGCGCAATCGCTCAGCGAGCTCGGTTTTTGTATTATCAGCGGCATGGCTCTTGGTATTGATACCTCAGCTCATCTGGGCGGACTCAAAGGGCAGGGCAGTAGTATTGCAGTTATTGGCACGGGCTTAGATCGCGTCTATCCCGCCACTAATAAGGAGCTTGCCCATCAATTAGCCATGCACGGCACAATTATTTCAGAACTCCCGCTGGGAACACCGCCACTCCCTGCTAACTTTCCACGACGCAATCGCATTATCAGCGGTTTAAGTCAGGGTTGTTTAATTGTGGAGGCTTCCCTACAAAGCGGTTCACTCATCACGGCTCGTTTAGCATTGGAACAAGGGCGTGAAGTATTTGCGATTCCCGGTTCCATCCATTCACCGCAAACAAAAGGTTGTCATGCCTTAATCAAGCAAGGCGCCAAGTTAGTTGAAAATGCGCAGGATATTCTGCAAGAACTTGCTGGCATATTTCCGTCAATAAATACTGCTTCGCCAGCCATTCCCGAACACGAACTATTTCAACATTTGCATTTTGATCCTGTGGATTTAGACACCCTATCTACGCTCAGTGGCTTGACGATAGCCCCGCTATCCGCCATTCTGTTACAGCTTGAACTCGAAGGAAAAGTAGCAACGTTACCAGGTGGCCTTTACCAACGTATTGTTTAAATTGAGTAATTGGGGCCCTATGTTTGATATTTTGATTTATTTATTTGAAAGTTATTTTGCTTCTGGCAGTTATCCTGAGTCAGAAAAGCTCGCCGTTAAGTTAACTGCCGCAGGGTTTGAAGAAGAAGATATTTCACAAGCAATTGCTTGGTTGTCAGGACTGCAAACACTCGCTTCTGCCCAGTATCCAGAAAGCATCAATCAAAGTGGCTTTCGCTGTTTTGTTGAGCTAGAACACCGCCGCATCAGTAACGATGGCTTAAGATTTATTTCATTCTGGGAGCAGAATAAAATGATTTCGCCAATTGAGCGTGAAATGATTATTGATCGAGCACTTGCACTAGGTCGGGATAATCTGTCTCTAGAAAAAGTTAAACTCATCGCATTAATGGTGCTTTGGAACTTGCACGAAGAGTTAGATCCAATGGTGATAGAAGAATTGTTAACCTCGGCCGAATCGGCCCAACTTCATTAAATTGACTGGGATACTCAGTACCGCATGGCAAAAAATCTACTGATCGTTGAGTCTCCGGCTAAAGCCAAGACACTCAAAAAATATCTCGGTAAGGATTACGAAGTCCTCGCCTCTTATGGTCACGTGCGTGACCTCATCCCAAAAAATGGCGCGGTCGATACCGAAAACGGCTACACCATGAATTACGAAGTCATCGCTCGAAATAGTAAGCACGTCGATGCCATCGCCAAAGCCGCTGCCGAAGCAGATAACATTCTGCTAGCGCCCGACCCGGATAGGGAAGGGGAGGCTATCGCATGGCATATTTCTGAGCTGCTCAAAGGTAAGCGCGCCCTCAAGGGCAAAACAATGCAACGTGTTGTTTTTTATGAGATAACTGAATCTGCCGTGCGAGAAGCGGTTACTCACCCTCGCGCCATTGCCATGCCGTTAGTGAACGCTCAGCAAGCGCGTCGCGCGTTGGATTATTTGGTTGGTTTTAATCTCTCGCCGCTGCTGTGGCGGAAGATTCGCCCCGGTCTATCTGCGGGTCGCGTACAAAGTCCTGCGCTGAGATTAATTGTTGAGCGCGAATTAGAAATTGAGAAATTCAAAAGCCAAGAATATTGGTCCGTGCATCTGGATAGTCAAAAGAATAGCGTTCCTTTCAAAGCCAAGCTGTTCCAATATCAAGGAAAAAAATTAGAGCAACTGAGTATCGGCAGCCAGGCTGAATACGATGCGATTCATGCCAAACTAAATGATGCCAAACTTCCTCCCAAAGTAGTTCGTGTTGAAAAGAAAGGTAAGCAACGTAATCCTGCAGCGCCGTTCACTACTTCCACACTACAGCAAGAGGCCGTACGTAAGTTAGGGATGACTTCTGATCGAACCATGCGCACCGCTCAAGCCTTGTACGAAGGTGTGGACATCGGCGGCCAGACTGTCGGCTTGATCACCTACATGCGTACCGACTCGCTTAACTTGGCGAACGAAGCTGTTGCCGAAATTCGTGGCTACATTGGTGACAACTTCAGCGCAGATTACTTGCCTGCGAAGCAACCTACTTACAAGAGCAAATCCAAAAACGCACAAGAGGCGCATGAAGCGATTCGCCCAACCTCGATTTCGCGCACGCCAGATAGCATGCGCGAGCACCTCAATATCGACCAGATGCGTCTTTATGAGATGGTCTGGAAGCGCACACTCGCTAGCCAAATGTCGCCCGCGCGCTTTGATACGGTTAGCGTGGACATTCGCTTAAGCAGTGATGACACCTTGTTCCGCGCGTCAGGCCAAACCCTAGTATTCCCAGGCTTTATTGGTGTTTACATGGAAGACGTGGATGATGCTGAAGAAGAAGATAGCGCAAAACTGCCGCCGTTGGTTGAGGGTGATATTTTGCCGGTGGATAAACTTTACGGCGAACAGCACTTCACTCAGCCACCGCCGCGCTTCTCAGAAGCTAGCTTGGTTAAGTCGCTAGAAGAGTACGGCATTGGCCGCCCCTCCACTTACGCCACCATTATTTCTACACTACAAGCACGCGAATACGCCACGCTTGATAAAAAGCGTTTTATGCCGACGGATGTGGGTCGTGTGGTCATCAAATTCCTTACTGAGCATTTCACCCGCTATGTAGATTATGGCTTCACCGCAAATTTGGAAGACGAATTAGACGAGGTTTCTGAAGGTAAGCGCGATTGGATCGGCGTTATGGATGAATTCTGGAAAGGCTTTTCCGGGCTCATCAAAGAAAAAACCAATATCGACCGGCCTGTTGAACTAATTGATGAGTCCTGCCCAGAATGTGGCAAACCGCTTGCTAAAAAACTCAGTCGTTACGGCAGCTTTATTAGCTGCACCAACTATCCAGAGTGCAAATACAAGCGTAGCCTGAGCGGTGAAACCCAAGATGAAGCCACCGCCCGTGTAGAAATGGGCGTCCATCCAGAAACCAAACAAGCCGTTTTATTACTGCGCGGCCCTTATGGCCACTACGTACAACTCGGCGAAGTGGAAGAGGGCGCCAAAACCAAGCCCAAGCGCGTGTCATGGCCAAAGGAAATGCCGGTTGACCAGGCCGATTTAGAAAATGCGCTGAAGCTACTGTCATTACCGAAAGACCTTGGTTTGCATCCAGAGACGAATAAAAAGGTCATCGTCAATATCGGCCGCTTTGGGCCCTATATTGGCCATGACGGCAAATTCAAGTCTATTCCGCGCACCGATAGCATTTTTGACGTTACCCTGGAGCGCGCCGTGGAACTGTTGGCGCAAGCTCGTGATGGCGGAGCAACCGTGTTGCGCACGCTGGGTGACCATCCGGATGATAAGGCCACCGTCGAAATCTGTAGTGGTCGTTATGGCCCTTACGCACGGCATGGCAAAATCAATGCGACCCTACCAAAAGATATTTCGCCGGATGACATTACGCTGGAAGAGGCTCTTGAATTGATAGCCGCAAAAGTGGCGAAAGGGCCATCAGCGAAACCTTCCCGCAAACCTGCTGCCAAAAAAGCGGCCAGCAAAACTACTAAGGCAAAAGCCGCACCCAAGGCTAAAGCTGAACCAAAAGCTAAGAAAGTGGTAACAAAAAAGGCTACTACGAAGAAAACGACGACCGCCAAACCCGCCGCGAAGAAGCCGGCGGCTAAAAAGGCCGCAAAAGCCAAGGAATAGGTTTTCGACTAATTTGAACCCTGCCCCTCATCGTACAGGTGTTGTGCGGCTATAGGGTGTTTTACAGGGCCTACTCTGCAGGCCTTATGTTTATTGGGTTACTAGGTAAGTTTGCTACTTATTTTCGAATAGCTCGAACTTACTCTTGTTCAACCGTATGATATTGAAGATTGTAGAGATTAGCGATTTGGGTTAGTAAAATTTAGGCGCTGGATTATAGGATTACTTAACCAAGCGTTGGACTCCATTAATCTGAGGCAAGAGTTAATGTCAGTAAACTCATTTTCTTTATTAAGTGGACATAAAAGCTCTACAGCGGTAAGACACTGAGCACCAAGTGGAAAATTAGACTGAATGTTATTAGAACAAAATGACCAGCCGGCTACAGGCAATATACTGACATTAGCTCTATCTGTAAGAAAGTCGTGTGCATTCATGATTCTGTTTTTGCAATTGCGGTACATATCGGAATTTCCCGCATTTTTATAATTTTCACAATTAGCCAGTTGATTCCGAAGCAATAAATCATGCACACCTAAAAACCATCCACCACCCCGCCCGGCTAGCGGGTTGGTTTGTTGTTTATCCGCTTGTTTCATCTGCCGCTTGTCAGACACTGCATTTGCAACAATTGGCAAAAGTAAAAAAATAATTAACAAAATTCGCTGTCGCAAAATAAACTCCTAAGTTTATAAATTAACAAAAACCAAGGTTAACCACTCGCTATTAATGGTTTTCACCACACAGGATTTTTCAATCCTAATGCCCAATCTATGGGGCAAAAACATAAAGACTTACACATCCAAGTTCTTCACACCGAGCGCATTCTGCTCAATAAACGCACGGCGCGGTTCAACCACGTCACCCATCAGTGTCGTAAATATCTCATCAGCAGCAATTGCGTCTTCAATTTGTACGCGCAGCAAAATACGATTTTTAACATCCATCGTCGTTTCCCACAATTGCTCAGGGTTCATCTCACCCAAGCCTTTGTAGCGCTGGGTGCTGACACCACGTCTAGCCTCTTCCAACAACCACTCAACGCCTTGTTTGAAGCTACTCACGGCACGTCTTTGTTCGCCGCGCACGACATAGGCGGTTGGAGTAATGAGACCCTCCAATGCTTGGGCCGTTTGGCGAATTTGCACGTAATCACCGCTTTGCAGAAAGTCTTTATCCAGATAACTTAAGGAGTAGTTGCCGTGATAAATCTTTTCCAAACGCAAGCGCAACTCGCCACTTTCATCGCTCTCAATTTCGGCTTTAATAACGCCACCACAAGCAGCTTCTAGCAGTTGTGCGCTCTTTTGCGCTTGTGTGGCGTCATCTAATGACAGGGTTGGAAGGATGAGCAATGCATGGCTAGCCTCTGGTGCAATGAAGCGCGACAGGCGATCAATCACCGCTTCCGCGAGAAAATATTGTTTGGCAATTTGCTCTAGCGCTTCGCCTTGTATCGGGGTGGTGTCTAACGCTGGGTAAAACATCGCGTTGTTCAAAGCCGATTTAAGCAAGTAGCTTTTCATTTCATGCTCATCTTTGAGATAGCGCTCGTCTTTACCTTGCTTGATTTTGTACAGAGGTGGTTGCGCAATATAAATATGGCCGCGCTCAACTAGCTCTGGCATTTGACGATAGAAAAAAGTGAGTAAAAGCGTGCGGATGTGTGCGCCGTCTACGTCCGCGTCAGTCATGATAATAATACGGTGATAACGCAATTTATCTGCGTTGTATTCTTCTTTGCCAATACCGGTACCCAACACGGTAATCAGAATTGCGATTTCTTGCGAAGCAATCAGCTTTTCAAAACGGGCTTTTTCTACGTTTAGAATTTTTCCTTTGAGGGGCAAAATCGCTTGAAACTTACGGTCGCGCCCCTGTTTGGCAGAGCCTCCCGCAGAGTCACCCTCGACCAGATACAGCTCAGAGAGGGCGGGGTCTTTTTCCTGACAGTCGGCCAATTTACCTGGCAGACCAATGCCATCCAAAATTCCTTTACGGCGCGTCAGTTCGCGTGCTTTACGCGCCGCGTCGCGGGCGCGGGCCGCATCAATAATTTTGCTGCAAATAATTTTGGCGTCAATTGGGTTTTCTTGTAAAAAATCACTCAGCTTTTGTGCTACAACTTCTTGCACGGCCGGTTGCACTTCACTAGAAACCAGCTTGTCTTTTGTTTGTGAGGAAAACTTTGGGTCTGGCACTTTAACGGAAAGAACACAGGTCAACCCTTCGCGCATGTCATCGCCTGCGGTCTCCACTTTGGCCTTTTTCGCCAACTCGTGTTCTTCGATATATTTATTAATGACGCGGGTCATCGCCATACGTAAACCCGTCATGTGTGTGCCACCATCCCGTTGAGGAATGTTGTTAGTAAAACACTGTACAACTTCGGAATAACTATCATTCCATTGCATCGCAACATCTACAACGATATTGTCTTTTTCACCGCTTGCCTGAAAGCACTTTGGATGTAACACAGCTTTACTTTTATTCATGTACTCAACAAAGCCGCGCACCCCTCCAGAATAAGCAAAGTTTTCACTCTTTCCACTGCGCTGATCAACCAGCTCGATTTTGACGCCATTATTTAAAAATGAAAGCTCACGTAACCGTTTTGCCAAAATATCATAGTGGAACTCAACGTTGCCGAAAATTTCTTTGTCTGCCAAAAAATGAACCTCTGTTCCTTTTTTATTGGACTCACCCAATATTCGTACAGGTGAAACTTCAACTCCGTTTTGTTGTTCAAGCAAACGGTCTTTTACAAAACCTTTTTCAAATTCGATGCCGTATTTTTTCCCATCACGGTACGTGGTTAACTTAAGCCATTCTGACAAACCGTTAACGCAACTTACACCAACGCCGTGGAGTCCCCCTGAAACTTTATAGCTGTTTTGATTAAATTTCCCGCCAGCATGTAATACCGTTAAAACAATTTCTGCAGCCGACCGTTTCGGTTCATTTTTATCATCAAATTTAATTCCGATTGGAATGCCCCGGCCGTTATCTGCAACAGAGATTGAGTTATCTCCATGAATAATGACTTTAATGTCATCACAATGACCTGCTAATGATTCATCAATTGCGTTATCGACTACCTCAAACACCATATGATGTAGCCCCGTTCCATCAGAAGTGTCTCCAATGTACATACCTGGGCGCTTACGCACGGCCTCTAATCCTTCGAGTTGTTGAATGCTTGATTCGTCGTAGTTATCGCTCATGTTTTTTCCAAAATATTTGTTTCACGTGAAACTTTAAATTAAATGCGCATTGGCATGACGACGTATTTAAATTCATCTTCGCCCGGCACCGTAATCAAAATACTGCTATTAGGATCGCCAAAAGAGAAAATGACTGCTTGCGCTGGCGTATTGTTTAGGCCATCTAACAAGTAATTTACATTAAAGCCAATATCTAAAGCGGGGCCATGATATTCATTTTCAATATCTTCTTGAGCTTCTTCTTGTTCACTGTTGCTACTGATAATGCGTAAATTCTTTTCAGTGAGTACAAAACGTACGCCACGGAATTTTTCATTAGAAAGAATCGCTGCTCTTTGTAGCGCTTGAACAATAACTAAACGGTCTAGTTCTAAATGATTTGTATAGTTAGGAATGACTCGCTCGTAATCTGGAAATTTACCGTCAATTACTTTTGAAGTTAAAACAATCTCTGCGAATGTTATTCTTACTTGTTTTTCCGCTAACTCTAATTCAATCGGGTCATCATTGTTAGAGAGTAGTTTTGATAGTTCGTTAACAGTTTTTCTGGACAGAATAACTTCTTGTTTTGGGCCTTCATTTTCAATGGTTGAACTGACATAGGCTAAGCGATGTCCGTCTGTAGCAATCAGTCTAATCGTGTTGTTTTCAATAACAAGTAAAACACCGTTTAAATAATAACGAATATCTTGCTGTGCCATTGCGTATTGAACTAAGGCTAGTAGTTTTTTAAGTAAGCCCTGTTTTAAAACAATCTTGGTCGCATTTTCAATCAGGTTAGTGACTAGCGGAAAGTCTTGCGCTGGCAAAGTTTGTAAACTGAATTTACTTTTATTAGATTTAATGAGCAGTTTATTTTCTTGTATATCTAAAGATACTTGGCTTTGATCTGGCAAAACTCTTAATATTTCTTGGAGCTTTTTTGCTGATACCGTAACAGAACCTGTTGCCGAACCTGCATCTAATTTCTGTTGCGTAGAAATTTGTATCTCTAAGTCAGTTGCGATTAATTTAATGGCATCAACACTTTTTTCAATTAGTACGTTAGAAAGTATAGGTAGGGGCTGTTTTCTTTCAACGATGCCAACAACTGTTTGTAAGGGTTTTAGTATGGAATCGCGATCTATCTTTTCAATAAACATTTTATATATCCTTAATAACAATAATAATGTGATCTTTTGTTGTGTATAACTGTAATTTATATCTATAAACAATAAGTTAAATTGATTTTTTAGTGTTTATAACTTCCGTTTTATACTGTTCATGAATTGTGTATAACTTTTCTAGTTTTTTAGATTTATATGGTTATGTACATTTTACAAATTAAAAATACATAATTAATTCCTTAAAGTCTGATTAAGTAAATTGAAATCAGAATTTATTGAGTTGTCCGCATTTTTTAATTGTTCAATCGTTTTGCAAGCATGTAAGACAGTTGAATGATCCCGTCCACCGAAAGCATTTCCTATTTCTGGCAAACTTAACTGAGTCAACTCCCTTGCTAAACACATGGCCATTTGTCGAGGCCTCGCAATAATTCGAGTTCTTTTTTTGGATAAAAGATCAATCAGTTTTATTCTATAAAAGTCAGCAACAGTTTTTTGAATATTTTCAATTGAAACCTGTTTGTTTTGGGCAGCTAAAAGATCTTTGAGTGCTTCTTTTGCTAATTCAACATTGATAGGTCGTTTATGAAAGCGAGCAAAAGCCTCAATTCTATTTAAAGCTCCTTCAAGTTCTCTAATGTTTGATCGCACATGTTTGGCTATAAAAAAGGCAACATCTTCACCAATTGGATTTTTTGATTGAATTGACTTCTGTAAAAGAATTGCAACACGCATTTCTAAACCAGGAGGTTCAATCGCTACGGTTAAACCACAACTAAAACGTGAGGTTAATCTTGGTTCTATTCCATTGATTTCTTTTGGAAAGGTATCGCAAGTAATAACAACTTGTTTATTTCTATCAATCAAAGAGTTAAGTGTATAAAAGAACTCTTGTTGTGTTCCTGGCTTATCGGCAATAAATTGAATATCATCAATCAATAATAAATCCAAGGAATTGTAATATTGTTTAAATTCATCAAACTGTTTTGTTTGAAAAGCGCGAACGACATCGGAAATGTAGTTTGTTGCATGAACGTAACAAATTTTAGCTTGGTTATTTTCTTGTTTAAACTGGTTTCCAATTGCTTGCAATAAGTGAGTTTTACCCAAACCTACACCACCATAAATAAATAGAGGGTTGTAAGTAGTTCCGGGTGAATCAGCAACTTGGATAGCAGCAGCATGTGCTAGTTGGTTTGCTTTACCAGTAACGAAATTTTCAAATAGCAGAGTTGAATTTAGTTTTACGGAATTCTGATAAGCTTTTTTTGTGAGTGTTTTTATCTCTGAATTAAGGCTTAAAGGCTTATTGGGTGTTGTTGCAACCTGTTTCTGTTTATCAATCCGCAATTCAATATTTGCAGGGGTAGAAAAAAACGCAAGGGAACGCTTAGTGATTTCGGGCAGAAAGCGCTCTTGAATAACTTTTAAAGTAAATCCATTAGGCGTTGTTATAACAATCTTTTGATCTTTGACCTCAACAATTAAAGGTTTAATCCAAGAGTTAAATTGTTGAGCTGGAAGCTGAGTCTTGAAGTAATCAAGGCAGCTATTCCAAAGTTTTTGATGAGGCATGAAAGTATTGGTGGATTAAAACCGAAGCGCATTCTACAACTAGAAAAAAAAGTTATCCACAGGTATAAAATAAACTTGACAGAAAACCAGTAAAGTATTGTAATCGCGCGCTTTTCAACGCGAACAAGTAAGGAATAATCATGAAACGTACATATCAACCATCAGTAACCAAAAGAAAACGTACTCACGGCTTTTTGGTTCGTATGAAAACTAAGGGCGGTAGAGCAGTTATTGCAGCACGCCGAGCAAAGGGTCGCAAACGCCTCGCTGTGTAAGGTGACACAAAAGTTTTCTCATTCTAAGCGAATTCATCGTAGTGATGAATTTGAGCGAATTCTGAAGAGCAAGGCAATCACAAATAGATGGGTTGCTCTTCATTCCTCTAAAAATGAGGTCGGTTTAGATAGATTAGGTGTCATTGTAGGTAAACGAGTCGCCTCTAAGGCAGTTACTAGAAATCGTATAAAAAGAGTTATCCGCGAAACCTTTCGTTTAAGCCTTGCCGAAAGCGGTAACGCGATAGATATCATTATTCGAGTTAAGCGACCGTTAATTAGCAGCGAAAATCAAGAATTTAGACTAGCATTGTCTCGATTGTTAATTAATGCCAGATTGGCAAATCAATGATTCGCATTATTTTATTCATAATTAGAGGGTATCAGTATTTAATCAGCCCTCTATTTCCACCCACTTGCCGATTTACCCCTTCGTGCTCTAACTATTTTAAAGATGCGCTGATAAAACACGGGCTAATCCGTGGGGTTCGTTACGGGATTTGGCGAATACTTCGTTGTAATCCATGGGGTGCGGGCGGATATGATCCTGTTCCTTAGTGCAACATTATTAATTGGGATATTCTAAAGATGGAATTTCAGCGCCTTTTCTTGTTTCTTATTTTCTCATTTTCCGCAGTTGTTCTTTGGGATGGATGGGAAAAATATCAAAATCCAATTCCTCAAGTAGTAACTACCGAAAAGCCCAAAGCGGCAGGGTCAAATGCACAAGCGCCCTTGAAAACAACGGCAACGGTGAGTAATGCGAAAGCAATCGAGGCGCCCGCAGCTACAGTGCAAGGAAAAAAAATCGTTGTTAAGACGGACAGCCTGTTGGTTGAGTTAAATACACTTGGTGGGGACATCCAAAGAGTGGAGCTACTTCAACATAAAGATGCTGTGGACAAAAACAAAGCATTTGTTTTGCTTCAGAAAGAAGAAGGGCACACATATATTGCTCAAACGGGGCTGCTTGGTGAAGGCCTACCAACGCATCGAGAGCAATTTACGGCAACCGCAGAAGAGTTCAGCTTACAAGATGGTAAAGATTCCGTTTCCGTAACGTTGTCAGCCGGAAAAGCAGTAACGAAAACCTTAACGTTTCATCGTAATAGCTATCTTATTGATGTTAGTTACGAAATTGAAAACTTAGGTGACAAGCCATTGACGGCCTCCGCTTACTATCAATTGGTTAGAGACGACGGGGTTCCAGAGGGAGCCTCTAAGCTCGTTCCTACCTATACAGGGGCGGCGATCTATACAGATAAGGAAAAATTCCAAAAAGTTGAGTTTGCAAATATAGAAAAAAACAAAACAAGTTATGCAAAATCCGCTGACAATGGTTGGATAGCAATGCTTCAACACTATTTTGTGACCGCTTGGCTGCCATCAGGTAATACCGAGAGAGAGTTTTACACAAAATCTTTGGGAAACCACGAATATTCGATAGGAGCAATTCTCCCCATTCCAACAATTGAACCGGGTCAAAAAGGAGGTATAAGCACCTCTTTGTATGTAGGGCCCGCAAGCTCAAAACTTGATAATGTTGCCACTGGTTTAGGTCTTACGGTTGATTATGGATGGTTAACGATTATTGCTACGCCGCTGTTTTGGTTGCTCACCTTTATTCAAAGCGGTGTTCAAAACTGGGGAGTTGCCATCATTCTTCTCACGGTTCTAATTAAACTAGTGTTTTTCCCCCTTTCGGCCGCAAGCTATCGCTCAATGGCTAAAATGAAAGCCGTTGCGCCAAAGCTAGAAAAGATCAAACAGCAATATAGTGATGATCGCGAAAAGCTAAATAAAGCAATGATGGATCTGTATAAAACAGAAAAAATCAATCCGCTCGGCGGCTGTTTGCCCGTACTAATTCAAATCCCAGTATTTATTGCCCTTTATTGGTCAATTTTAGCAAGCGTTGAATTACGTCATGCACCCTTCATGCTATGGATAACCGACCTTTCAGTTGCTGATCCTTATTACATCATGCCAGCTATTATGGGTATCAGCATGTTAATTCAGGGGCGATTAAACCCGACACCACCGGATCCAATACAAGCTAAGTTGATGCAATGGATGCCGGTTGTATTCAGCGTTGTATTTTTCTTTTTCCCAGCGGGATTGGTTTTGTATTCAATTGTTAACAACGTTCTTTCTATTGCTCAGCAATGGTACATAACCCGAAGCTTAGAAAGCGGTCAAAAGGATGTTGTCAAAGCTTGATGCCGTAGCTGCAATAGCTACGGCACCCGGTCGAGGAGGGGTTGGTGTCGTTCGTATTTCTGGCAAAGACCTCTCGTCATATCTTCTGCCACTGTTTGGTCAAAATTTAAACCCTCGCCATGCGACCTATACGCCATTTAAGGATGCTGACGGCGCAATTATTGATCACGGAATAGGACTTTATTTTCCTGGCCCTCACTCGTATACGGGGGAAGATGTTATTGAACTACAAGGACACGGCGGAACGGCCGTCCTTGGCCTATTACTTCAGCGCTGCTTTTCTCTTGGTGCAAGACCTGCGGAACCCGGCGAATTTACACAGCGAGCCTTTCTAAATAACAAGCTTGATTTGGTTCAGGCCGAAAGCGTAATTGACCTGATAAACGCAACCTCAGAACAAGGGGTTCGTAGTGCCACTCGTTCTTTGCAGGGGGATTTTTCTAAAGCAGTTCATGCTTTGGTTGAGGATGTTATAGCGCTACGAATTCAAATCGAAGCCTCGCTAGACTTTCCAGAAGAAGAAATACCAGCTCAAGACTTAGTTAAACAAGAATGTTGCCTAAGTAGAATCAAAGCGGAATTGGATCAAATTTTTGATTTAGCAAAGCAGGGCAGCATTCTGAGAGAGGGCGCTCACGTGGTGCTTGTGGGAGAACCAAACGTGGGGAAGTCTAGCCTGCTGAACAGGCTATCTGGAGAGGACGTCGCTTTAGTTAGTGAGATAGCCGGCACAACAAGAGATGTTATTCGCCAGGCGATTAATATTGATGGCGTGCCATTACATATTATTGATACCGCCGGTTTACGAGAGTCTCAAGATGCGATCGAGCAAATGGGAATGGAACGCACAAGGCTTGCGGCTGCAAAGGCGGATGTTGTGCTGCTTCTAGAGGATGTGACGAAAAGAGGTGGGCCCGCAACAGCAAAAATATTAGATCAAATACCCAGTAACATACCCAGATTACACATTATTAACAAAATTGACCTATTGGGCACTGCTGCACATTTAGAAACGCGAGACGGTCAGGATTATATTTACGTCTCTGCAAAGGCAGACGAAGGCATTAATCTTTTAAAAGAACGGCTGCTACAAATGATGGGGTGGCACGGTGAGTCGGGTGCATTTATGGCCAGGGCACGACACATTGAGTCGCTCACCAAGGCGAAAGCTTATTTGGGGCGGGCATCAATAAGCGCCGCAACCGTAGAGCTTTTGGCAGAAGACCTCCGCCTTGTTCAGGTCGCCTTGAGCGAAATAACGGGCCGATTTACAAGTGATGAGTTGCTAGGTGAAATTTTTAGCCGCTTTTGTATTGGAAAGTAAGGCGGGTGTTTCACGTGAAACAGCCCGCCGGGATACTTTCAATCGGTGCAATTAATGTATGATGCGCGCCTTTGATTTGGCGCAGGATAAATGAATTACCCAAAAGAGTTTGATGTCATTGTTGTAGGGGGAGGGCACGCGGGAACCGAGGCGGCGTTAGCAAGCGCACGAATGGGCCGAGCGACGCTGCTGATTACTCACAACATTGAAACGCTAGGGGCGATGTCATGCAACCCTTCAATTGGTGGCATCGGTAAGGGCCATCTGGTAAAAGAAGTGGATGCGCTGGGCGGTCTAATGGCTACGGCCGCAGACGAGTCGGGTATGCAGTTTCGAATATTAAACTCATCAAAAGGCCCGGCGGTAAGGGCGACGCGGGCACAGGCGGATCGTGTTTTATACAAGGCGGCCGTCAGGGCAAGGCTTGAAAATCAACCCAATCTTTGGTTGTTTCAGCAGGCTGCTGAAAAATTAATCATGAGAGGAGATGGGGTGGCCGGTGTAGAAACCATGCTGGGCCTTCGTTTCTTGTCAAAGAGTGTGGTGTTAACAACGGGAACCTTTTTGTCTGGGCTAATCCACGTTGGCTTGTCTAATTATCCTGCAGGGCGGGCGGGCGACCCCCCGTCGGTGGCGTTGTCTAATGATTTGCGAGAGCTTGGCTTGCCAATTGGCCGCTTGAAAACGGGAACGCCGCCGCGAATAGATGGGCGTAGCATCGATTATTCAGTGATGACCGAACAACCTGGCGATACGCCCGTGCCGGTGTTTTCATTTATGGGAAGTGCGGCCCAGCACCCAAAACAATTGCCATGTTGGATTACGCATACTAACGTACAAACCCACGACATTATTCGTGGAGGGCTAGATCGCTCGCCTTTGTTTACCGGTGTGATTGAAGGGGTTGGGCCGCGTTATTGTCCTTCTATTGAAGATAAAATCACGCGTTTTGCCGACAAAGATAATCACCAGATTTTTTTGGAGCCCGAGGGGCTAACGACCCACGAGGTTTATCCAAACGGTATTTCAACTAGCTTGCCGTTTGATATTCAGTTGCAGTTGGTGCGTTCAATAAAAGGTTTGGAGAATGCCTACATTACGCGTCCAGGTTATGCGATTGAATATGATTATTTTGATCCGCGTGGACTAAAAATTTCGCTGGAAACAAAGGCAATAAAAGGTTTGTTTTTTGCTGGTCAAATTAATGGCACAACGGGCTATGAAGAAGCGGCAGCCCAAGGGTTGCTTGCGGGATTAAATGCAGCCCGGTTTTCTTCTGAAGAGGCGGCTTGGTATCCGCGACGAGATGAGGCTTACCTGGGCGTATTGGTCGATGACTTAACGACCCAAGGGGTGTCCGAGCCGTATCGAATGTTTACAAGTCGCGCGGAGTATCGTTTGCAGTTAAGAGAAGACAATGCAGACGCGCGGCTAACTGAGATTGGGCGCCAATTAGGACTGGTTGATGAAAAGCGTTGGGTGGACTTTGAAGCAAAGAGGGAGGCAGTTGCAATAGAGGTAGGGCGCTTGAAGTCCACTTGGGTAAACCCAAAGGTATTGGCAGCTGCTGAGGCGGAGCGCGTATTGGGGAAAAACATTGAGCGCGAATATTCGCTTTATGAATTGTTACGCAGGCCCGATGTGACCTATGAAACACTCATGTCAATGGAGGGCCTTTCCTCAGCACTTGTTGATGATAAAGTTGCCGAGCAGGTTGAAATTCAAGCAAAGTATCAAGGCTATATTGAACGTCAACATACGGAAATCGCTCGGCAAGCTGAGAATGAAATGTTGAAATTGCCGGTTAATTTAGACTATTCATTGGTTGGTGGTTTATCAACCGAGGTGCGGCAAAAACTCGAGAAGTTTCGCCCAGAAACACTCGGTCAGGCGGGAAGAATTTCAGGGATAACGCCCGCTGCGATTTCCTTGCTTTTGGTACATTTAAAGCGCGGCGGAATAACTGTGTCCCAGCCATTTTCAGCATGACACTAGCCCAAGACTTATCGGTTGGAATAGAGCGGCTCGGATTGGTGGTTACGTCCGGGGAGCAGAAAAAGCTGTTGGATTATTTGGCGTTATTACATAAGTGGAACAAGGTCTATAATTTGACGGCGATACGCCAGCAAGAACAAATGGTTAGCAATCACTTGCTGGACAGCCTAGCTGTTCTGCCATATTTATGGCCAGCCAGATGGTTAGATGTAGGGTGCGGTGCGGGCTTGCCGGGCGCAGTATTGGCGATCATGCGACCAGAGTGGTCGTTTACTTTGCTTGATAGCAATAGCAAAAAAACGAGCTTTGTTCAGCAAGCAACAATCGAGCTTGGTTTAAATAATGTGGAAGTGTATTGCGGGCGAGTCGAAGAGTTTGAGGCTAACGAAAAATATGACGGAATTATTTCTCGAGCATTTTCAGAGGCGGCTGACTTTGTGTTTTCAACGAGACACTTGTTGCAAAAAGGCGGTGGTTGGGCGGCAATGAAGGGCTCTCCTGAACAAGAGCTGTTGCGTTTGCCGAATGACATTAGAGTTGAGAGAAATTTCACGTTGCAGATACCTAAGTTAGAGGCGGCACGTTGCTTAGTGGTAATGAGAGAAAATTAATGACCAAAATATTGGCGATAACTAATCAAAAGGGTGGGGTCGGTAAAACGACAACGACGGTGAACTTGGCGGCAAGTTTAGCGGCAGCAAAGCAGCGAGTTTTGCTAATCGATCTAGACCCACAAGGCAATGCCACGATGGGCAGTGGCATAAACAAGGCAGATCTTGCCGCTACCGTTTATGACGTGTTGCTAGGGCAAAAAGTGATTCGAGAGGTAAGGGCAACTGCTGAACAGGCAAAATATGATGTGCTACCCGCGAATCGGGAGTTAGCTGGAGCAGAAATAGAGTTGGTGGACCTAGAGGGGCGGGAGATGCGCCTTAAAAATGCGCTAGAGGTGGTTTACGATGATTATGATTATGTTTTGATTGATTGCCCCCCTTCTCTAAATCTGCTGACACTTAATGGCTTATGCGCGGCACAATCGGTGATGATCCCAATGCAGTGTGAATATTATGCGCTGGAAGGATTGAGTGACTTAGTCAACACGATACGCAAAGTGCGTGCTCACCTAAATCCAGAATTAGAAATTGAAGGGTTGTTGCGGACGATGTTTGACCCGAGAAATTCACTAGCTCAACAAGTTTCAGATGAGTTGCAACAGCATTTTGGTGAAAAAGTCTACCGTACAGTTATTCCAAGGAATGTTCGTTTAGCTGAGGCGCCAAGCTATGGTTTACCCGCGCTCTATCATGACAGTCAATCCAAGGGCACTCAGGCATATCTAGCTTTGGCTGGTGAGCTACTTAATAACGCTTCACGTTTGGCAACGAAATAAACTAGGAAAAAAAATGGCAAAACCAGCAAAAGGACTCGGGCGCGGTTTAGATGCGCTGTTAGCGGGAAGCAAAGATCAGGGCAACGATTCACTTCGGGAATTAAAAGTTGAGCAGCTTGCACCAGGTAAATATCAGCCCAGAAGTCGAATGGATGAAGATTCTTTGGCAGAGCTTGCGGCATCAATAAGAGCGCAAGGCATCATGCAGCCGATTCTGGTGCGAGAGCTCGTAAATGGCGGTTATGAAATTATTGCAGGTGAGCGCCGTTGGCGCGCCGCACAGTTGGCGGGATTGACTCAAGTTACTGTTTTGGTGAGGAAAGTCCCAGATAATGCAGCCTTGGCGATGGCTTTGATTGAAAATATCCAACGAGAAGATTTGAATCCACTGGAAGAGGCTGTGGGTATTCAGCGTTTAATTGATGAGTTCCAAATGACGCATCAAACAGCTGCAGATGCAGTTGGCCGATCACGCAGTGCGGCAAGCAACTTATTACGTTTACTGAAATTGCCCGAGATGGTCCAGGCAATGCTGATGGACAATAAGTTAGACATGGGACATGCGCGAGCCTTGCTTCCTTTGGATGCGGCCCTGTTGATCTCTGCCGCAAATAAAATTGTCGCTGATAACTTATCGGTAAGAGATGCCGAAAAGCTAGTGCAAACGATGCTAAGTCCTAAAGTTAAAATAGCAAAACCAGCGATAAGTCGAGATATCGCAAATTTGCAAGAAGAGCTGTCGCAGACTATGGGAACGGCAGTAGAAATTAAGGTTGGCAAACAGGGAAAGGGTAAGCTAATAATTGAATATACAAGTAACGATCATCTTGAAGAACTTATCGCACGCATGAAATAAACAATTGACGTAATTAAGCGGGCTTGAGTAGAATGTACATCTTCAAAGATTTGGCAAGTAAAAAAGCGATAATCTGGATAGTGCTTACGCAGGTAGGCGTCACCGTTGTAATGAGCTTAATCATGCTAATTACACAAAACGGCGGTTCAGCAATATCAGCTTTTGCTGGAGGGGCGGTTGGTTTTTTGACTAGCTTGATTTACGCAAAAAAAATGTTTGCCCCACAAGGGTCAGACGTAAAGGCAATAATAAGGTCGCATTACAGCGCCGAAGCGTATAAGTTAGCTTTCACCATTCTGTTGTTCTCCTTTGTTTTTACGCAGTACAAAGAAGCACACGCGTTGCCGCTATTTGCAACCTATATTGCAACCTTGGCGGTCTATTGGTTAGCATTAATTTTTGTGTGAAAAATTATGAGTACTGAAGGCTTAACAACAACTGAATATATTCAACACCATTTAACCAATCTTCATTCTGGAGAAGGTTTTTGGTCTTTACACCTAGACACAATATTTGTTTCCTTGATCATTGGTCTGATCGTATTTGGCACAATGTGGCTCGCCACTCGCAAGGCGACAGCTGGCGTTCCGGGGCCGCTGCAAAACTTTGTCGAGATGGTTGTGGGCATGGTGGACGCGCAAGTAAAAGATACCTTCCATGGCAAAAGTGAACTTATCGCACCGTTGGCGCTGACAATCTTTGTGTGGATTTTTGCCATGAATGCCATGGACGTGATTCCGGTTGATTTGTTGCCACTAGTGGCGAGTTGGTTTGGTGTAACTCATCTCAAGATTGTTCCTTCGACCGACTTAAACGCGACATTTGCAATGTCGATCTCTGTTTTCTTTTTGATTTATTTCTATAGCTTTAAGGTAAAAGGATTTGCCGGCTTTAGTAAAGAAATCCTATTTTCGCCGTTTGGCAAATTCCCATTGTTGATTCCAGTAAACGTACTCTTCAGAATTGTTGAAGACATCGCTAAGCCCATTTCGCTAGCGTTGCGTCTATTCGGAAACATGTATGCGGGTGAGATGGTTTTCATTCTGATTGCGTTGCTGCCTTGGTATTTGCAGTGGTTGCTGGGCGCGCCATGGGCGATATTCCATCTTTTGATTATTACGTTGCAAGCTTTTGTGTTCATGATGCTGACGATTGTTTATCTAAGCATGGCGCACGAAAGTCATTAAGTTTCGCTTTATTAATTTAACTAAACCTCCAAGGAGAAAACATGGAACTAGCACTATTGTTGGGTAATGTATCGATTGCTGTAGCAGTACTAATCGGTATGGGCGCACTGGGAACCGCGATTGGTTTCGGTCTGTTGGGCGGTCGATTCTTAGAAGGCGCAGCGCGTCAGCCAGAAATGATTCCTACATTGCAAGTTAAGATGTTCATCGTGGCTGGTCTGTTGGACGCGGTAACGATGATTGGCGTAGGTATTGCGTTGTACATGTTGTTCGCAAATCCCTTCATCGCGATTGTAAAAGGCTAATTGTCCATAATCGTTATTGACTGAAAGGGGCTGTCGTGAATATCAACGCAACCTTACTAGGACAGGCAATTACATTTGCCATCCTTATCTGGTTTACCATGAAGTTTGTGTGGCCTCCATTGCTTCAGGCAATGGAAGAGCGCGCTAAAACGATTGCTGACGGCTTGGCCGCAGCAGAGCGTGGTAAGCATGATCTTGACTTAGCAGCAAAGCGTTCCGCAGAAATTATTCATCAGGCTAAAGAAAAAGCGGGTGAAATAATTACTGCTGGAGATAAGCGCGCTAGCGAAATCATTGAAGAAGCAAAAGCTAATGCCAAAGCGGAAGGTGATCGTATTATTGCTGGGGCAAAAGCTGAGATTGATCAAGAAGTGTTCCGTGCAAAAGAACAGTTGCGTACGCAGGTTTCTGCTATCGCGCTGGCTGGTGCGGGCAAAATTTTGGGTCGTGAAATTGATGCTAAAGCACATAACGATCTGCTTGATAAACTTGTTGCGGAAATCTAATCGTTATGTCACAAGCCATTACAGCCGCGCGTCCTTATGCTCAGGCGGCCTTTGATGAAGCCCAAAAGTTGGGCGAACTAAAGGCTTGGTCAGAAATGCTAAACACCGCAGCATCGGCGATTGGCAATGCTGACCTACAGTCAGTTATTCGTAGTCCGAAGGTAAAAACAGAGCAGCTATCCGGCTTGATGGTAACGTTAGCAGCGGATAAGGCCAGTCAAATGGCTAAGAACTTTATCAAAATACTAGTGGCTAATAATCGCCTACTTGAATTGCCTGAAATTTATGCGCTGTTTGAAGTGCTGCGCGCAGAGGCAGAGAAAAGTTTAGATGTTGTTGTGACTTCTGCATACGATCTGACCGATGCCCAAAAGCAAAAAGTATCAGCATCAATGAAGATTAAAATGGGCCGTGAAATAAAGCTCACCTGCGAAACGAATCGTGAATTGCTAGGTGGAATTATTATTCGAGCTGGAGACAAGGTAATAGACGGTTCAGCACGTACTCGTTTATCCGAACTGGCCGTAGCTTTGGCCTAATCACCGAAATATCGAAATAAGGAAAAGTCAGATGAAGCTCAACCCTTCTGAAATTAGCAATTTGATTCGTAGTCGTATTGAAAACTTTGAGGCTTTGACAGAAGCTAGAACCGAAGGAACCGTTGTCAGCGTTACCGACGGTATCGTTCGTATTCACGGTTTGTCAGATGTTATGCAAGGTGAGATGCTTGAGTTTCCAGGCAATACTTACGGCTTGGCATTGAACTTGGAGAGAGACTCGGTGGGTGCGGTTATTCTTGGTGAATACGAGCACATCTCTGAGGGTAATACAGTTAAGTGTACCGGCAAGATTTTGGAAGTGCCTGTTGGACCAGAGCTGCGTGGACGCGTTGTGAACGCCTTGGGCCAGCCAATTGATGGCAAGGGTCCAATTAACGCAAAGATGACCGACAAAGTTGAAAAGGTTGCGCCAGGTGTTATTGCACGTAAATCAGTTGATCAACCAGTGCAAACGGGCTTGAAATCAATTGACTCAATGGTTCCAGTTGGCCGTGGCCAGCGCGAACTGATCATTGGTGACCGCCAAACAGGTAAAACTGCGGTAGCGGTTGATGCAATCATCAACCAAAAAGGTCAAAACATGACCTGCGTGTATGTTGCGATTGGTCAAAAGGCATCAACTATTGCAAACGTAGTACGTAAATTAGAGGAGCATGGCGCAATGGGATACACCATTGTTGTTGCTGCTACGGCTTCCGATTCTGCTGCAATGCAATTCTTGGCGCCATATTCTGGTTGCACAATGGGCGAATACTTCCGTGATCGCGGTGAAGATGCGCTGATCGTTTATGATGACTTGACTAAGCAGGCTTGGGCGTACCGTCAAATCTCATTGTTGCTTCGTCGTCCGCCGGGTCGTGAAGCTTACCCTGGTGACGTGTTCTATCTACACTCACGTTTGCTGGAGCGTGCATCACGCGTGAATGCTGACTATGTTGAAGCGTTCACTAAGGGCGAAGTTAAAGGAAAAACAGGTTCATTGACAGCGTTGCCAATTATTGAAACAGCTGCTGGCGACGTATCTGCCTTCGTTCCTACTAACGTAATTTCGATTACTGACGGTCAGATCTTCTTGGAAACTGACTTGTTTAACGCGGGTATTCGACCAGCGATTAACGCAGGTATTTCAGTGTCTCGCGTAGGTGGCGCAGCCCAAACAAAGATCATTAAGAAACTTGGTGGCGGTGTGCGTTTGGCGCTTGCTCAATATCGTGAATTGGCAGCGTTTGCACAGTTTGCTTCAGATTTGGACGAAGTGACACGCAAGCAGTTAGAGCGCGGTCGCTTGGTTACCGAATTGATGAAACAGCTTCAGTATGCGCCGCTTTCAGTTGCAGAAATGGGTGTTACATTGTTCTGCGTAAACAAGGGCTACTTTGATGATGTTGAGGTTAAAAAAGCGTTGGCCTTCGAAGGTGCATTGCATGCATTCTTGAAGTCTAAACACAAAGACCTGATGGATGCGATTGAGACTAGTAAAGACCTGAATGCTGACAATGAAAAAACGCTGACAGCAGCAATTGAAAAATTTAAGTCAACTGCAGTTTACTAAGCGAGAGTCTGATCATGGCTGGTAGCAAAGAGATCCGCACCAAGATTAAGAGCGTAGAAAATACGCGAAAAATCACGCGTGCGATGGAAATGGTCGCAGCAGCCAAAATGCGTCGTGCGCAAGAGCGTATGCGTGCTGCGCGGCCATATGCAGAAAAAATTAGGCAAGTTGCGGCACATTTGGCAAAAGCTAACCCGGAATATAAGCATCCGTTCTTGGTTAAGCGAGAGCAAGTTAAAAATGTGGGTATCATCTTAATTACCTCAGACAAAGGCCTTTGCGGTGGTTTGAATACCAACGTACTGCGACTCGTAACTAATCGAATGAAGGAATTTGAAGCAGCTGGTTCAGGGCTTCGGTTAACTCCGATTGGTAACAAGGGCTTTAGTTTTATGAACCGAATTGGTGCGAAAATTCAATCGCATCTCATTGGTTTGGGAGATACGCCGCACGTTGAAAATTTAATTGGGGCTGTAAAAGTCATGCTGGATGCGTATGTGGCTGGAGAGGTAGATGCTATCTACATTTCTTATAACCACTTCGTTAATTCAATGAAGCAAGAGCCTACATTTGAGCAATTGTTGCCATTATCTTCTGATGTTGCAGGTGATCGTCGGGAAGGTCAATGGGACTACATCTACGAGCCGGACGCAAAAGTGGTCGTAGATGAATTGTTACTTCGCTACATTGAATCATTGGTGTATTCAGCAGTAACTGAAAATCAAGCGTCAGAACAAAGCTCACGTATGGTTGCTATGAAGGCCGCTTCTGATAATGCGAAAACGGTTATCGGTGAGCTTAAACTGGTTTACAACAAAGCGCGTCAAGCGGCGATCACTAAAGAAATTTCAGAGATCGTTGGTGGTGCAGCAGCGGTTAACTAATGCGCCGGCTTTGATGCGGCTATGTAAAGAATCAATATTAAAGTGGGGAATCTTAAAATGAGTCAAGGCAAGATTGTTCAATGTATCGGTGCGGTGGTCGACGTAGAATTTCCACGTGATCAAATGCCAAAAGTGTATGACGCACTTAAATTGGTTGCGGAAGCGAATTCCGTAGCCGAAAAAGATCTGACGCTAGAAGTTCAGCAACAAATCGGTGATGGCGTGGTTCGCGCAATTGCGATGGGCTCTTCAGATGGTTTGCGTCGTGGTATGGCGGTTATCAATTCCGGCTCTCAAATCACTGTTCCAGTTGGCGTTGGCACATTGGGGCGAATTATGGATGTATTGGGCCGCCCAATCGACGATGCTGGTGAAGTTAAGTGTGACGAGCGCCGCTCGATTCACCAAAAAGCACCTAAATTTGATGAGTTGTCCCCGTCGATCGACTTGCTAGAAACTGGCATTAAAGTGATTGACCTGGTTTGCCCGTTTGCAAAAGGCGGTAAAGTTGGTCTGTTCGGTGGTGCGGGTGTAGGTAAGACCGTGAACATGATGGAGCTGATCAACAACATCGCAAAACAACACGCGGGTTTATCCGTGTTTGCGGGTGTGGGTGAGCGTACTCGTGAGGGTAACGACTTCTACCACGAGATGAAAGATTCAAACGTTTTGGATAAAGTTGCGATGGTGTTCGGTCAAATGAACGAGCCGCCTGGTAACCGTCTTCGCGTTGCTTTGTCTGGTTTGACCATGGCTGAAAAATTCCGTGACGAAGGCCGTGATATTTTGTTCTTCGTTGACAACATCTACCGTTACACATTGGCCGGAACTGAAGTTTCTGCGTTGCTGGGTCGTATGCCATCTGCTGTAGGTTATCAGCCTACACTGGCTGAAGAAATGGGCCGTTTGCAAGAGCGTATTACATCAACTAAAGTCGGCTCGATTACTTCGATTCAAGCGGTTTATGTTCCTGCGGATGACTTGACTGACCCATCTCCAGCAACAACTTTCTTGCACCTTGACTCAACAGTTGTGTTGTCACGTGACATCGCCTCCTTGGGTATTTACCCAGCGGTTGATCCACTGGACTCTTCTTCACGTCAGCTAGATCCACTCGTTGTTGGTGAAGAACATTATTCAGTTGCTCGTGGCGTTCAACAAACATTGCAGCGTTACAAAGAATTGCGCGATATTATTGCAATTTTGGGCATGGACGAATTGGCACCAGAAGACAAATTAGCAGTTGCACGTGCACGTAAGATTCAACGTTTCTTGTCACAGCCCTTCCACGTTGCCGAAGTGTTTACTGGTAGCCCAGGTAAGTATGTAACACTGAAAGAAACCATTAAGGGTTTCAAAGGTATTATTAACGGTGAATACGACCACTTGCCAGAGCAAGCGTTCTACATGGTTGGCGGAATCGAAGAAGCTGTAGAAAAAGCTAAGACGCTTCAATAAAGGTAAACCAAAATGGCAATGACAGTTCATGTCGATGTGGTAAGTGCTGAAGAGTCCATTTTTTCTGGATTAGCAGAGTTGGTGATTGTTCCAGGCGAAGCTGGCGAGCTGGGTATTTATCCTCGCCACGCTCCGTTGTTGACACGTATCAAGCCAGGTTCAGTTCGTCTAAAGACGCCGGACAGTTCTGAAGACACGATGATTTATGTCTCTGGTGGGATGCTTGAAGTTCAACCAAATGTAGTAACAATCTTAGCTGATACGGCGATTCGTGGTGCCGACCTTGATGAGGCACGTGCTTTAGAGTCTAAGCGAGCAGCTGAAGAGGCTATGAAGAATCGTACTTCTGATATTGATTATGCAGCAGCACAGGCTGAGTTGGCAGAAGCGATGGCACAATTGCAGACAATTTCACGCTTGCGCAAAGGGGTATCGCACTAGTTGTTAATAGATTAATGCATTAACAAGGAAAACGGCTAATGCCGTTTTTTTTGTTTATACTTGACAAAACATATCGTCAGAAAAAAATGACTAATTTAAATATTGTAATTCTCGCTGCAGGTAAAGGCACAAGAATGTATTCTGCTAAGCCAAAGGTTCTCCATGAACTCGCGGGTAAAGCGATGTTGCAACATTTACTAGATACTGCACAACAACTTAACTCAGATAAAACAATTGTTGTATATGGGCATGGCGGTGAGTCAGTGCCAAACTCCGTAACAGCCCAACATACTGAATTTGCGATACAGGAGCCACAACTTGGCACGGGCCATGCTGTTCAGCAAGCAATGCCACTTGTAGACAATGAGGGTATAACACTCGTTTTATATGGCGATGTTCCGCTAATCCAAGCAAAAACGTTACAGGCACTTATTGACTATCCTAACTCCCTGAATTTATTGACTCAGTTTCTTGTCGACCCCAAGGGCTATGGCAGGATTGTGCGTGATGCTGAAAAAAGAATAACGAGCATAGTGGAAGAAAAGGATGCCAATGCTATACAGCGAGAAATTCAGGAAATAAATACTGGAATACTATCTGCCCCAACAAAATTGTTACGAGGTTGGTTGTCGTCCTTGCAAAACAATAACTCACAAGGCGAATATTATCTTACAGATATAGTAGCGATGGCAGTTGATCAAAAAGTTGAGATTAAATCCTCTCATCCTGAGCATTCATGGGAGGTTATGGGAGTTAATAGCAAAATGCAGCTTGCAGAGTTAGAGCGTATCTTGCAATTAGAACTAGCGAATAAATTGTTACGTCAGGGAGTCACGCTATCGGATCCCGCACGAATTGATATTCGAGGAAACCTAGAGTGTGCTCAAGACGTAGAAATTGATGTGGGCTGTATCTTTGAGGGATCGGTAAAACTAGCGAGTGGTGTGAAAGTGGGCGCCTATTGTGTGATAAAAAATGCAAGTATTGCCACGAATACATTGATTGCGCCTTATAGTCATATTGATACCGCAGAAATTGGTGAAGCATGTCACATAGGTCCATATGCTCGAATTCGACCCGGGACAAAATTGCACAATGAAGTTCATATTGGCAACTTTGTTGAAATAAAAAACAGCGAAATTGCGCAAAAGAGTAAGGCTAATCATCTGAGTTACGTTGGCGATGCGACGGTGGGATCACGCGTTAATATTGGAGCTGGAACCATCACTTGCAACTACGATGGTGCTAACAAGTTTCGTACCGTTATTGAAGACGATGTATTTATTGGATCTGATACGCAATTGATCGCTCCCGTCACCGTGGGCCGAGGCTCTACAATCGGAGCAGGATCAACAATTACCAAAGATACGCCAGCAGAAGAATTAACATTGTCGCGAGCAAAGCAAATTAGCATTGTTGGTTGGCAGAGACCCGTTAAGAAAAATAACTCAAATTTCTAAAGAGAAAAAATATGTGCGGAATTGTCGGAGCGGTAGCTAAAAGAAATGTTGTTCCAATTTTAGTTGAGGGCTTACTCCGTTTGGAATATCGCGGGTATGACTCTGCAGGCTTGGTTGTAGTCAACAACAAAACACTTGACCGAGTACGGAGCACAGGTCGGGTTGCGGAATTAGCGGAAAAAAGTGTAAGCACGAATGGCAAAATAGGAATAGCTCATACCCGATGGGCAACTCACGGTGTGCCGAGTGAACGCAATGCACATCCGCATACTAGCAACGAACTCATCGCCGTCGTTCACAATGGCATCATTGAGAATTATGAAGAACTTCGTAGCAAACTCACTAGCGCGGGATATGTGTTTACCTCGGACACAGATACCGAAGTAATCGCACATTTAATACATTCATTTTACGCAAAGAACAAAGACCTGCTTAAGTCAACACAGAGTGCATTAGCTGAGTTGGTGGGTGCTTACGCAATTGGAGTAATCGCCGCTGATAATCCCGATCAATTAATTGGTGCGCGTAAAGGCAGCCCTCTGTTATTGGGTGTCGGTGAGGGTGAGTACTTCATCGCATCGGACATGTCTGCACTATTACAGGTAACTCAAAAAGTTGTGTATTTGGAAGAGGGCGACGTAGTTGAATTGGCGCTGGCAAACTATAAAATATTTGATGCAAATGGAAACGCAATCGATCGCCCTGTCAACATCAGTGAATTGAACAATGAAAGTGTAGAGTTAGGCGAGTACCAACACTACATGCAGAAAGAAATCCACGAGCAACCACAGGCACTGGCAGACACGCTTGAATCGGTGTGCAATAGTCAATCATTGGTGCCGGGGATATTTGGCGCTGAAGCAGCCAAATCATTTGAACAAATAAATCGCATTCTCATTTTGGCCTGTGGAACTAGCAGTCACGCAGGCATGGTAGCGAAATATTGGCTTGAAGAAATAGCCAGTGTGCCTTGTACAGTTGAAATAGCCAGTGAATATCGCTATCGGGTAAGTGTGGCAGACCCCAAGACCTTGATAGTTACAATTTCGCAGTCAGGTGAAACAGCAGACACACTAGCCGCGCTGAACCATGCAAAAGCAATTGGGCATAGCCACACGCTGGCAATTTGTAACGTGCCGGAAAGTGCGATTATTCGCCAATCAAAATTGAGATTTCTTACCCGAGCCGGCCCAGAAATTGGCGTGGCATCAACCAAGGCATTTACAACACAACTTGCAGCACTATTTTTGTTAACACTTGTGTTGGCTAAACAACATGGCAAGTTAAGCGTAAAGCAAGAACAAGAACATCTGCATGATTTACGCCATCTGCCCGGTGCCGTACTGGCAGTATTGAAAGCTGAGCCTGAAATTGCGGAGTTGGCAAAACATTTTGCTGACAAGCATCACGCATTATTTTTAGGCAGAGGATTGCACTATCCCATTGCATTGGAAGGCGCACTTAAACTCAAAGAAATTTCTTATATCCATGCAGAAGCTTATCCTGCAGGAGAACTTAAACATGGGCCGCTTGCCCTAGTGGATAGTGACATGCCGGTCGTGGCGGTAGCGCCAAACGACACGCTGCTGGAAAAGCTGAAATCAAATCTGCAAGAAGTTAAGGCGCGAGGGGGCGAATTGTATGTATTCGCCGACTCAGAAACCAAAATACACTCAAGCGAAGGTGTGCACGTCATGCAAATGCCCGAACACGCAGGCTTTTTGAGTCCTATTCTGCACACGATTCCGCTGCAATTGCTGGCATATTACGTAGCATTGCAAAAGGGAACAGACGTTGATAAACCAAGAAATCTCGCCAAGTCTGTAACGGTTGAATAACTGGTTTACCAAGTGTCGTTGCCATAACGTGGAGAAATCGTATGGCGGTCATCGCCGTATTTAATCAAAAAGGCGGAGTAGGGAAAACAACCTCTACTCTGAACATAGTTGCTGGGTTAGCTATTGCCCAAAAGCACCCTATCGCCTTGGACATGGACCCGCAAGGTTCGTTAAGTATTGCATCAGGCTTGAAAGATGCCCGAGCGCAAGAGCGTAATATGGCAACTTTTTTCAAAGACAAAGTCCCTCTCGCTAACCTACTTCATGAAACACCGGCAGGTTGGCAAATCATTCCTTCGTCGATTGAGCTATCAAAAATTGATGCGACCTACGGTAGCGACCCCAATGCAGCCAAGTTGCTTAAACAAGGACTTAGTGAAGAGCTGGCACTTACCGGCGCTCCCATTTTGATTGACTGCTGCCCAATGTTGGGAGTGCTCACACTCAACGCGTTGCTAGCAGCAGACAGAGTTTTGATTCCTGTTTCAGCTGACTTTTTATCTCAACAGGGTGTGCATCGCTTAGAGGCGGCATTAAATGTATTGGAGAAAAAACTACAGCGTAAATTTGAGCGACGCATTGTAATAACCCGTTTCGACTCACGCAGGAAACTGTCCTACGACATTTATGACAAGTTGACAGAGCGTTATGGCTCGCAAGTATGTAATACACGTATTGGTGAAAACGTAGCCTTGGCAACTAGCCCCATGCACGGCTTAGATATTTTTGCCTACGGCCCGCATACACCGGGAGCGGCAGACTACAAGGCGCTCACGATTGAATTGATGAAGAGCGGTTTCTTCGATAATTGAATTTAGATAACCCAATATAATCAATTGATTGCAAAATAATCAAAAGCGATACACAAACCATCCTGCAGCAAGAATTGCTGAAAGAGCAATCACCATTAACCAAAAATTTCGTTTACGCTGTTGAGTCGCAAAATCTAGTAATGCCGCTTCATATTTGGTTATAGGATTTGCATTAAGCTGCTGATGGAGCAAGCGCGGAATCTGCGGCAGCAGAGTGGCATAGCGTGGCGCCTCTTCTTTCAGCGATTTAATAAACCCTCTCCAGCCCACCTGTTCTTTCATCCAGCGCTCTAACCAAGGCTTGGCGGTTTTCCAAAGATCCAACTCAGGATCCAACTGCAAACCCAAGCCCTCAATATTCAGTAACGTTTTTTGCAGCAAAACAAGTTGCGGTTGAATCTCAACCCCAAAACGGCGTGAGGTTTGAAACAAGCGCAATAAAATTTTACCGAACGAAACCTCGCGCAAGGGGCGATCAAAGATTGGTTCACACACTGCACGAATAGCCGCTTCTAATTCGTCAACCCGCGTTTTAGCAGGTACCCAGCCGGATTCAATATGGACTTCCGCCACGCGTTTGTAATCACGGTTGAAGAAAGCGATGAAGTTTTGAGCCAAATAGTTTTTATCGACATCGGTGAGCGTACCCATGATGCCAAAATCTAAGGCGATGTAACGCCCATCCGCTGCAACTTGTACATTGCCAGGATGCATATCGGCATGGAAAAAGCCGTCGCGGAAAACTTGCATATAAAAAATTTCAACACCATCAGAAGCCAGTTTTGGAATATTAATATTGGCTGCGCGTAAGGCATCAATCTGACTAACGGGAATGCCATACATGCGCTCCATCACAATCACGTTGGTGTCGCACCAATCCCAATACATCTCGGGGACAAGCAATAAGTTTGATTTGGCAAAATTACGTTTGAGTTGGCTAGCGCAGGACGCCTCACGCATCAAATCAAGCTCGTCGTGCAAATATTTTTCAAACTCAGCGACCACTAACTTCGGCTTGAGGCGTTTGCCATCTTCCCATATACGTTCAATCAATCCCGCACAGATAGCAAGCAAAGCAAGGTCATGCTCAATAACGTGAACAATGCCGGGGCGCAAAACCTTAACGGCAACCTCTCGTCCATCCGGCAAAACAGCAAAGTGAACCTGTGCTACTGAGGCGCTGGCAACAGGAATTTCATCAAAGCTTTGGAAAACCTCAAAGAGCTTTTTCTTATAGATTGATTCAAGTAGGGCCACTGCCTGAACGGAAGGGAAGGGCGGTACCTGATCTTGCAATTTGGCTAGTTCGTCAGCAATGTCGGTAGGAATTAAATCGCGGCGGGTAGAAAGCATTTGTCCGAATTTAACAAAAATAGGGCCAAGATTTTCAAGAGCAAGGCGTAAGCGTTCAGCTCTAGGAGCTGAAGTGTTGCGGAAAAAAAGCAGGAGATTGAGCGGAGTTTGCAACCAGCGGGTGCGTTCATGGGCCAGTAAAAACTCATCAAGGCCGAAGCGCAACACGATGAAAAATATTTTGAAAACTCTAAGGATACGCATCATGTACTCAAGTAATTAATGAAGCTGAATAGTTCAATTGTATCAAGCGATGAGCTATAAAACGGGGAAATAAAAAACGGCGCGAGGATGAGTCGCGCCGTTCGAGTAGATCAAAGGACTATATCAAGAAACTTGTTGAATGCCACTCAACAGCCAAACTGCTTTGTCATCTTTAGTATTCTTCTGCACATGCCAAATTTCATCAAAGTTTTCAGTCGCGTTATTGTTTTCACGCAACTGGCCGCTCATGCGTACGCTGGCAATAGCCATATCGTTCTCAGTAACAACTTCAAGCAACTCAGCATTAACTGAAATCACAGCAGTTGTCTGAGGCGTGTTGTCACGCTCAGCAAATTGCATCGAAACTTCAGCATACATCTCAGGCGTTGTGTATTCGCGGATGTCATTGAGGTCTTTGCGATCATTCGCGGCTTGCAGGCGAATGAAAGAGGTTTTAGCGCTACGTAAAAAAGCTTCAACGGGAAAATCGCTAGGGATATTGCCAGCGGCAGGCGCAGCGATAGCAGCACTGCTCCCAGACATGGCTTGCGGTGCGGGGGCTGGAGAGCCGCTATAAGGAGCGCCAGAGCCAGCATATTGCATTGTAGATTGTTGCTTTTTGCGGAACATTGAAATTAGCAACATCACAACAGCACCCGCAGCTAAGGCCATCAAAATGCCGCTCATTGCACCTCCCAAACCGCCAAGCCCGCCCGCGAACATGGCACCCAAGCCAGCACCAATTGCTAAGCCAGCTAATGGGCCAAGCCATTTATTGCCAGTGGATGCAGGCGCTGCTGTAGGAGCAGGCGCAGCAGCGGGGGCTTTCTGCGTTTGTTGAGGAGACATAGAGCGCTGCTTGCCGACAGAACCACCACCGCCAAAGCGTTTTGCTTCAGCCGTTGTCGCGAGCAAAGAAAGGGTGGAAAGAACTATTGTTAACAGCAATAAAAAACGTTTCATGTAAATCCTCAATTAAGTTGAAAACGACGCGAGTATAAAAAGGCGCAGACACTATATGGCGATGCTATCTTAAAACTCAAGGCCTTGCTTAGAACAACGGTTCCGAAATAAAGTTCAATGCTTCGTGATTGATAGGATGAATAAAATTTAATGAGCTAGCATGCAATCGTAAACTGGGCGCGCTAGCAGCATCGCCATATAGAGCATCACCTAAAATAGTATGGCCAATACTCGCCATATGAAGCCGTAATTGATGGGTGCGGCCGGTCACAGGGGTAAGTAATACGCGACTGCAATGGTTAGATTCATCGTAGCCCAGCGAGGCGTAATGGGTGAGTGAGGGCTTGCCAAGCTGATGATCTACTTTTTGCAGAGGGCGATTAGGCCAATCTGCGGTGAGCGGCAAATTAATTTCGCCATTAGATGAAGTGAACTGGCCGGTAACAATTGCCACATAGCGCTTTTCTACTTTGCGGTCACGGAATAGCGCAGACAATGCTCGCTGCATTTCCGCGCCACGTGCGAACACCATCAAGCCTGAAGTTGCCATATCTAAGCGATGCACAGTTTGGGCATTTGAAAACAATTGTTGGACACGTACGGAAAGGCAATCTTGTTTATCCACTCCGCGCCCAGGTACGGAAAGGAGCCCTGCTGGTTTATTGACCACCAGCAAAAAGTCATCGTGGTAAATCAAATCCAGCAAAGCTAAAGCCAACTTAAGCTTTTTTTACAAATTCAGTTTTTAGCTGCATTGAGCCAATGCCGTCTATTTTGCAGTCGATGTCATGGTCGCCGTCAACAAGACGAATATTTTTTACTTTGGTGCCGACTTTAACTGTTGAAGAAGAACCCTTCACCTTGAGATCTTTAATCACGGTAACGGAATCGCCATCAACCAGTATGTTGCCAAAGGCATCTTTGAACACACGCTTCTCTTCGCTACCCTCGGCGCTTATCGCAATTGGCCACTCATAGCCGCACTCTGGGCAAACGTAGTTAGCACCATCTTCATAAGTAAAGACGGAGGCGCATTTAGGGCATTCAGGTAGGTTGCTCATCGAATATTCTGCGTAAGTAAATTATTTTTGGGTCGGATCAACATGAGTTGGTTTAATGCCTGCTTTAACAGGATAACTCAAGCCATCGTGAAACTGATGACAAGAGTCACAGCGGCTCGAAACTTTATGGTCAGCAACCTTATCGCCGACATGACACTCTCGGCACTTATCAATATCAGGCAAAGAGATATCGCTACTCAGTTTAGAGTTGGCCTTATCATGGCATTTCTCACAAGGTGTTACGGTGTGCTTGCTATGAGAGAATTTTGCCAAAGGGAACCAGTCACGGTTAATTTTTAAGGGGGCAAACTTCCAAGACATGTCTTCCGAATCGTGGCCGGTAATTTCATGACATTCGCCGCAGCTCATGGTTTTTCTAAAAAGTGAGATCTTTAATAAATTAAAGGTTAAACGATTTACACAGCCTAAGGAACGCTGCACTCCATTGCCTTTTATGTCACGACATTCTTCTTTCGGAATGGTGCCTGTGGTTGAAATTTGATTTAAGAAAAATTGGTGCACGGTATGCTCAATCTCCCCAACCGTGCCATGCGGTACAACGCCCACCATCGGATCACGATAACGCACTTTATGGCAGCCAGACTGTTGGCAATCACGCTGCATTTCGATATGCGCGAAATTTTTGCTTTTGGCATTACGACGATGACAGTCTTCACAGACCATGATCATTTGCCCCTTGTTACTAGAAATTCCCTTCGGGTTTAAATGAGCGAGATGTGAAAATTTAAGGCCATTTTGTTCGACCACGGCCGCCTTGTCATTTAATAGAGGGCGCAAGGGTTCGGTAGCATTTTCTAAACTTGGTAAGGTAACGCGAAAACTAGGATGCGCTGATTTAAAATTGGCAACATTGCTTCGTGTGGTGTCCGGCTTTTGCTTTTTGAGATTTGCGTGGCAACTCCTACAGCGAGAAGAGTCATGTAAAACCAATCCAAACTTGCCGTTGTGATCTTTGTGGCAAGAGGTGCAATTCATCTTTTTTGTATCTTTGGCATGTGTTGATTCAGCCTTAAAGTGACTTGGTACATTGCCATGACATTCAAGACAGACTTCGCTACTTACTGCGGTGAACGGCTGGCGATGACATACCGAGCACTTCGAGCCAAATACATCATGCCCTTCTGATAATTCGCCGGGCCTCCAAGAGTCAGTCATGGTGACGGGCAATTCGGCTTGCCAATCATTTAGACTAGTAGAAAACTTAGGGAGCAGCGGAATAACGACAAACAATAGAAAAAATAAGAAGGCAAACAAGATGCTAATTTTGCGCTTGCTATACCCGAGCGCAGCGATTGTCAGGGGGGATTTCTTGTGTAATTCAATAGCTCGGTCACGCACAAGTTGGTGTTGTTCAAGCATCTCAACAGAGATTGCAAGATCGCATCCTTGAGCTGGGGGCAAGACTATTATTTCATATGGACCTAGCTCAATGTGTGTACCGATATTAAGCGGCACGGTATGCATCATTGCGCCATTAACGCGGATCTCTATACCTGCGTGGCAGATCAAATATAAGTGACCATCATCACCACGGTTTATGGTGGCATGATGCAAATAAACCTGATGATCAGGTAGGTAAATTCTGCATGCAGCTCCACGACCAATATCGAGGACATCGCTGTTAATGACACTTTCTGTGCCAATTGGCGCGCCTTGCGGATTGCGGCTTAGATGGGTAACTAGGCAGGAAATCATGGGCTACCAGTAAAATAAAATAGCGAGAACATGAACGCTGAGTGAAGCCATCAATGCAACAGAAAACGGCACATGCAGATACAGCCAAGCGTCCATCCGGGCTTTAAGCATTACAGCAATATGAGCACGATTGACTAAGGTTTTTTTCCGCAATATCAAAGAATACAACTCAGCGATGATCTTAATTTGCTCATTTTTAACATACTTTGCTCCAAGTACTTGAATCTGCTTTGCTGCGTAAGCTGTTGGACAATTAAGCTGTTCACCGGTAAGCATTTGATACAGGTTTGAGCCAATATGCGTTTCTAGGCGTGACTTAAGCAGTAACTGATTCACATCGTCAGGCATGTCTAAAGCAAGAATGCGAGCACGCTCATCAATCTCTGCGATTTGTTTGATAATCATATCTAGAGTGTCTTGGCCCAGTATTTGGGTCATGACACGTGGGTAAAGTGTGTAGATGTAGAGTCCGTAATAACCAGTCGCAGAAACAATTAAAAGGAAAACATAGCTTAGGGTGTGCACACTCCAGCTAAATCTAAAGCCAGTATGTAATGTGGCAAGAACTATCAATGTTCCACCAAGATATATGTGGCCAGAGAGCCAGCCTTGTAAAGTAACGTGAAAACGCCAATTTTTTCGTGAAAGAAAACTCCGCCTCTCTTTTGTAGCAGAAGAGGATGGCAACGATATATTTTCATTTTGCGGAGCGGTATTTTTTGTGTCGTAGAGTTTCGTACGCCGTTCTCGCTGCAGAGGTGGGCGACGCTTGAGAAGACCGTAATAGAAAAGAATTATTACGATAGTGGCAGATGAAACCCCGAGGGTGTAGCCTAGAATAGTGCCGCCATAATGCCCTGTATTACTAGGCTCAAATAGAACAAAAGCAAAAATCGCAATCGAGATAATGACGCTACTCAATTTAAAATAGCGATTATTGCCGTACGTTAAAACGGTTGGACGTTGAATCCAGTCCATTAGGTCACCTTAATAATGTGTTGTTTATGCATTTTTAACAAAGTTCAAAAACTCTTCAGGTCCGACGCGAATCGCCGCGCCTGTGGGGCAAAAGCGCACACAGGCAGGCCCACCAACCATGTCTTTGCACATGTCACATTTAACCGCTTTTTTGTTGGCGTTGGGATCCTCAGAAGCAGATTCGACAACACTTGCCCATTTACCAAACAAAGCCTCCCACAAACCGGGCGGTTTGTGGGCTTTTACAACAGCCATTTGAATCACAGAATAGGGGCAGTTGCGTTCGCAATTGCCACAACCAATACAGCTATCATTGATAAAAACCTCACCGTTGACGGAGCGATGAATTGCGTCGGGTGGGCAGTCTTTCATACAGTGAGGGTGTTCGCAGTGGCGGCAAGAACCGGGAACATGAATGTCTTCATAAGTGGGACCGGCCTCACGATTTAAACGTGACACGCCATCATGTAAATTGGCACAAGAGGTTTCGCAATTGTTGCAGCGGATGCAACGCGAATAGTCGATCAACAAAACATCAGTTGCTTCACCGACACCCTGTTTCATCAAAAACTGCATTAGGCCGCTGAATTCGGTATTTTGATGGGCTTCAGCGGTACGAACTTGGTTCATGTAACGGCTACCTACCGTGGCGCGAACGTCAACATTCTGGTCTAGCAACGCTTTTGCGCGCTCAGCACTAAGAATAACTACCTCGGTAGGAGAGGCCGCTTTGACGGTTGCCGAGCGCGTAGAGTCGGAGACTAACGCCATTTCACCGACATAATTGCCAGCCGAAATGTAGTCGAGCACGACTTCTTTACCATCGATATTTCGCGAGATCATCACTGAGCCGCGCTGAATCATGTAGAGGCCGTCAGCTTTGTCGCCTTCCTGAAATAATACTTCGCCAGTGGCGTAATGTTTATTTTGTGCAGAGCTGACTAACTCTTCAATTTCGGCATCGTTTAGGCCGATCGCTAAATAGGATTGCAAGACGCGCTTAAGCGCGACTTCATCAAGCTTCTTGTGAATATCCTCAAGGGTGCTTATCAGCTTGAGCATGGTGCGGCGCGGGGTTTCAATTAAAACGCAGCCCTTTGCCGCCATGACTGTAGCTGTTCTGCGGCGACCGGACACCAAACTCATCTCACCGAAAAAGTCGCCAACCTTTAATTGAAAAGCAGTGGTACCGCCATCTTGCGTCTCCGCTTCAACGGTAACAGCGCCTTGTAAAATCGAATAAAAACTATTGCTGTAGTCGTTGAGTTTGAAAATAATTTCGTCAGGCTCAGGGCAAGTTATTTGGCTATCTAATATCAATTCGCGTAATTGCAATGAGCTCATGGAAGCCCAGAGTGGAATCCGTTGACGAATGAGTGCAATGCTTTCGCTGACAGAACTAAACGCGGGCGTGTCGACAAACTTTTTTTGCAGCAAGGGCTGGTCGGCGGGTTCAATCACGTTGCCAAGAATGTACTCAACCACTTCATAGCCTTGGTTCATCGCTTGCTTAATTAGCGGGTAACCGGCAAGCGTACCTATTACATACAAGCCAGACACATTTGATTCGTATTGATCTGAAAGTTGCGGGGTAGCGTTAGCATCGTTATTGGGAAACTGAACACCAAAGCTTTCCACCAATTTTCGCGGTGGAGAAGCGCCTAGGCGCGCAATAACTCGATGACACCCAATTTTTTCCCGGCCTTTAGGGGATTGGGAAACGAAGAGCAAGGGAAGTCCAGCAGCTTCTTGAGAAATTTTTACTGCCGAAGTATTTTCACGAAGTTCAATTTTGCCAGCCTTGATGGCTGCCATGACCGACTCGACGTTGGCGTCTTTGCATCGATCAAATTTTTCATGTCGATTGATGAGAATAACGCGATTCTGTTCAGCTAAGGCCAGTGCGTTTTCAACACCGGCATCACCTGCACCCACCACGACAATTGTTTCATTGATATAGGCACTGGCATCGTCTAGGTGATATTGCACACTAGGTAGGTGGTCGCCCTCAATATTTAATTTATGAATATTCCCCTGAACACCAATGGCGAGGATTACGTATTCAGCAAAGATTTGTTCGTTATTTGCCAAGACGATTTTGAAATCGCCGCGCTGACCTGAAATTTCAGATACAGCCGCATCAACTTTAAAGTTAACCTTTTTCGCTTCAGCCTCTTCATTCCAGCGTTGAAGCAGTGCTTCACGAATACTTGCCTCGAAAAAAATAGCACTTCGCAATGGGAGCCGAGCGGGCTCGGCCATGATGGGCTTGCCTCGTTGGCAGCGATGTATTGTATTTGCCAGATGGGGAGCAGATTCAAGCAGAATATGGGAGACCCCAAGCTCTGAAGCATGTGCGGCGGCTGAAAGCCCAGCAGGGCCCCCGCCAACAATGGCAATTTTGAATTTCTCAGACATTAGTTATTGAGCACCCTGAACGCCCTGCAAAACCAGCTGTGTTGTATTCATTATTTTTCAGCCAGCTGAATTATGTGTGCATCATATCCTTATGACAAAACTTTTGTCTATCAGGTTAATTTTGAAAGGAAAAAACCGGCTACTTAGTAAAGGGAGCCGGCTTTAAAAATGGGAAGTCCCTGAGGGATATTTACAATTTATAGCCGCGATGAACGGCTACTACGCCGCCCGTCATGTTGAAATACTCAACTCGGGCTAAGCCCGCATCAAGCATCATTTGCTTGAGCTCTTCTTGGCCAGGGTGCATGCGAATCGATTCTGCCAAATAGCGATAGCTGTCTGCGTCGCCAGCAATCATCTCGCCCATTTTGGGAAGTAGTTTGAAGGAGTAGAGGTCGTAGGCTTTTTCCAGCGGCTTCGCTACTTTGGAAAACTCCAAAACAATGACTCGCCCACCCGGCTTGAGCACGCGGCACATCTCACGTAACGCAGCCTCTTTGTGAGTAACGTTACGCAGTCCGAAAGCGATGCTCACGCAATCAAAGTAGTTGTCGGGGAAGGGTAGATGTTCGGCATCACATTGTGTGGTGGGCGTGGCGATGCCTTCATCCAACAGGCGATCGCGACCCACGCGCAACATCGCATTGTTAATATCGGTGAGTACGACTTGTCCGCTACTACCAACCTTTTTCAAAAATAGTCGCGAGAGGTCAGCCGAGCCACCCGCCACATCGAGTACGCGATTTCCTTCATGCACATTGGCAAGCCCTACCGCAAAGCGCTTCCATATGCGATGCAAGCCAGCCGACATTAAGTCGTTCATGATGTCGTATTTGCTCGCAACGGAAGTGAATACGCCCGCGACGCGCTTCGCTTTTTCTGTTTCGTCAACAGTTTGAAAGCCAAAGTGAGTGGTTTTACTCATGATTAAAACTCCTAGAAACTTATCCGCAGATTAACGCAGATTTCAATTGGACTTAAATCTGCGCAATCTTATGGATAGAAAGTTTGTTATTTTGCCGCATCCCTTGACGCGCCAGCAGCCTTCATTTTTCCCAAATAAGCATCCCACATAGCGGCTTGGTTTTTGCCCATATCGACGAGATACTCCCAAGTGTAAAGCCCGCTGTCGTGACCATCGTCAAACACAATATTGATGGCGTAGCTACCGGAAGGTTTGATTTCGGTGATGGTCACATTGCGTTTGCCGACTTGCAGTGTTTCTTGACCGGGGCCGTGACCGCGCACTTCAGCGGACGGCGAGTAAACGCGCAAAAGCTCAAATGGGAGCTTGTAGGTTGCACCGTTGTCAAAGGTGAGTTCAAGGACTTTAGATTGTGAATGGAGCGTGATTTCAGTTGGGTTCATAGTGAGCGTATTTTCTTGAGTAGTGCGGTGGTAGAACGTTCATGTAAAAACGGAATGCTGTGTACGGTGCCGCCCCAGGCCAAGACCTCGCTGCTACCGACAATTTTTTCTGGTTTCCAATCGCCGCCTTTTACCAAAATATCTGGCTTACATGCGAGGATCAGATTGAGCGGTGTGTCTTCTTCAAATAAAACAACAAGGCTGATGGCTTCAAGTGCAGCCAACACCGCCATGCGATCTTGTTCGGCGTTGATGGGACGATCCTCGCCTTTGCCTAGGCGCTTAACTGACGCATCGCTATTTACGCCAAGGATGAGTGATGCGCCGAGCGCGCGGGCTTGCGCGAGATAGGTAACATGGCCACGATGTAACACATCAAAACAACCATTGGTAAAGACTAAAGGGCGGGGCAAGGTGGCAACACGAGAAGCGAGTGCACTCGCATGGCAAATCTTGTTTTCGAAAGCAGGTTTTGCGTACATATTAGTCAATGTAGTCAAAATTCTTCACAACTTTCTGCACATCATTGGTTGTGCTGGCAAGCTCGGCGGCAACATTGCCTTCAGCGTGTGTAGCAAAGCCAAGCAAATAAACAACACCATGGGCAGTTGTTACTTGGAGAGTCACTCCTTGCAATGCTTTGTGTTTATTAAAACGCGATTTAACGTTGCTGGTAATGGTTGAGTCCGTGCGCCTAGCCGCAGTTGTGCTTAATGCCCCTACGGCGATCTCGTTAACTGTTTTTTTGACGTTGGGTACGGTGCGAACAATACGCTCAATCTCTGTTTTAGTGTCTTCACTGAGCGCATCGCCGGTAATCAGCACCGCGCGGCTATAGCTGGTAATAGTGATCTGAGCAGAATCTTTATATTTTTCTTTAATGCGCTCAATCGCGGTTTTTTCAATGGTGGTATCCTCAATTTGCGAACCTGCTGTGCGGCGGTCGGTCGTATTTTTCTTGCCAAATCCGGCACAGCCTTGTGCGCCAAGCATAACAACGGTGATGAGTGCTAAAACGAGATAACGCATTATTCTCCTCCAAAAAGCAGATGGTCGATGACATCGCACAAACAGTGAATGGTAAGTAAGTGAACCTCTTGAATACGTGCAGTGCGTTGAGTGGGTACGCAAATATGGAAGTCGCTTTCAGTGAGCATCGGCCCCATTTTGCCGCCATCGCGACCCGTTAAGGCAACGACAATCATGCCGCGTTCATGTGCTGCGGCTATTGCTTCCATCACATTAGTTGAGTTGCCGCTGGTTGAGATGGCGATGAGCACATCCCCTTCCATGCCGAGCGCGCGCACCTGCTTGGAAAAAATCAGGTTGTAGTCGTAATCATTGGCGATTGAGGTAATCACCGAGCTATCTGTGGTCAGTGCAATTGCCGGCAGACCAGGGCGCTCTACCTCAAAACGATTGATCAGCTCGGCGGCAAAATGTTGCGCATCCGCTGCTGAGCCACCATTGCCGCAAGCCAAAATTTTGCGGTCATTTAATAGGGCGGCAACCATTGCTTGTGCAGCATCGGCAATCGGCTTTGCTAAAGCGTTTTTGCTGTCTAACTTAACTTGAGCGCTATCGTCAAAATGCTCGGCTACTCGGGCAATTAAGGTCATGGGTTTAATCTCTAAAGAATGATTGCTACAAAGTGGGGACGAATATTACCCGAATCAAGCCGCAAAGGCATTTTTGAGCCACTCAATTTGCTCATTGCCATCAATGAGTAAAGCATCAAAGCGACAAGGGGGAATAGCCTTAAGTGTGCCAAGGTAAAGTTGGGCGGTGGCGATGAGCTTAGCTTGTTTGCGGTGATCAATGCTGGCGGCTGCGCCACCAAATTGAAAATTACTGCGCTTGCGCACCTCGACGAAAACGAGGGTTTCGCCCTCTTGCATGATTAAATCAATTTCGCCAAAACGACTACGGAAATTACTGTCAATCAGCTTCAGTCCGTGCTGCTGTAAATAAATTGCCGCAGCTTGCTCAGCCTGCGCTCCAGATTCTATTTGCTTGGCGATGGTAAGGAACTTTCTGCGGTGGCGGCTTCCTTTGCAGCTTTGGCGGCTGCTTTTGCTTCATTGAGCGAGGCAAGCGTTTCTGACGTTAGTCCTAGTCCCTGTTTGAAAAACGCGGGGATAGGTTCACGAATAAACAGTTGGTTCCGCAGGCTCACCTTTCCCGTTACACCGTCCAAAGGCAAAGCCGAAGAAATTTTATTCGTCAGCAAAATATGCGCTAAACGATAAGCATCAATGCCCAGTGCGTACAGGCGATCTAAGTCTGGTTCGGGAGCTGAGGCTTTACGTTGATATGCCATTACCGCAGGGTGATCGGGTTGCAACAACCAAGGCATATCCACGAAATGAATTTCGTTTAGATCGAAGTTGGCGAGCTTATCAGCATTGCCAATAAATAATTGCGACGTGCCATACACCGGCAAGTTGGGATTTAAATAGGTACGCATGAGCCGGGCTTTTTCATGATCTACCGCAAGAAAAACCATGTTTCCGGGAGCGATCAAATCAGGCAGTGGCCGATCAGGATTGATCTTTTCGCCCGTGGGAGAGTAAAGCTGCGGGTGTTTTGGCACTTTACCGTTTGGCCAAGGTTCAACAGGTAGCTTAGTCAGCACACTGAAATCATTTTTGAACACAACCTCAGCGGTTACTTTGCCACCGAGCGCTTTCCATTCTTCAGCAAAAGCCGCAGCTAAGCGTTTAGAAACCGCTGTGCCGGAACTAATGATGGTTGCGTAGCGCAATTCTACATTCGCTGCGATTGCGGCAACTTGGCGCGCCTCTTGTTCAGTTGGCAAGCCAAAAGAATATAGCTTTCGCTGATCGAGAGTTGTGTCAAAAGAATTTAAAGCCAAGGTCGGAATGGTTACGCCCGGGTAGTTGGCAAGCACCCCTGCGCCGTCGCGGGTGAGCGGCCCCACTGCAGCCATCGCGCCGTTTATATGGGCTTGGCGAAACGCGGTAATGATTTCCTTTGCTTCGTCTGCGCTGGCATACACCCGTACGGGTAAACCTTGTTGTAGCGAGGCCGCCGCATTAAAACCTTGCTGCACCATTTCGGCATAGCGCTTCAGCGCGGGTGATTTTGATTTGAGCGGTAGCAGCAAAGCAATGTGTGGTGCGGGATTATCTGCCACCAACGCAGGTAATGCAGGGGTAGCTGCAGAGGTTGCAGCAACAGCCGAGATTGCAGCCGGCGAAGTGAGCACTGGTTGGTCTTGAGTGGCATTGGCACTGCCGCTAACGTATAGTGCTGCAAGAAATAAAAAACCAAAGGAAATCCGTTGCATAGTGGCCACAAGCAAAAATTGGAATGCGCATTATATGTAGTTGCCACCCCAATTGGGAATTTGCGTGACATCACCCTGCGTGCCTTGGATGCGCTTACCTCCGCCGACGTGATCGCCGCCGAAGATACCCGCAACACCTCGCACCTACTCACCCATTACAACATCAGCGCTAATCGTTTGTTGGCGCTGCATCAACATAATGAACGCGGTGCAGCAGAAAAAGTCGTCGCGCTTTTGCAACAAGGGCAAACTATTGCCTTAGTAACGGATGCCGGCACACCCGCAGTGAGCGATCCCGGAGCCCTTTTGGTCGAGGCCGTGTTGGCCGCAGGCTTTCGCGTCATTCCTGTCCCCGGTGCGAGCGCCGCTGTTGCGGCTCTTTCGGCATCAGGTTTAACGGCACCACACTTTTTGTTTTATGGATTTTTGCCGAACAAATCGGGTGCGCGGCGCACCGTTTTAGAAAAATTAATCGAGCATCCCTATACCTTGGTTTTTTACGAAGCCCCGCATCGCATTCTCGAAAGCGTGACAGATTTGCAAGCCGTGTTTGGCGATGAGCGCGAGATTGTCTTGGCGCGAGAAATTACCAAGCTTTTCGAGAGCATTCACCGCTGCAAATTGGGCGAAGCAATGGCTTGGTTGAATAGCGATGCTAACAATCAGCGAGGCGAATTTGTGTTGTTGGTGCAAGCGGCGCCAGCAAAAGCAGAAGGGCTGTCTAGCGAAGTCGAAAAAACGTTAGCGTTGTTGCTGGAAGACTTGCCGCTCAAACAAGCCGTGCAATTGGCAGTGAAAATTACTGGCGGTAATAAAAACGAGCTGTATCAGCGGGCGTTGGAGCTTAAAAATGAGCAAACAAAAATTTAAAAGTGTGTGGGATGCGATTGCAGGTTAATGCGATCCTTTTGCTCTTTGTTGCGCTCTATATTCCTCCATTGTCATGGACAGTTTTACGCCAAACAAGCGGCCTGTTGTTTGAAACCATAATCGTTCGGCCCAAAAACGAAAATTACCAATCGGTTCTAAAGAGGCATTCCGAATTCGAACTCGACATGAGCATCCCCTTGTTGGAGCAAAGGTATATGTGCGAAACCACGCATTGCTTCGCGCAGGCTGGTGCTCGCGAGCCGATGCAGTGAATTGTTTTGAAATAAATGGAGGAAGACTCCGATCCATTTCCCGAACATCGAAGATTATCGAACATTTCTTTCGTCCTGTTGTTAGGAAGCGTGCGACAACAACTGGGGCAAGTGAAGTCGACTTATCACTAACATTTTCAACCTCAAATTTGAGCCCACCAATTTCCTCTTCAATGTTGTCAGCGTTTATGCGCACTATAAGTTTGGGACGCGACCGGAGCAAAGAGAGTAGAGCGAACAGTTTTTCTGTCACGAGGCTTGGCTCAAAACTAATCATGCTAATGCGCTGAAGTCTTCTGGAAGATTAATGACACTGTACGCCGGATCGATTTCTCGCAACTAACATGCAGTTCTGATAATTGAAATAGCAATCTATTTGATTGCCCCATTGGTCGTAAGCACAAACTTGAGGGTTTTTATATTGGGTTGGCGCTTGCTGGGGCGCGGCACCATTCATCATGCCTAGCCCAATTCCGATTAAAGCAGCATTGGCCCCTGAGTTTCGTTGTGCGTTTATTTGTGCCTCTCTCTGATTGTCGGCATCAATCATTTCCCTCCATGCTTGATAGGCATAGGATTTCGCCTCTGCATTAGTGATTTTGTTTTGACAATAATTCTCGTCGATTACATCTAATCGTGAGTAAAACGCCCGAATAGCTGGGCTGTTCGGTTGATTGCCCTCGCGGGAATAGACATCTTTAATGCAATATGAATAAAACGAAAAATTTCCAACATTTGTTCCGACATCGCATCGAGCCATAACCGTGCTCATTGGCATATCAATACGTGTTGCACATCCGCTTAATGCCAAAATGACAGCGACAAATGTAATTTTTCTCATCACAACTCCAGTAAAAATTTGAAATAAGTTTTAAGCCAACGCCCCAATTCTTTGGTGCTGAGGTCGGTAGCAACTGTGAAACTTTCTCCTAAGAATTGCCCGAACCGTTTTGGTGTTTGCATTTCCGTCGGTGAATATAGCAACTAAAAGTTACCAGAGCAAATAACAGGGAATTCAAAAGTTACTACCCGCTTGGTAATTTTCTTTACATGGAACACACCACTGAACAACAACGTGCCGCGTTTAGTGATCGACTAGTTCGTGAGCTAAAACGCATCGGACAACCGGTAGACAGCCCCACACAGATTGCGCGAGCATTCAACAGGCGTTTTGCAGGTGAGCCAGTAAAAGCGCAAGCGGTGCGCAAATGGCTATTTGCCGAGGGTTTGCCCGGTCAGTTAAAGTTACTTGCATTGGCTAAATGGTTGGGCGTGTCGGCGCAGTGGTTGCGCTATGGCGTAGGGTCAAAAATAGAAAGCAGTTCGCCGCTGTCTGAGCAGCAAACCCGTTTGGTTTTGTTGAGTAGAGAAGACGCTCGCATTATTCCGTTGGTAGATAAGTTAGTACGCCTCTCGCCGCGCGACATTCGTCTTGTTGAAAACATGGTGCAATTGATGTCAGAGAGTAACGAGAAGTAACTCGTATAATTAGCGCTTCGCATAACTGATGGCGCGCATTGTCCGATAGCTCAATCATGACTGATCAACGTTTAGAAAAAATTGAAATAAAACTCAGCTTTCAAGAGGACTTGGTTGAGGAGTTGAACAAGACCGTGTATCAGCAACAACAAAAGATCGAAAGACTAGAGGTGATGTGTCAGTCACTGGCGCAACATGTGCAGTCTCTCTCCGCGGCTCGGAATGAGGAGGGAGGAATGATTACGAATGAAAGACCACCACACTATTGAGATACAGCGCTTTTAATGATGCAACGCTTTATCAAGTGAGTGAAGAAATTTTTCTGCGTCGTGTTGTGTCACGTAATATTTCACCGTTGCACCTGTCATCAACTTGGGACAGGAATTCACTAATTCCATCGCGATAGGATATTTGCCCGTAGCGATTGCGTCCGTTAAAAACTTTAATCGATTCCCCGCATCTTCTAAGGTAAGGCAGAAGTGATGTTCGTCATCTGTAATGCTAATGCTCTTGATGCCAACATGAATAACCGATTGGCAGTGAAACCGTTTCTTAGACATTCTCTTCTCCTGAGCTGCAATATGTTTTGTGAATGAGCGGCAGTCTGCGCGCCGCTATCTGTGATGTCAAACCGCTAACACTTGGAATATTCGGCTTCCTGCGGAACAGTATTTTCTAAGCCATCACGCGACATCGCCCTGTTAAAATGCCGCCGATGAATACTTCCACTGCAATACCCTCACCCGCGATCACCATCACCCAACGCAAGGTCGTGCTCGCCGCTTGCTTTGGCACGTTCTTAGAGTGGTACGATTTTCTGACTTTCGCTTCGTTAGCGACCTATTTCAGTATTTTGTTTTTCCCACCCGACAATCCAACCGCCGCACTATTGGCTAGTCTTGCCACCTTCGGTGTGGGCATGTTGGTGCGGCCGCTGGGTGCGGCGGTATTCGGTTCGTTGGGCGATAAATATGGCCGTCGCCCCATTTTTATTGCGACTATTTTCTTAATGGGCGTCACCACCTTTGCGGTGGGTTTGTTGCCTACCTATGCTCAGGCCGGCATGTTGGCCCCCGCATTATTGCTGGTATTGCGCTTGCTACAAGGCTTTGCGGTGGGCGGCGAGATTGGTGGTGCGGCGGTCTATCTCACGGAACATGCGCCAAACAATCGCCGTGGTTTTTACACCAGCGTGCTGCAACTGATGGGGCCGTTGGGCATCATGGCGTCCACCCTGCAAATCGTGCTGTTGCAATATTGGTTGAGCGCGGCTGAATTTGCCGAGTGGGGTTGGCGCGTGCCGTTTTTGTTGTCAATTGTGTTGCTACTCATCTCGCTCAAATCGCGGATGAATATGATTGAGTCCCCCGTGTTTAATCAATTGAAAGAGAGCGATGGGTTAGCCAAAGCGCCGTTGATGGAATGCCTAAAAGACCGCCGCACATTAGGACGCATGGCGTTATTGTTCTTTTGTATTTCGGCGGGAGGTTCGCTGTTGTTTTTTTCCTCACAGGTTTACACCAGTGTCTTTCTAAAAAGTGTGGTGAAGCTGGATGCGCAACTGGTTGGCACCTTAGTGATGCTCACGACCGTCGCGTTATTTCCACTGACGATTTTCTTTGGCTGGTTATCTGACCGTATCGGGCGCCGGCCAATTTTACTGACTGGGTTATTGCTCGGCGCAATTGCCATCTTGCCTGTCTTCAGCGGATTGCTGCATTTTGGCAATCCTAATTTATCAAACTTTAATCAAAATGTTACAGTAAAGTTGGCGGGTGAAAATTGCCATTACAACCCCTTTGTTAAACCGCGTAATGCTTGTGAAAGTAATCAAGAGTGGCTCACTAAACAGGGCGTGATTTACACCTTAGAAGAGCGAGCGGGTTTGGCCGCAGAGGTTGCTGTGCAAGGGCAGACGCCTGTCGAAGGCTTTAGACTTGAGGCGTTAAAGCAAACTCTGTTGCAAGCTGGCTGGCCAGAAAAAGCGGATGCCATGCAAGCCAACTTGCCTGCTATTGTTGGGTTGTTGTTAATCTTGGTGGTGGCGTTGGCGTTAATTACGGGCCCACAAACGGCGGTATTGGCAGAGTTGTTTCCGGCACGCACCCGTTATACCGCAGCTGCACTGCCGCATAATTTAAGTGCCGGTTGGATCGGCGGCATGTCACCGTTTATGGTCACACTTATCGGCACGCGCATGGGTGATGTGTCATTGGGCATTTGGTATCCAGCGGGTCTGTTGAGTTTGGCGTTTGTGGTGGGTCTGCTATTCTTGCCCGAGACACGCAACACGCCGTTAGAGCATTAAAAAACTTGTAACCCTATATCCACAGATTTCGCAGATTCACGCTGATTAAAGCCAAGCAAAGTCTGAGTAATCTATGAGATAAAATTTGTGATTAGGTGGTGAAAGATATGGAATTAATAATTACCCGTCCCGACGATTGGCATCTGCATCTGCGCGATGAAGCGCTGATGCAATCGGTATTGCCGGATACGGCAAGCCAGTTTGCGCGCGCGATTGTGATGCCTAACTTGCGACCGCCAGTCACCACAACTGAGCAGGCACAGGCTTACCGTTCACGCATCATTGCGGCGTTACCAGTGGGGGCAAAATTTGAGCCGCTGATGACCCTGTATCTGACGGATAACAGCAGCGCAGAAGAGATTCGTAAAGCAAAGCAAAGCGGCATTGTGCATGCGGTGAAATTGTATCCGGCGGGTGCGACGACTAACTCCGATGCGGGGGTGACTGACCTGCGCAAAACCTACGCCGCGCTGGAGGCGATGCAGGAGTGTGGAATGCCATTGCTGGTGCATGGCGAAGTGACCAGCACCAACATCGACATCTTTGACCGCGAAGCCGTGTTTATCGAAAAAGTACTAGAGCCATTATTGAAAGACCTGCCAAAATTGCGCGTGGTGTTCGAGCACATCACTACACGGGAAGCGGTTCAATTCGTGGTTAGCGCAAATGAAAATATTGCCGCGACAATCACGGCGCATCATCTGCTCTATAACCGCAATGCGATGCTGGTTGGCGGTATCCGCCCCCACTATTATTGCTTGCCAGTACTGAAGCGCGAGATGCACCGCGAAGCATTAATTCAGGCGGCGATTAGCGGTAGCCGACAATTTTTTCTTGGTACAGATAGCGCGCCGCATGCTCAACACACCAAAGAAAATGCTTGCGGCTGCGCGGGGTGTTACACCGCACATGCGGCGATTGAGTTATATGCCGAAGCATTTGAAGAAGCCGGCGCACTGGATAAATTAGAGGGTTTCGCTAGCTTCTATGGTGCTGACTATTACAAATTACCTCGTAATAGTGACACCATCACTTTATGCAAAAAAGAGTGGCAAGTGCCCGCAACCGTTGGGTTCGGTGAGCATCAATTAGTGCCGTTGCGAGCGGGTGAAAAAATGCAGTGGAAGTTGAAATAGCGCAATGCCAAGCGACCAAATTTTGCGGCAAGATATGCAAGTGCTGGAAAAGGAAATCGAGCGTCACTGCATTGCCTTACGCTTGGAATGTGTAGATCAAAATAATGTGCAATTGTTTGTGAATGATCTTTTTCAAAATATGGAAAAGCTAAAAAAGGCAGCGCGCATGGGTGATCACGTAGCCCAAGCAAAGATGGAAATATTTAGCATGGCGATGATGATGCACAGTACCAACAACAAGTTGTTGGGCTCAAACTACATTGCACAAATAGACGAACTTATTCCAAGCGAAGGTGCTTGGGTCGTCATTGCAAAGGCGATCTGGCGTGAGCTCGGCAATCGTCATCCGACAACTTAACTTCTGATTAGTAAAATATATGCCAATCGAAAAATACCTTGATACTTTTCCCATCATGGGTGAGCGAGTCTATTTGCATGTTTCCTGCCAAGTGATTGGTGATGTGAAAATCGGAGATGACAGCTCAATCTGGTGTAACGCTGTGTTGCGTGGCGACGTGAATCGTATCGAGATTGGCCGCTGCTCCAATGTGCAAGATTTAACGATGGGCCATGTGTCGCACATGACTCCTGAAAATCCGGAAGGGTCGCCGCTGATTATTGGTGATTATGTAACGGTCGGGCATTCAGTGATTTTGCACGGTTGCCGTATCGGCAATGAATGCTTAATTGGTATGGGTTCGATCATCATGGACGACGCCATTATTCCTGATCGCGTGATGATCGGTGCGGGGAGCTTGGTTTCGCCCAATAAGAAATTAGAATCTGGCATGCTCTATATGGGCCGCCCGGCAAAGGCGATACGCCCGCTGACTGAAGAAGAGATCATCTATTTAAAGTATTCCGCAGAGCACTACATGCGGGTGAAAAATAATTATTTAAACGGAAGCAAAAAGTAATCAGAAAGATTGTTGAAAATGACAACTAAAAACCAAGAAGAAATTTTCCGCGCTAAAGTAAATTTGGAAACCTCCACAATACCGTGGAAAGAATTGCAGCGCTTTTTTGCCAGTGGCTCAGCCATTTTTGTTGCGGCAGAGTTAGATTTAGTCGAAGTTGCGTTTCAAATTTCGGAAGATAACAAAGCGCTTGTTGCCCAATGGCTAGCGCAGAAAAAAATAGGGCAGGTTACCGACGATCAAGCGCAAGCTTGGTTTGATGCGGACGCTGAAGTATGGGCGGTGGTAGTTAGTCCTTATGTGTTAATTCAGGAGATACAAAATGTATTACATAGTTGAAAGTAGTAAGTCATTTGAACAAGCCGCAACGGATCTTGATGCCGCAGTTAAGCGCAATGGTTTTGGTGTGTTGCACGTGCATGATATTGGCAATACGCTGCGGGGCAAGGGTGTTGAATTTGTAAATCAGTGTCGCGTATTTGAGGTGTGCAATCCGAAAGAGGCTTCAAAGGTAATGGCAACTGATATGCGCTTGAACATGGCTTTGCCTTGCCGCATTTCGGTTTATACCGAAGAAGGTAAAACCAAACTCGGCATGATTAAGCCAAGCGGTATTTTGTCAGCGCTGTCGCAAGACCCAGCATTAGCGGTTGTCGCCAAAGATGTGGAAGCCAAGACAATGCAAATAATTGATGAGGCTAAATAGTATTTTTTCCAGATTCAAAAACTACCTAACGAAAAACTGGCGCTCACTTGCGGTCAATACGATTCTAATTTTAGCTATCGTCTTCGGCATGCGGGTGTGGCAACAGCGCGATGTAGTGTCGGGCCCGGCGCCAGCGCTGCCCGGTGTGGTGTGGAATGGCCAACCTACGTTGGTGCACTTTTGGGCAACGTGGTGCCCCGTATGTCGAGCAGAGCAAAGTTCGATAGAGTCGTTTGCGAAAGATTACTCCAACACCGTTACCATTGTGATGCAAAGCGGTGATCCGGCCTCTGTGGAAAAATTCATGCAAGAGCAGTCGCTCAGCTTTGCCGCGATTAACGATCCTAGTGGTGAGATGTCTGCTACTTGGGGAGTGCATGCGGTACCCGCCAGTTTTATCGTGGATGGCGCGGGGCGGATTCGATTCGTTGAGATTGGCTACACCACCGGCATTGGGCTACGCCTACGCCGATGGTTAGCGCAATTTAATTAATCTCGTCCAGAAAAATTAGCATGGGGCCAAACAGCCGCCTGTGGGTCGGGTTTCAACCCGACTGTCGGGCTACCCAAGGGCACAAGAACCTCTGCGAGGTAAAGCCCGACCCACAAGAGGTTGCCAATAATAATCGCTGTCAGGAACGAGGCGTCACACTAGTGATTATTTTACTTCTACTTTTTTAATCGCAGCTTCAATGCGTTGACACAATGTTTTGAGTACTTTGATACGAGCAAAGTTTTTGTCGTTAGCCTCGACTAGTGTCCACGGTGCGACGTTGGTGCTGGTGCGGTCAACCATATCGCAAATGGCTTGTTCATAGTCCTCCCACTTTTCGCGGTTACGCCAATCTTCATCAGTAATTTTGAAGCGCTTGAAGCCGGTTTTTTTGCGTTCTTCAAAGCGGCGTAATTGCTCGTCTTTGCTAATGGTCAGCCAGAATTTAACCACCACCACTTTATGGCGATCTAGCTGTGCCTCGAAGTCGTTGATCTCGTGATAAGCCCGCATCCAGTCCGCTTCAGAGCAAAACTTTTCGACGCGCTCGACTAGTACACGGCCATACCATGAGCGATCAAAAATGGTGATGCGACCCTTGCGAGGAATGTGCCGCCAGAAGCGCCATAGGTAAGGCTGGGCGCGCTCTTCCTCGGTGGGTGCTGCAATCGGCACCACTTGATATTGGCGAGCATCCACCGCACTGGTGATACGGCGCACGCTACCGCCTTTGCCTGCTGCGTCATTGCCTTCAAACACAGCGACAACCGTAATTTGTTTGAAGCGCGGATCGCGGGTCAACATGGCTAACTTGCCCTGATATTTTTCTAGTTCCTCATTGAATTTTTTCTTCTCGATTTTTTGTGTGAGATCGAGTGTTTTCAAAATATGCAATTTATCGATAGAAGGAAGCAAGGGCGCAGCACGAACCACGGCTTTTTTCTTCTCTTCCGTTTCAGCAATTCTTTTGCGAATGGCCTCAAGGATAACTTTACCGACGGTCAGGCTGCGATAGTGTGCTTCCGCGCCTTCGACGATGATCCATGGTGCTTCGGCGGTGCTGGTGTGGCGAATCACGCTCTCGTGAACTTTTAAAAACTTGTCGTAGAGTTTGTAGTGATCCCAATCGCGCTTAGTCACACGCCAGCGAGTTTTAGGATTTTTCTCCAAAAGTTTTAGGCGTGCTTCTTGTTTGTCTTTAGAAAGGTGTAGCCAAAATTTAATGATCAGCGCACCCTCATCGGTGAGCATTTTTTCAAGGCGTTTTGCACGCTCCAAGCTTTGATCTAGTTCAGCAGTCTTAGTAAACCCCATCACGCGATTGAGAATAGGCCAGGTGTACCAAGAGCCCAAGAACACGCCGATGCGACCCTTGGGGGGCAATGCCTGCCAAAAGCGCCACATCATTGGGCGCTCCATTTCTTCATCGGAAGGTTCGCCCATGCCGTGCGTGCGAATGTAGCGCGGATCCATCCACTCGTTGAGTAGGTTCACGGTCTCGCCACGACCGGCACCATCCACTCCACCAATCAAAATAATCACTGGAAATTTCGCTTTTTCCGCGAGATCAAATTGCGCATCCAGAAGAGCCTCGCGAAGTTTAGGCACCTCTGCATCGTAAGTGGCTTTGTCTATTTTGTGTCCAAGCTCTGCTGATTCAAACATGATGCCTCCTCGTGATTAAAGTTGTTCTGGTGCGATGACCAATTTTAAAACGGTTTCGTCATATCCCGCGCGTTGGCGTTTGCTCAGCCAGATAATCGACCCTTTTTTAACGCTCCAATAATGCTCGGTTCCGGTCATTAAAAATGACGCGACTTCGCCGATCCAAGGTTGATGTCCAACTAATAGTGTGGTGCCCGAAGCATTTGGCCAGCCCGATGCGAAGATCGCGGCCTGAGCACTCATGCCTGGGCTAATGGCCGGTTCAGTGATAAATTTTTTGTTGAGCGCACTAGCGGTTTGCTGAGTGCGTAGCGCTGGACTAACTAGGACGCGGGTGTCGCTGGGTAAACGCGCAGATAAAAATTCAGCCATGCGTGTAGCCTGTTGCTGGCCTTTTTTGGTTAAAGCTCTATCCATATCTGGCAAGCCATCCACCGCTTCGGCATGCCGCCACAAGATCAGATCCATCAGAATTTATTCTCAAATATTACAATGTGATCAGTAGAATATACCGTATATACTGATTTCGCCATACCCACTTTTGAGGAGAGCAAAATGACTGTAAGTAAACCTGTAAAAAAAGCGTTGGTGTTACGTAACTCTGTTGCACCGAAACCGGTTGTAGTCAGTTCTGAACGTAAAGAAAAGAAAGAGAAAAAATTAAAAGTGGTGCGCGATAGCTTTACCATGCCGCAAGTTGATTATGATCTGATTACGGAACTTAAACAGCGCGCACTAAAAGTCGATTTACACGTCAAAAAAAGTGAGCTTCTGCGCGTAGGTTTACAGGTGTTGGCGAAACAAACCGCCGCGCAATTTAAGCAGTCGGTGGCGAGCCTAGAGAAAATTAAAACCGGGCGACCAAAAAAAGATTAGTCAATATAATCAATCTGTTGCAAAAAATAGGACGATGCGCTATTCAGCGGCGGCGGTGGGCTTGCTAGCCAAGTTTTCTAGCAACGTTTTCTGCGCGCATTTTTCTACTGCGCGCGAAGTTTTCAATGTCCAGCCGCCTTCGCTATTCATTTCCCATGCTTGGCAGTTATCTTGCAGGTAAACTTTTAAACCTTCTTCGATCACGCGCTTTTTCAGCCTAGGATCAAGCAGCGGGAAGCATGCTTCGATGCGGCGGAAGAAATTTCTATCCATCCAGTCTGCACTTGATAAATAAACATCGTGAGCCAGATTGTTGCGGAAGTAGAAGATGCGCGTGTGCTCTAAGAAGCGCCCGATGATTGAGCGCACGGTAATATTTTCTGAAAGTCCAACGACACCGGGGCGTAGCGCGCAAACGCCGCGAATGATCAGTTCAATTTTGACCCCGGCTTTTGAAGCCTCATAAAGCTCCTGAATAATTTCAGGTTCCAGCAGGGCATTCATCTTGGCGATGATGTGTGCCACTTTGCCTGCTTTCGCGAGTTTGGCTTCGTTTTGAATCGACTTGATTACTTGGCTGTGCAAAGAAAATGGTGACTGCCACAAATGTAGCAACTTACTGGATTTACCTAAACCGGTGAGTTGTACAAACACCTGATTTACATCAGAGCAAATTTCTTCGTTGCAAGTGAACAAACCAAAATCGGTGTAGAGCTTAGCGGTACGGGGATGATAGTTGCCGGTGCCAAGGTGAACATAGCGGCGTAACTTGCCGTCTTCACGGCGAATGATCATCACCATTTTGGCGTGCGTTTTGTGGCCGACCACGCCGTACACCACATGTGCGCCGGCCTGCTCTAAACGGCTAGCCCAATTGATATTCGCTTCTTCATCAAAGCGCGCTAGCAGCTCCACCACAACGGTAACTTCTTTGCCGCCTTGCGCTGCGGTGATGAGTGCTTCCATCAGTGCAGAATCAGCGCCGGTACGATAAATAGTTTGTTTGATTGCCACCACCTGTGGATCGGTAGAAGCCTGTTGAATAAAGTCGATCACCGGACGGAAAGACTGGTAAGGATGGTGCAATAACACATCACCTTTGCGGAGTAGTTTAAACATGTCCGCCCCCTTTTTTTGCAACGAGAGGGGCGTGCCGGGCACAAAAGCGGGGAACTTCAAATCATCGCGATTCACTTCATCGGGAATGCGCATTAAGCGCACCAAATTCACCGGGCCATGCACCCGATATAAATCGTCAGGCTTGAGATCAAACTGCTTCAATAAAAAATCAGCCATTTCTGGCGTGCAGTTGTCGGCGACTTCGAGACGTACTGCATCGCCGAAATGGCGCTGCGGAAGCTCACCTTGCAAACTGATGCGTAAATTTTTAACCTCTTCCTCATCCACAAACAAATCACTGTTTCGGGTGACGCGGAATTGGAAACAACCCATGACCTCCATGCCTGCAAATAATTCGCCCACATGAGCGTGCAGAATGGATGACAAAAATACAAATCCATATTCACAGCCAGAAATTTCTGGCGGCATCAAAATGGTCCGTGGCAACATACGAGGCGCTTGCACAATGGCTTTGGCAGAATTCCGGCCGAAGGCATCTTTGCCACTCAGCTCCACGGCAAAATTCAAACTTTTATTCAGCACACGAGGAAAAGGATGTGACGGGTCAAGTCCAATCGGTGTGAGAACCGGCATCACTTCACGCAAGAAATAATCTTTCACCCACGCGCTCTGCGCTTCGTTCCAATGAGTGCGCCGCAAGAAATGCACACCACATTGCGCGAGAGTGGGTGTCAGATCTTTATTAAAAATCAGATATTGTTTTTCAATAATTTGATGCGCTTGATCACGTACGCGTCGGAGAATGCTTGGGGGAACCATGCCATCTGGACCACTGCTTTCGACACCGAGTTTGATTTGTTCTTTTAGTCCTGCCACGCGAATCTCAAAAAATTCATCGAGATTGCTACTCACAATGCAAATGTATTTGAGTCTTTCCAGTGGCGGAATGTTGGGATTCTCTGCCTGTGCGAGTACGCGCCGATTAAATTCTAAGAGCCCGAGTTCGCGATTAATAAAATTTTGGGGAGGATATTTTTTAGTCATTTTTTAAGCGACACGAGTAGGGGAGTTCACCTGATAAGTCGGACTGAAGTACGACCCACGGTGTATATGGATTAAGGTGCTGGTGGAACGTAGCCTGCTACGGCCGCTGTTGGCCCGCCAAAGAAATACTTCTCCATCTGCTCGGCTAAAAACTTGCGTGATTGAGCGTCCGCTAGATTCAGACGGTTTTCGTTCACCAGCATGGTTTGGAACTTGATCCACCCCGCCCACGCTTCCTTCGACACATTGTCGAATATCCGTTGTCCGAGAGGTCCTGGATACATTGGACGATCTAGGCCCTCTGCTTCGCGACCGAGTTTTACGCACTGAACTGTTCTTGCCATTTTGAGACTCCATAAGGGGTTAATAATAAAAAGTCATTGTGACAGGGTGATGACACAATGCTACCTACAGTACTGATGTAACTATTTTAGCGTTTTCATAAACGCTTTTGAACGACGTTGGTAGTTATAGAGTGCTTTCTTCTCGGCCGGAAGCTGGCTCGGCTCGACTTCTTTAAAGCCACGCTCTACAAACCAATGCGCGGTACGTGTGGTGAGCACAAATAATTTTTTAAAGCGCTGATTTTTCGCCTCTACACTCATATGGTTGAGCAATGCATCGCCATAACCATGGCGACGATATTGCGCATGCACTGCCATGCAGGCTAACTCGGCCGCTTTCTCATCGGGGAAAGGATATAGCGCAGCGCACCCAATAATACGATGGTCGTGTTCCATCACCACGAAGCGTTCGATTTCTCGCTCTAGCAATTCACGTGAGCGACGCACCAAAATACCTTCCTCTTCCAGCGGCTCAAGCAGTTTGAGAATACCGCCTACATCATCAATGGTGGCATCGCGAATCGTGTTCAGCGTGCTTTCTACAACCATGCTGCCGATGCCGTCATCAGAAAATAATTCTTGCAACAGAGAGCCATCTTGATGGCGGCTAATCAAGTGAGTACGGGCAACGCCGGCCTCGCAAGCGCGTACCGCACAAGGCAAAAATAACCCGATGTCGTCCGATAGTTTACGTTTGCTTGAGAGCACCTCATTGGCTGTTGCAATGGTTAGCTCGCGCATTAACTCACCTTGTTTGTCCATCACGCCATCAGTATCCATCAAGAAGATCAGCTTATCGGCATCCAGAGCGATCGCGGTAGTGGTGGCGACATCTTCCAAGGTTAAGTTGAAAACTTCACCGGTAGGCGAATAACCTAGCGGTGAGAGCAACACGACCTCGTTGAATTCGAGACGATCTTTAATCGCCGCTACATCGACTTTGCGAACACAACCGGTATGCAATAGATCAACGCCATTGATTACACCCATCGGCTGTGCGGTGATGAAGTTGCCACCGGCGACGCGAATGTCAGCATTGGCCATCGGTGAATTGGCTAGCCCCATCGACAGCAAGGCTTCAACTTCTAGACGCGTGCGCCCAACCGCCTCTTTTACGCACTGCATGGTCTCGGCATCGGTCATGCGTATGCCTTGGTGATAGTGATCAGAAATGTCGTTGCGCGACAGGTGTTGCTCAATTTGCGGTCGTGCGCCATGCACGAGCACCAGGTGCACGCCAAGGCTGGCAAGCAAATTGAAGTCATGGGTGAGTTCAACAAACTTGCCATCGGCAATAACTTCGCCCCCAAAGGCTACGACAAAAGTTTTGCCGCGAAACGCATTGATGTAAGGGGCAACTGAACGAAACCAAGTGACGAATTCAGTGGAGTGATGAGCAGGGGTCAGGTGAGTAGTGGGTTGGGGCATGGTCAAAGAAACTCAACGCAGTGGAATAGTGTGCAGTATCTAGCAACACGGGCGTGGGATCAATAGTGAAGGTTATCCGATAAATTAGCCAAGGGCATCCCGAAGTAAAATGGTGTGCAAATTAAAGTTTTTCGGCAACGTGCCGATAGAAACTACGTGAGAACCTTGTCAGGCTATAAAAATGAAAATTAATCTGCCAATTACCGCAAATCAAGTCGATTTCCCCTATGGGCGAAACTTGGTTTCTAAAACCGATCTCAAAGGAATGATCACTTTTGCCAATGATGATTTTGTCTATATCAGTGGCTTTAGTCGTGAAGAACTGATTGGGAAAAGCCACAATATGGTGCGTCATCCAGATATGCCGCCGCAGGCCTTTGAAGACTTGTGGAAAACCCTCAAAGAGGGCAGGCCGTGGACTGGCATTGTTAAAAACCGAGCAAAAAATGGAGACTATTACTGGGTCGAGGCGTTTGTTGTGCCGATCAGAAAAGAGGGTGAGATCACGGGTTATCTCTCAGTCCGTTCAATGCCGACCAAAGAGCAAATCGCCAGTGCTGATACTTTGTATAAAGAGCTTATCAATAGCGACAAACCCATTCCGAAAAAACGTAATCCCTTGGGGTTTTTAGCCAGTCTTAAAGCGCAGATTATTGCAACTGTGCTGTTTTCAACATTTGTGTTGGCGCTCTCGGTAACGGTTGGTTTAAGCAATCTGAAGCATAGTAACGAGAATCTATCGAGTGCTTATGTGCAAGAAGCCTATCCCTTGGCGGCCATAGAGCGCACCCTTTCGCTAATGGATGGAGCTTACAAACACACCGTTTTGTCGCTGAGACATGACTCTCGATTTTCCTACGGCGACCAGCATGATCACCCGCTCAGCCGACATACAGACAATATCAGCAAAAAAATTGAAGAAATAAATGTGCTCAAAGCAGTCATCGAACAACATCCTAAAGATGAAATTAATGCCAAATTGCTTGAGGCGTTTGAGTTTGATATTAATCAATACATCAACGAAGCGTTAATCCCTGCGCGTGACTTTCTTAAAGCCAGTAATTTTGTCGGAGTAAATGCAACGTTAGAAACCAAATTCTACGCGCTTTATGAGAAGGCTAAGGCGAGCGCTCAAGGAGTGCGTGAACACATTGAAACTGAGGCGAAAGCTCGTGAACAACATGCAGAGGAACACTTTTATCAGCAAGTGATTCAAAGTATTGCGGCAACGGCTGTCAGCTTAATGTTGTTGGCGGCAGTGGGTTATCTATGGATTCGTCGCATCAATCAACAGATGGCAACCACCATCCATCACTTCAATCGAATTTCCGAGGGCGTGCTCACGGATGATATTAAGGTCGCAGAAAGAGATGACTTTGGTGGCATGAATGATGCGTTGGCAGTGATGCAAGTGAACATCAAAGTGATGCTGGATAACATTCGTGAAGCGGTGCTGGTGCTGCAGCAAAATAGCTCAGATCTGCACGCACAAATGTCTCTAATTACGATGTTCTCTACTAATCAAAAAGAGAAAGTGGACGGCGTGGTCGATGTCACCATCAACTTTAGCCAGTCTGTATCACAGGTGGCGGATGGCTCGGAGCGCGCAGCAGGTGCTGCATCGGATTCGCAAGGGCTGGTAGAAAGTTGTAACACTACATTGGCGGCCAGCATGGATGCCAATCGACGCGTGGTTGAGAGCGTGAATAATTCTAGCCAGATTATGTCTGAACTCAAGGCGAGCATTGAAAAAATTGGTGAAGTGACTGGCACCATTCGCAAGATAGCCGATCAAACCAACTTGTTAGCGTTGAACGCGGCAATTGAGGCGGCTCGTGCAGGTGAATCAGGGCGAGGGTTTGCCGTCGTGGCTGACGAGGTGCGCAAGTTGGCCGAGAGTACCCGCTTAAGCACAGTGGGCATAACTGATATTGTCGGCAAGGTGCAAGAGGTGGCGACCCATGCCGTTAACACCATGGGCCTTGCGGTGACAGAAGTCGATGAAGGCGTAGCTAAAATGCAGCTCAGTGTTGAAGCGCTTCAGCAAATTACGCAGACCAGCAAAGAGGTTACGAGCATGTCCAACCAGATGGCAGAGAGCGCACGCCAACTGGCGCTATCAGGAAATAAAGTTGCGGGTGATATGCATGAAGTAAGCAACGCTTCGATTCAAAATCTTGAAGTCGCTAGCCAAGCAGTTAAGCTGTCTCATGATTTTATGGAAACCGCCGAGCGGATTCACAAAATATTTTCTGAGTTTGAATTGGTTAAAGGCGTGCCAAAAGAAGAAATTGAAGCGCTTAGCAAGAGAAAGGATGACGGGTCGAATTTGGAGTTCTTCTAACAGGCCTGAAACGGAGTGCCGAATTTGTTTGCCATAGGCGATAATCTGGTATCTGAAAGATACTGGAGTAAAGCATGTGCGGCATTTGCGGTGAATTGCGTTTCGATTATGCAGCTCCTGATTTGGGGGTTGTGCAACGGATGACCTCACGCCTTGCGAGGCGCGGCCCCGACCACGAGGGTTTTTATCATGATGGCCCCTTAGCGTTTGGTCATCGCCGTCTCGCGATCATTGATCTCACGGCGCACGCTGATCAGCCGATGTTCGACAAAGTTTTAAATCTTGCGCTGGTATTTAACGGCACGATCTACAACTACAAAGAATTGCGCACCGAGCTCATCGAGATGGGCTATGAGTTTTTTTCCACCGGCGATAGCGAAGTGATCCTTAAGGCCTATCACGCTTGGGGTGAGCATTGCGTTGAGCGCTTTTACGGCATGTTTGCTTTTGCCATTTACGACCTTAGGGCAAAAACATTATTTTTAGCGCGCGACCGTCTCGGCATTAAACCGATGTATTACGCCTTGAGCGGGGCACATTTGCACTTTGCATCCACCATGCAGTCTTTGCTCGCTGGTGGTGACATTGACACCAGCCTTGACCCGATTGCGCTGCATCACCATTTCACCTTACATAGCGTGGTACCTGCGCCACGCACGATTTTGGCAGGAATTAAGAAATTGCCGCCTGCGCATACGATGACCTTTACAGCGGATGGAGAGGTGACGTTACGCTGTTATTGGCAGCTCAATGCCACCCGTCCGGATGTGGCGCTCACTGAAGAAAATTGGTTGGTGGCGACGCGCGATGTGTTGCGCCGTGCGGTTGAGCGCCATCGTTTGGCCTCTGACGTGCCCGTGGGCGTGTTGCTTTCTGGTGGCCTCGATTCGAGTTTGTTGGTGGGGCTGCTGGCCGATCATGTCGATAATCTGAATACCTTTTCGATTGGTTTTGAGGCCGTTGCGGGCGAGCTGGCTGATGAGTTTGAATATTCCGACATCGTTGCCAAACACTTCAAAACGAAACATCACAAATATGCACTCGCGAACAGCGATGTGCTGAAGCATTTACCTGAAGCCATCGCGCAAATGTCTGAGCCGATGCCGAGCTACGATGTGACGGCGTTTTATTTGTTGGGGCAGCGCGTGGCGCCTGAGGTAAAAGTGGTGTTGGCGGGGCAGGGCGCGGATGAGGTATTCGGTGGTTACTTCTGGTATCCGCGCATGGAGGAGGCAGAGGGCACTCCGCTAGAAAAATTCTCACAGCATTATTTTGACCGCGATCACGCCGAGTATCTGGAGATGATGACCGATGCTTACGCGGTAGAGGATGTGACTTCGGCGTGGGTGAGCGAGCAGCTACAAAAAACCAATGCAGACGAATTTCTCGACCAAGTGCTGCGCATGGATGTGACGGCGCTGATGGTGGATGATCCAGTGAAACGTGTGGATAACATGACGATGGCGTGGGGCTTAGAGGCGCGTGTACCGTTTATTGACCATGAGTTGGTGGAGTTGGCAGCGCGTATGCCAGCCTCGCTTAAGTTAAAAGAGGGCGGTAAGTTTCCGTTGAAGGCGTTGGCGCGAGGAGTGATTCCTGATGCGGTGATAGACAGACCCAAGGGTTATTTCCCTGTGCCCGCGTTGAAATATGTACGAGGTGAATTTTTAGAAAAAATGCGCGCGATATTGAATTCAGAGGCTTGCCTTAAGCGTGGTCTGTATCGACGCGAGTACGTGGAAAAGTTGCTGGCCGAACCGGAGGTTCATCTAACGCGCATTCAAGGCAACAAGCTGTGGCACTTGGCGTTGTTGGAGTGGTGGCTACAAATTAACGTGGATAGCGCGCGCGCGGCTTAACCTGCAATTTCTGGTTCTTCGTGCAGCACTTGGCATAAGGTGCGGTGATCTTCGATGAGCGCGTGATGGGCGACTGAATCAAAGAGCTTTTGAATTTCTTCTAAGCTAGCCACTGAAAGCAGGCGATTGGCGAGTTCAGTTGGCACGGGCACCATACGTGCCTCGCCGTTGGGCATATGGAAAGCAATTCCAGCGAGCTGTTGGAAGCCACCCGCTTCGTGAGAGAGTAATTCTTTTTGTTCCTGTTCTAATTCGGCGTAGCGCGCTTCAATTTCATCATCAAGCTCATCGCCAATATCTTCGGGAATGGCGACCACGAAGCCGAGCGGGTCGTCACTTAATTCGCAGGCAATGCCATGCCCTTCGACAAATTCAACAAATTTGGTTTGCAGGCGAACATCGAAAAAAATGTAATCATTCATGGCGGTAACTCGGTGCGGTAAAAAGTGGCCAGCATCCTGCCTTACACGGTTGAACAAAACAATCACCCGATTGAGGGTATAAATCGACCACTTGTCACAATATTAGATTCTGCTAATATGCGCGCCATTCAATTTTTCTGGAGCTTCATTATGTTTGCGAGTTCAATCAAAGAAGTAGATGCAAAACAGTTTTCCGAGTGGGTTAACGAAGCAGATCATGCGATGCGCGTGATTGATGTGCGTCAAATGGAGGAGATTGCCATGGGTACCGTTCCTAAAGCAGAGGCGCATCCCTTGGCGACACTACCCGCGAAAGTGCAAGACTTTTCCCGCGAAGAAAAAATGGTGATCGTTTGCCGTAGCGGTGCGCGCTCTGCGCAGGCTTGTATGTTCTTGCAGCAAAACGGTTTCTCGAATGTGTACAACTTGCGTGGTGGCATGATTGCTTGGGCACAAAGTGGTTTTCCTGCATTTCAATTAGCGTAAGAGAGAGCCAAGAGTGAAATCCAACAAAATATATTGGGCAATTGCAATTATTCTAGGCGTAGTTTTTGCTGCACAGCAATTGCAGGCGATGAGCGTTCCTGCGGTTGATGTGAAGGTTGCACAAAACATGAATAAACAAGGCGCGTTGCTACTAGATGTGCGTGAGCCAGAGGAATACAAAGCGGTGCACGCGGTGAATGCGCAGTTGATTCCATTAGGCCAACTTAGCGATCGTTTAAAAGAAATCGAAGCTTACAAAGATAAACCTGTGGTGGTGATATGCCGCTCGGGTAATCGTTCTGCGAGAGCTGTTTCGATGTTGCAGGAAGCTGGATATACCAATGTGAACAATGTCAGTGGTGGTACCAACGCTTGGGAAAAAGCAGGGCTTGAAACCATTAAGATGTAATTTCGCCTTCTATTCGCATAGTTTCAAAACCAACCCTTTCAAGTATGCCCCCTCAGGAAAACTGAGCAACACCGGATGATCCGGTGTTGCATGAAGTTTGTGCACGATCTGTGCATTTACCCCGGCATCAAGTGCCGCACCGGCGATAATCTTTTGAAACAACTCGTCGTTGATGCCGCCAGAACAAGAGTAGGTAAAAAGCAAGCCACCTGGGTTCAGTAATTTAAAGCCGAGCAGATTGATGTCTTTGTAACCACGCGCGGCCTTTTCAGCAAAAGCAGCGGTAGGGGCAAACTTCGGTGGGTCGAGAATAATCAAATCAAATTTTCGATTTTGATCGCGCAGTTTGCGCAAAGCTAGAAATACATCGTCACATTGCCATTCGGCGCGTGAGGCATCGAGGTTATTCAAAACAATGTTATTTTGAGCGAGCTCCAGTGCTTCTTGTGAGGCGTCAATCGACAGCACTGAAGTTGCCCCGCCGCGGAGTGCATAAAGTGAAAAGCCACCGGTGTAGCAAAAGCAATTAAGCACGGATTTACCCTCCGCCATCTTGCCCGTTAATTCACGGTTATCGCGCTGATCGAGATAAAAGCCAGTTTTTTGCCCTGCGGCAACATCAACAGCAAAGCGCAAACCATGTTCATTCACAACGATAGCAGGAGGCAATGCGCCACGTAAAACGCCGTTGCGAACTTCTAACCCCTCAAGGGTGCGCGAATCAGAATCTGAACGCTCATAAATGCAAGCAGGGTAGCAAAGCGTTTGCAGAACATCGGCGATTGTGTCGCGCCAACGTTCAACGCCTGCGCTGCTAATTTGCATTACCAAGACATCCATATATTGATCAACCACCAAACCGGGCAAGCCATCTGACTCAGCATGAATGAGACGCATACCATTGCTATCGCGATTTAAACCGAGTTTAAAGCGGCTGGTTAAAGCGGCAGAAATACGGCGTTGGAAAAAGTCAGCATCAATGGCTTCTGATGCTTGCCAAGACCATATGCGGGCGGTGATTTGTGAGGCGGCGTTGAAGGCGGCCCAAGCGACAAAGTTTCCATGCGCATCTTTAATTGCAATGGTGTCGCCATTGTTAGGTGCACCATCGATGCGTGCAACTGCACCAGAAAATACCCATGGGTGATGGCGCAACAATGATTTCTCACGGCCCTCATGTAGAAAAATAGCTGGCTGAGCAGAGGCTGAGCCAACTTCAGCCTTTGCGGAATCGCGTGGGGCAGAAGGTTGCGCTTGAGGGCGCTGGGTACGCTTACGAAAATCACGTCCGCCTTGAGAGCTGCGATGTGGAGTGGAGTGAGTTTTAGGTTTGGTATTAGTCATTGTTTCTTCTTGGCGCGAGGATGTGCCCCGTCATAAATTTTTGAGAGATATTGAAAATCGAGGTGGGTATAAACCTGCGTGGTTGAAATGCTAGCGTGCCCTAACATCTCTTGCACAGCACGCAGATCGCCGGAAGATTGCAATACATGAGTCGCAAAAGAGTGACGCAACAAATGCGGATGTACGCCAGTTGCAATGCCTTGCTTGATTCCCCATTGACGCAAATGTAGCTGTACGGTTCGCGGCGAAATACGCGAGCCTTTTTTACCAACAAATAAAGCGGGCTCCTGTGGCTGGGCGAGACTTTCTCGCGCTACAAGCCAAGTCTCAAGTGCAATAATTGCGTGACTTCCTAACGGTACGATTCGTGTTTTATTTCCTTTGCCGGTTACGCGTACGGAGGCATCTGACAGATCTAGATCAATCGGGTCAAGGCTGACTAATTCTGCCAAACGTAAACCAGAGGAATAAAGAAGTTCAAACATGGCCTTGTCGCGCAGGTCCCACACGGAATCGGTAGTTAAATTAACTAACCTCACGGCATCATCTGGAGAGAGTGCATGGGGTAAAGACTTCGGTGCTTTGGGCGCGCGCAAACCCATACAGGGATTCGCTTGGTAGTGGTGATCGCGTATTAAGTAAGTATAAAAACCTCGCCACGCAGAAAGAATACGGGCCAAAGAGCGACCACCTAAGCCACCGCTATGAAGTTGGGCAACGAAACGGCGAATATGATGACTTTTGAGATCAGCAAGAGGTGTTGCGGCAGCGAGGGAGAACAAGCGCCGAATGTCACGCGCATAGTTCTCCGCCGTTAGCGGAGAATAATTGCGCTCGCTATTTAAATAGGCGAGATAACCAGTGAGAAGATCAGCGTTTGTAATGCTGACATGAGTCATTTCTAAAGATGTTGACGCAAAGAAGCACTAACAAAATCCGAAATACGCTGCAAAATCACGGTGCCCATCTCGGGATAGAAGCGTTGCTCGTCTTCACTCGCAATAATTAGCATGCCAATCGTTTGATTGCCGCCACGTAAGGGCATGTAGGCGAATGAGCGCAAGTGAGTGCCCATTTCACCGAACCATGTTGCGGTGTCCAACACCGCTTGGTGTCCGCATACAGGTTTGATGTTTTGATCAGCAAAGGCAAGTATCTCAACGCTAGGAGGATGCTCTTTCCACAAATGAATCGCCGCGTGAGGGACTGAAAAAATATCGCGCAAGTTGCGCAAGGTTACGCTTTGCAGCGTTTGTAAATCGTGAGCGTTAAATAAAGCTAAGGTGAATTGATGAAGCTTTTCTTGAAGCCCATCATTTTCTTTGGCGTACTCAATCAACTCGTGCAGTTTCTTTTCGAGTTCTTTGACACGCTCGCGCAGCGTGAGCATTTGTCTCTCGCTGAGAGAAATTGTGCGACCACCGTAGGGATGCGGAATCGCGACTTCAGACAACATTTGTGCATAAGTTTCAAAAAAATCAGGATTGCTTTGTAAGTAATGTGCGACGTCTTCAGCTTTCATGTTTGCCTTTTATAAATTAATTTCACCATCAAATACACTAATTGCCGGGCCAGTCATTAGAACAGAGCTTTGCCCCCCAGCCCAAGAGATCGTTAAGTTTCCACCACGCGTGGCTACATGCACGGTTTCATCCAACAGACCGCGACGAATGCCAGAAACAACAGCGGCACAAGCCCCCGTCCCGCAGGATAGCGTTTCGCCTGCGCCACGCTCAAACACCCGTAGTTTAATGTGGCTACGATCTATGATCTGCATAAAACCAGCATTCACGCGCTTGGGAAAACGCGGATGATTTTCAATCAGCGGCCCCTGTGTGCTAATGGGCGCAGTGTCCACATCGGCAACGATTTGTACGGCGTGGGGATTGCCCATCGACACGGCACCAATCTCAATCATCGTGCCATTGATCTCAAGCAGTTGTGCAGGCGCGTCACTATCGCTATCAAAGGGGATACGAGCGGGCTCAATAACTGGGGCACTCATATCAACAGTAACGCGGCCATCATCTGCCAAACGAGGAGAGATTAAACCGCTTTTAGTTTCAACAACGATGGAGCGTTTTGAGGTGAGTTTTTTTTCATGAACGAAGCGAACAAAGCAACGTGCACCGTTGCCACATTGCTCCACCTCGCCGCCATCAGCATTAAAAATGCGATAGCGGAAATCTACTGCGGGATTTTGGCATTTTTCGACCAGTAAGATTTGATCGCAACCAATTCCGAAATGACGGTTGGCAATAAAACGTAACTGTTCAGGGGTGAGATGTACCTGCTGACGAACGCCATCAATAACGACAAAATCGTTACCCGCGCCATGCATTTTGGTAAATTTAAGTGTCATCTCAAATTGAAGGTGATGAAAATCGTCGGCGATTATACGTTCAACTGTTCAAGGGCGGCACAACTGCGTGTAATCACGGAAAACACAGCGATCCATAACCACAGTTATGCCGGCCTGCTGCGCGCGCAAAGCAGCCGCTTCGTGTATTACACCATCTTGTAACCATAGATTCTTAATGCCGAGCTTAATGCAACTTTCTACAATTTCCGGCACATGCTCAGAGGCGCGAAACACGTCAACCAAATCAGGTAATTCGGGCAGGCTATCGAGGTCAGCAAAAGCTCGTTCTCCCAACACCTCAGAAACGAGAGGACGTACGGGAATAATACGATAGCCAAAGGCCTGCATTGCTTTGGCCACTTGGAAGCTTGGGCGTGCTGCTTGCGGCGACAGGCCGACAACTGCGATGGTGCGAACTCGCTGCAGGAGCTGGCAAATATTGTCGGAAGCGGGGTTGGCAAATTTCATATTGGCAAAAGATAGCATTTTTCACAGGGGGCAGCGAAGCGATCCACAAAAAAAGCTATACTGCGCGCCGTTTATGCGCCCGTAGCTCAGCTGGATAGAGTACAGCCCTCCGAAGGCTGTAGTCATTTTAAAATCGTGAGTTAAAATGACCATAGCTTCACTTTGTATTTTTGTGACCATATCACATATACGCTCGTAGCTCATTTGGATAGAGTGCAGCCCTCCGAAGGCTGAGGTGGTGGGTTCGAATCCCGCCGAGCGTACCAAATCAATGAGTTAGCGTGATTTTATGCTAACTAAAATTTTCAAAATTGAAACTCGTTTCCCCAAACTTTTCTTTTCCGAGTGATGCTTCCTTTGACCTGTACTCAGGTGAGCTGTGGTCAATCAAAAACATGGGAATATCTTGGTGACTTTTTGGTGACTAAATGGTGACCGTTTGGTGACTACGCAAAATTTCAATTTTGGAAATCGCGAGATTATTGACCTCAGCCCGTGGTGACTATTCAACTCGGTGTTGTCGGGCACATAACCCTTCCCTCGTTTACATTTTTGCCACTCACTCTCGGCGCCTGATTCAACAACAAACTACGAAACCACTTGGTATACGTCGTTGGCTAAATCCAGTCGCCGATGGTTGTCAGCATAAGAACGGGTTCTACAACCCAAAGTAAAACGGCCTAGCTAATGTAGCTAGGCCGTTCTGTTTTATTGCAATCTGTGATTACAAAATTTCACCTAGGGCAAAATATCTGTTAGGAAAGCGGGCTTATGCGTCTGTGAACGCTCATTTAGGTGAGTACGTTTCATCAGGAACGTATTCGATTAAGTCTTCAACTTTGCAATTAAAGAACTTACAGAGTCGGTCTATATTATCGGTAACGGTGCTATAGCCCCTATGGTTTACGAGCTTGGATAGTGTAACCCTGTTAATACCCGTCACTTCAGTTAACTCAGTCAAAGTGACTCTATGCCCTTCTTTGAATTGCTTTTCAGCAATTAACTCTTGTAATTTATACCTGATCATAATGCGCTTATGATAACAGATGTAAATTTATATTTGCATTTACCGTGATGTGTGTTAATATATATTTACGTTCGGAAGTAAATTAATTCGAACGTATTTCATAATTAACTATAGGAGATTCAAATATGAACCAAACTTACTTAACAACAGATGCTCTGTCAGCGCGTATCCATTACGACCCACGGACTATTCGTGAGCGACTAAAGGACAGCGTATTGATTGAAGGAATTCACTATATCCGTCCATTCGGCGGCCGCAAGATTCTGTATATCTGGGAGCATATCGAGCGTGACATGGCGAAGTCAGCCAGTGCCTTTGCAATCCCAATGGCGAACGGTGAGGTGTGCAATGGCTAGTATTCAGGCGCGCAAAAGAGACAACAGTCTAATCATCGACTTCTATTACAAAGCAACACGCTGCCGCGAACAAACTGCGCTAGAGGACAACGCTGCGAATCGCAAGAAAGTACAAAAAGTGTTGGATCGAATCGAGGCAGAAATTGCCGCAGGGACATTCGAGTACAAGAAGTTCTTTCCGGGTAGTAAGCAAGCGGCGAAGTTTGATGTTCAACCAGAAGAGCAAAGCAATCTAGTTGTTCTCAATCCTGCAAATCAGATCACACCAGCCGTGTTAACAGGCTTGGGTTCATCAGCCCTCATGGGGGTAGGTGGCACTCTTTGAGCATCCTAGACTTATCAAGGTCATCAGCAACAGAATTTTTGCAATGACAAATGACAACAACTTGATCAACGAGAATTGAGTTTTGATCACGACCGGCTGGAGAAAAATAACCATCAAGTGCAAGTGCAAAACCCACATGGTTTTGCTGATCATCATTAAAAGTTGCTAGAGATTGTTGCGATTCCTGGCGTGCCAAGGCACTTCGCGGAATTGCGGCGAGCGGAATCGTATTGGTGCAATGAGCGAAAAGTGGTCCTGGAAGATGAGTTGATAAATATGCGTGCGCGTCAGCGAACAGTTGGTCAATTGCTGATGGCGCTTCTGATGAATACAAGTTTTTCAGCGCATCCTCAAGTTTCTCTAAGGTGTCGCTAACGTTTAGCGGTAGGTGAAATGGAGTGCACCATGCACGCTTTGTGAAGGAACTTAGAAACCGTCTGTTGATGCGGCGGTCAACACCTTCGAACTCAAGACAAATATTTTCGTGCCACAAATATAAGTGTTCTGCATTTTGCAATGACCCAGTCAAATCATGCATGGTGCTAATACCATCAAATGCAATTAAGCACGCTGCGAAACGAGATGATGGCGTATTAAAAATTAAAGACCCATTTGAAAGCTTTGTTTGAAAAGTTTCGAATCTCGTAGCATTTGCTGAGGCAACATTTAAGGTACGGAAATGTGCCCTGCCAACAAGATCACGCCTAACGCGAAGGGGTGGCTCAGGCTTTAAGTACGCGTTTGAAATAATTTGGATGTCCATGTCTAACCTTTATTTTTTGGCTAAGCCTGAGAGTGATGTGATATTCATGTCGGATAGAATCTTTTCTTGAGCTTGAACGATTTGATTGAAGTAGTTCGTGAGTGCGAAATGTGTGGTGGAAGTATGTGATTCCGCCCCGATAAGTTGGTGGCGAACAAATAAATCAATAATCGAACTTTTCAGCCCATATAGATGTAGTTCGTGCTGCCAAAACGAACGAGAGAAATTCGCGTTTAGTCGAAGCCTATCCGGCCACCATTCCGTTAAGTCAGAAGAGCCAAGGGGGAATGGTTTTCCATTTGTTGAGATGCCAAAAAACAAATGCACATTTGAGCAATTGAGGATTTGGCGAATGTGGCTTCGAAGCTGAGTGTTTTCATCAAGCCCAATTTTTTCAAGACGGCTATCAAGCGCTGAGCAATGAGCTCGCCAAAATCTAAGTTGTTCAGATAGAACAGCATTAATAGGAACTGGTAGTGCGCCTGGAAATTGACCAGTTCGCTTGTCAAAGACAGAGGTAAACGCAAACTCTTCATGAAGTCCGGTGGCGTTAAATCTTAGTTGCTTTGCCTGACGACTTCCCAAACTTAGTATGGTTAACGATGCACAATATTTAGCAAACATATTGTGATGCTCAACCAATGAAAGGAAGCTATACCGTCTGCCTGGCATGGAGTTAGATACTTCTTTACACATCCACTCAAAAAGAGACTTTACCGAGTGTTGTGTAGCCACCACCAATGATCCGACCGGCAGGCCGGGTTCAATTGGCATTGGTGCCCCCCAGCCAAGAGAATCAAAAAGTGATGAGCAACCAGCCCAAATTTCTTCGCGTGCAACTAACGAATAGTAAGGTTTGGAACCGGGGATCACAGAAAAATCATTTGTGATTGTCGCAGCAACAAGCCTATTGGTACCCAGTTGAATTGCGAATGGCGCTGCCGAATTTAGAAAGCGTCTGGTTGACGGTGAGATACCCTGTTCGGATTGATCCGAGGTAAAAATCTTTCCTGAGGTAATGGCAGCAGGTAGTAACTGGCCAATTGATTGAGCGCTAGGTGTTTTACTTAATCTTTTGGTAAGCAAGCATTGTACAAACGCTGGTATCGGTTTGATGACGATCTTATTCGCAGAATGGTGCAATGAAAGCGAGTCTGTGGTGGGAGTTGCTGACTGAGGGAAAAGAGAGTCAATATTAGTTTTGATTAATCCAGCCTCTACATCGATTACGAGAAGCCAGTCATCAGCTGCGTGAAGCGCCAGTGGCATTTGCATTACAAGTGCGGGAGAAATCCCGATGCACAGAGCAAGAATTGTGATAATTGCAGTGTCATCATTGTTTTCGGCCTTGCTTCGTAACTCAAATGCCGACTGAATGATTTGAGATTTGCTTTGACAATGATGGTCGAGAACTGCACGACGGTGATTGGGTTGTGCGTATGTTTGATTACGCAATAAATAGTGCCTTGCTCTAGATTCAAATGATTCCTGCGTTGGTGGCACAAGTAGGCTGCTGCGTGCGGAAGCATCCTCGAAAATAAGTTGAGCGTTTCTAAGCGCTTTTTCAAAGTGTTTGCTAAACGTGTATTGGTTGGATGAAGTTGTTTCTTGAGAATTTGAAGTGTCGAGTGCAGCTTCATTGCTCAGCTCGCGCCGCAGATTGTTTGCGTATGCATTAGGAAAAGGCTTTCCGGTTGCAAACGATAGGGCAATTTCAACACCTGCTGCCTCAAGAAAGACTTTTGGGATCTGCTTCTGTGCAACAGTCATACAAACTGCCCATGGCGCATATTTAGTTAGTCTTCGTTGAAGAGGTTGCTCCAACTCATCGCTTACATCCACTAATAGATTTGAAACACTCTGAATATCTAGCCATATTTTTTTGAAATCTGCATTTGGTGCCGCGAGAGTTTTTCCGAATGCGTCAATGCAGAGTGTTGCTCCTTTAAGAACGTCAGTGACTCTGGGGGAGTCAATTGGTGCATGTAAAACGTGAATTAATTTTTTCAGTGTGAGTTGATATTGAGGGTCAATGCTGCTCATTAATTTTGTGAGCGCCGATTTTGGCGCATCATTGTGTGAAAACAGTGCAACAGGTGAAATAATCGCCATAGAAATCTCCAAAAAATGACAAATAAATTCTCCTGCCGCAAGGAGTTTGAAAAGATTAGCCATAGCAGGCGAATCATTAAGAAAAACGGCGGGTTTGGCCCTGAATGGGCAGAGGATTCGCAAAGTTTTTGCGAATAAATAAATACCCGAGGTGGGTTAAGTTGGGGGACTTATTGGTTTAGAATCACTAAGGTAACGGACAGGAATTTAGAGCGTTTTTGTCCCTAGGGGTTGCGTTCCGAGTTATTCGAAACGTCTTTTGAAGGCATGAACCTCCAACGTGTCACCCAACTGAAGAAGCTTGAGCGTGCTTAAAGTTTGGTTGGGTTAGCTGCGAACCCGAACCACGTGAAAATAATAATTTAGGTTTACAATAGTTGCAAGTGGAAATTTTAGTTTGGAAGAGCGTTACTCAATTTTGCGGAATAGGTTTTTGTGAGTGATTTGTGACAGCTATTATGAATATTAGGTGTTGGGAGGTGTGTTATGTCACATTATTGCGTCCAGTCGAAAAAACTAACTTGTTGATACATATTATTAATGTCTATTGGAGACAACTGGACTCTGTTGAAATCGCTGCACATGCGCAGTGATTTTCAGCCCTCCGAAGGCTGGTCGTTGGTTCAAATCCAATCGGGCGCACCAATTTCGTCAAACAGAGTTTGATTTACTGCCCTCTCATCTCCATGTAAAGCTTAGATAGCAGTGACTGAACGTCGCGCGAGTTTTTTGCGAAATCACCTTCCATTAATAAAGAGATGGCCGAATCTTTCTGATCATGTTGGACATGTTCAACCACTTGGGCCGCTGAAATGTGGAACTGAGCATGTTTCGCTTTGAGTTGATGAAATAGCGGGAGGTGACCAGTGAAGGTGGCACCAGAGCTATAAATCCATTTGCCCAAGGCACACTGGTCATCGCGGCAAATTACGGAATGATCCAAGGCTTCAGTAGATGTCCCAGTGACATAATCAGCCAAACGTTCTTTCCATTTTCGATGGGCTTCAATAGCGGCAACGAAATCTAAACCTTCAATCACAGCAGTTTCTTTAACTGCTCCGAGTTGCGGCTTTGGAGTTGGAATTTGAGCCGACTTTTCGTCGCCTTTGGACAACGCACTAAACCAATCAAATAGTCCCATAGTCAGATCGCAACTCTTAGCTAAGATGCGGATCATAATGCCCCATTAATTCACGCCTATCAAGAATCGAAGTTGTTGCTTGTGCCGACGTTGTTATTGTTTAACGTAGGAGGTTTCGGCGACTCTAATGATAGATGGCTACTGAGTTTGGCCAACTGGTTGAATACGATATTGATAGCCTTAGCCTGCTCCTGGCTAACGCAGGGAGTTATAAATGCACAATATAAACATTGAGTTAGGTGTTTTTTTCAAAGAGGCTGGCTGTGGCGAGTAGGGTGTGAATATTGGCTTTGTGAAGCAACGGCGAAGGTATTTAGCAATTAATACGGGCGACAATAAAAAATAATTAAAGGCTTCAAACCCCTTGCCAGCAAACAAAATATCAACAACAATCACGACCGCAGTACTAATTCACAAACCACCTACAGGGGATAACACATGAATCGTAAAGAACTTATCGAAGCATTGGCAAAAAAGACAGACAGCACTAAAGCTGATGCTGACCGCAACATTGCAGGCCTACTCGAAATTATCACTGGTGTTCTGAAAAAAGGCGACAAGCTTGCTCTCGTTGGTTTTGGTACATTTGAAGTGCGTAAGCGCGCTGCTCGTACAGGCCGCAATCCAAAGACAGGCGCTGAGCTGAAGATCAAAGCTTCTAAGCAGCCAGCATTCAAGGCAGGCGCTACTCTGAAAGCTGTTGTAAACGGCACTAAGAAGTAATTCAGGCTTTAAGCAAATAAAAAATAGACCGGCGTAAGTCGGTCTATTTTTTTGTGCCGCAAACAGAACAAGTCGGGTCGCGACTCGATCGGGTTTGCAGAATGTTCATGTCGAGCGCATTGAGGTTAATCAATCGACCATTCAGTCCTTGATCAATTGCCATCAGTAACTTGAGCGCTTCCGCGGCTTGCATGGTGCCGATGATGCCAACAAGTGGTGCGAATACGCCGGTAGTGGCGCAACGTAATTCTGCACTGATTAGGTCTTCCGGAAATAAGCAGTTGTAACAGGGCACGTTTTCTTTGCGGAAATCGTAAACCGAAATCTGTCCATGAAACTGAACCGCGGCACCGGAGACAAGAGGCTTATGTAACGCTAAGCAAACGCGATTCACAGCATAGCGTGTGTCAAAGTTGTCGCTGCAATCTAGTACCACATCTGCTTGGGCGATTAATTCAGTGAGCTGATTTTCATCAGCACGAATCGGTAGCGCAACACATTCAATGTCTGGGTTGATGTCGTGCAAGGTGGCGCAGGCTGATTTAACTTTCGGCTGACCCACAGTCGATGTGCGATGAATAATTTGGCGCTGTAGATTGCTGAAATCGACTGCATCGTGATCGCATAGTGTGAGTTTGCCAACGCCACTGGCCGCAAGATACAGCGCCACTGGTGAGCCCAAGCCGCCCAAGCCGATGATGAGTGCGTTGGAGTTGAGAAGGAGTTGCTGCCCTTCGATGCCAATCTCTTCCAGCAAAATGTGGCGGCTATAGCGTAGTAATTGATGATCGTTCATGAGTCACACAACAAGAATGGTTTCCTTACAATCACTATACCATCACCCAACTGGGCATTCTCAACTAGGCAATCGTTGTCTGTTAAACTTGCGCGCAAATATATTTAGGATTCGCAATGAATGATTTGACCCACTTTTCTGAAACCGGCCGAGCGCGCATGGTCGATGTTTCTGCAAAATCCGAGACGACACGCGTTGCCATCGCCAGCGGTGTGTTGCGTATGCAACTGGCCACTTTGGAGCGTATTCGTGCCGGCAAGATTGCCAAGGGCGATGTGTTGACGGTGGCCGATGTGGGTGCCGTGATGGCCGCCAAGCGTACGCCAGATATTATTCCGATGTGTCACACCATTATGTTGTCGGGTGTAGATGTCAATTTTAGCGAGATAGTCGAACCCGATGCAGAAGGCTGCGTTGGCATCAAAGTGATCGCCAGCGCTACCTGTGTAGGGCAGACTGGGGTAGAAATGGAAGCCTTGTGTGCGGCTAATGTGGCGTTGCTCACGATCTACGATATGTGCAAAGCGATTGATCGCGGCATGCGTATAGAGAATGTGCAACTGGAAGAAAAACGTGGCGGCAAGAGTGGAGCGTGGAAGCGCGGAGACAGTAAATGATCAAGGTGTTATTTTTTGGGCCGGTGGCGGATCGTGTGGGTAGCAACGCGCTACAAATCGAATATCGTATGGGCATGAAGTTGCAGGATTTGCGTGACGCATGTGCGTCTAAATATCCGCAAGCGTTTGAGTTGGTAAGCATGATGGCGGTGGATGGCGAACATGCTCGCGATATGGCTTTGCCACTAAATGACGGTGCAGAAGTGGCCTTCATGGCTAAGTTTTCTGGGGGTTGAAATGAAGGAAGCGGTTCGCATTCAACTGGAAGACTTTTCGCAGGATGAAGAAATTGCCGCCTTGAAAGGTAGATCAAAACGCATGGGTGGCATCGGCACGTTTTTAGGGTGCGCGCGAGATTTTTCTGAAGGGCGCGAAGTAGCTGAAATCAGCTTTGATGCCTATGGGCCGATGGCTCTCTCCGAGATGCAAAAGCTGCGAAGCGATGCGATTGAAAAATATAAATTGCTGGATGCGCGCATTGTGCATCGTATTGGCACTGTGACCGGCGGCGACAATATTGTGTTTATCGCGGCGGGTGCTGAGCATCGTGTTGCTGCACTTGAGGCCTGCCATTGGATGATCGACGAATTAAAACAGCGTGTACCGATTTGGAAAAAAGAGACTACGCCGCAGGGCCAATCATGGGTTGTTCCTCACCCATGAAAAAACCTTTTTACAGCTACTGCGCTTGGCAATACGGTGTCGAAAGACAGCTCGAAATCCTCATGTATGAAAAATACATTCCGGTTTCTCGCCGCCTTTCTCCTTGTCTTACCTTCGCTCGTGACACTTTAAAAAGATTTTTATGAATTTAGTTATTTCCATCGTCGGGCACTCAAGTTCCGGTAAAACCACGCTGGTAGAGAAACTTATCCGCGAACTAACAACGCGCGGCATCAAGGTTGCCACCATCAAACATGCCCACCATCAAGTGCAACTCGATACACCGGGCAAAGATAGTCATCGCTACAAAGCGGCAGGTGCGGCGATGAGCATGCTGGTGACGGGAGATCAGTTGCAATTAATTGCCGACCTGACTGAGGAGAAGTCACCCACGGCTTTGGCGCAACGTTTTATGGGAGAAGCAGAGCTTGTGCTTGCCGAAGGTTTCTCGCTAGAGGGCGGGGCAAAAATCGAAGTAATGCGGCGTGAGTGTGGCAAGCCACCACGCTGTGCTATCGAAGATGGCTTGATTGCCATCGTGACGGATATGGACGAAATTTATCCCACACTGCCGCACTTTGGTCTTGAAGATATTCAAGGCATTGTGCAATTTATGCTCGAACGCAGATGATTGCAGATTGCACGGCGATCATTCTCGCGGGTGGTCAATCGAGCCGCATGGGGCAAGACAAAGCGAGTTTAAGATTCGGTGAGCAGACGCTTTTGCAAAACGTATTGAGCATATTGCAACCTTGTTTTGCGGAAACATTTGTCAGTGTGCGTGAGTTGCGCTCGGAAATTTCACAGCGCCAAATTTTTGATGATCTTAAGTATCGCGGCCCCTTAGCGGGGTTGCTAGTGGCATTAGAGGCTGCCCCTACCCCTTGGATTTTTTTGGTCGCTTGCGACATGCCTTTCATCACCATTGAAATGGTCGAATATCTCGCCGCGCAACGTCAGCATCATCATCAGGCTGTCGTGCCGAGGGTGCAAGAGCACCCGCAACCGATGGCGGCTTTCTACAATAAAAACGCTAGCGAGCAAATTCGTGCTGTATTGCAAGATCCTACTGCAAAGCATAGTTTGCGCAGTGTGTTAGAAAAGCTTGATACGCTTTATGTTGAAGCAGATTCACTGCGAGAGGTAGACCCGCAATTGCGAAGTTTCTTTGATTTGGATACGCCCAGCGATTTAGTGCAAGCGAGCTTGTTGCGCTAAGTATTTACTGCAACATTCGGTGGGTAGCGATGTTTTGTTGTTTAAACTGTTGAACATAAGGCGCGGGGTCAGCTCGATTTAGCCACTCTATCTGCGGCACCGATGCCATAAATTCTTCAAATGTTTGCCCTTCCAAGTAACTCCGAATCACGTTATAAAACTCATGCGGATCAGCGGCTAAACGGTTGCGTGCAAGATCGAATATATTGCGTAACCTCTGCAAATCATCCTCTCTGCCTTTAATAATATTTTCATCAATAAAAAGCGCGTCGATCACAAAGATTGATTTCAGGGTTTGGGTTGATGCGACAGTCATAAAGCCGTGCTTGAGCAGATCGGTCATATAGGGCGCATAAGAAATGATGATGGTCGGCGGTCCTTTCACATCAAGCTGGCTTATGGTTTTTTGTGCACTATTTCGAAAAGTGAACGAGAGACCTTCTAGTTTATTTTCTTTCACGAAAGCACTGAATAAATCTTGATTGAGCGAGCCCAACTCAAGATAAACTAAAATCTCACTGTGCATGTTTCGTAACTCATTGAGTGGGCGGTTGGACAAAATCCCATCAGCACCCGCTGAGCGATCAATTAAAAAGATCGGCGTGATGTGCTGATAGTTATTGAAGTGCAAAAGTTCATACTGCGTGGCAGTAAAGCCCTTGGTGAATCCCCCCTCATACAAACGAGCATTCTCAGTGAGGTCAACAAGCCATGAAAAACGGAACGGTGTGACATTCAGCCAACCCTTTTCTTGGGCATAAATAAAGGGGGTAAAGCCAATCCATGGGTTGCTAGAAATTCGGATTTGTTGCTCAGCAGGTCGCTGATACAAATACGTTCCTGTAATTGCTAAAAGCAGGGCTAAAGTTATCAGCCAAATCTTAGTAGCGGTGCGCATATACATTATTGGTAGGGAAGGGTCATGCAAAATCTCCCCATAGGGTTTGCACAGCGCTGACTGCCGCGAGCGCTGCGGTTTCGGTTCGCAGCACACGAGGGCCAAGCAAGATAGGCGAGAAATCCATTTGTTGGGCAACATTCGCTTCGTCGGGAGTGAAGCCACCTTCTGGGCCAATCAGCAGCGTAACGCTGAGGGTCGGCTTGGTTTGTGTGCGTAGTTGCGTTGCGCCGCCTGGCAATAAAATAAATTTGGCACTAGAAGCGGCACGCATGCTCATTAGCCAACTCTCTAACTCTTGAGGAGCATGGATAAGAGGAAGGGTGTTGCGCCCACATTGTTCACAAGCAGAGATCGCTACGCTACGCCAATGTTCGGTGCGTTTTTCCGCGCGAGTGCCGGAAAGCTTAGCAACGCTTCGCTGAGCCTGTACCGGTAGAATTTCGCTGACCCCAAGCTCGGTCGCTTTTTGTACGATCCAATCCATCTTGTCGCTACTACACATCGCCTGTGCCAAAACAATACGCAAGCCAGCCTCAGGTTGCACCATGCAGGTTTGCAGGTTGCCGAGGATGACGCGCTTGCCACTAATTTCATTGATAGTGGCATCGAGTGCGTTTCCAATGCCATCAAAAATCTGCACAGCGTCACCTAGGCGCATGCGCAACACGCGACTGGCGTGATGGGCTGCTTGAGCGGGTAGCTCAAAGTTGGTGCTGAGCGGTAACGGCGCGGGGCAATAAAATCTGGGTGCAGACATGGCTAGGTTCGGTAAGGGTGGCTGCCCGTGATAATATAACGCCGCTCAAAAATTTTGTGATTTTAGGAGAGATAAATGGTCAGTTTGCAGCCGCCTCTATGTGATTTTGGTTGGAAGGCGCGCCCATTTGATTTGCTGGGTGTCGATGGTAAGCGTTACTCCTTGGAAAGCGCGCGAGGCAAAAATGGCTTGCTGGTGATGTTCATTTGCAACCATTGCCCTTACGTGAAATCAATCCGTGATCGTATTATTCGTGATGTGAGTGAGCTTAAACAACACGGTATCAATAGCATCGCCATCATGTCCAACGACCCAGCTGACTATGCCGAAGACTCGTTCGAGAACATGAAGCTGATTTCTCAGCAGTACGCCTATCCCTTCCCCTATGTGTGGGATGAATCGCAACAGATAGCCAAAGATTACGGCGCAGTGTGTACGCCAGATTTTTTCGGATTTAATGCACAAATGGAGTTGCAGTATCGTGGCCGTTTAGATGCCTCACGTAAAGAAGCTGTCGCCGAAGCACCGCGAGACTTGTTTGATGCCATGCAGCAAGTGGCGAAAACCGGACAAGGCCCGCGTGAACAAATTGCCAGCATGGGTTGCTCGATAAAATGGAAAGAGCCAGAGTGATTCGTAAAACTGGACAAAGCGCCATGCTCAAAGCGGTGATCGCGGCGGTGAAATTAGTCGCGGCAGAAGAGATCATGCCGCGCTATTTAAAAGTTGCACTGCATCATAAAGATGACGGCAGTTTATGCACCGATGCGGACCTCGCCGCTCAAGCGGCACTCAGTCGCAAGTTGCAAGCAATTCTCAATGTGCCTGTGATCGGCGAAGAAATGACCCAGAAAGAGCAATCGGCTTTGTGGGTGGAAGGTGCGAAAGGCGTTTGGTGCATTGATCCGATTGATGGCACCACTAACTTTGTGCGCGGCTTACCTTATTTTGCGGTGTCTGTTGCGCTAGTGCGAGAGGGTAAAAGTACACTCGGCGTTGTCTATGATCCTGTGGCCAAAGAAACTTTCGCAGCTGAAGTGGGGCGCGGCGCATTTTTAAATGGCGTGCCAATGAGCGGTAGAAATATCGCAAAAAATTTATCTGATGCGTTAGCCAATGTGGATATGAAGCGCCTTAGTCCAACGCTGGTAAAGCAATTAGCGCGCGCGCCTCCCTACTGCTCGCAGCGCAACTTCGGCGCAAGTACCTTGGACTGGTGCTATACCGCAGCAGGACGTTACGACGTTTATTTGCATGGCGGTCAAAAACTTTGGGATTACGCGGCAGGCTCGTTGGTACTGCAAGAGGCTGGAGGTCATGCCTGTAGTTTAGATCAAGATGATTTTAGTAGTGGCGATGTGTGGAACCGTTCGGTGATTGCATCGCTCGACTCTGAGTTGTTTCAAAGTTGGAAAGCATGGCTAAAGCAAAACCAATAAGAGGTGCGATGTGAAGATTTTGATTTTAGGAGCAGGACAGGTTGGTTCTACGGTAGCTGAAAGCTTAGTGAGTGAGGCAAATGACATCACGATTGTGGATACAGATGCGCTCAAGTTACAGGCGTTGCAGAATCGTCTGGATTTAAGAACCTTGGTAGGCAACGCGTCGCACCCCAGTGTGTTAAAGCGAGCGGGTTTGGCGGATGCCGATATGCTACTCGCGGTGACGCAAAGCGATGAGGTGAACATGGTGGCCTGCAAACTGGCTGCTAGTTTATTTAATACGCCAACGCGCATTGCGCGGATTCGCTCTTCTGATTATCTGGCGCACCCAGCGATATTTTCAACCGATAATTTCTGCGTCGACTTTTCCATTTGCCCAGAGCAAATTCTCACGGACTACATTCGTAAGCTGATTGAGTTTCCTGAGGCGTTGCAAGTGCTGGAGTTTGCTAAGGGTCAAGTTTCGTTGGTCGCAGTGAAAGCGGTTGAAGGGGGCCCCTTGGTGGGGCGAGAGCTTAAATTTTTGCGCACGCAAATGCCGAATATTGATACCCGCGTTGCTGCAATTTTCCGTCAAGATCGACCCATTATCCCAGAGGGCGATACGATAATCGAAGATGGAGATGAAGTTTTCTTTGTCGCCGCGACAGAAAATATTCGCGCCATTATGAAAGAGTTGCGCCGGATGGATAAACCTGCCAAGCGCATCATGATTGTGGGTGGCGGTAATATCGGGCGACGTTTGGCGCTGTCATTGGAAGACGATTATCAGGTGAAGCTGATTGAATTTAACAAAAAAGCCTGTGAAGAATTGGCTGGGCAATTCACCAATACCCTAGTGTTGAATGGTGATGGTACGGACGAAAATTTATTAGACACCGAGCGCGCAGGTGACGTCGATGTGTTTTGTGCGCTCACTAATGACGATGAAAACAACATCATGTCTGCCCTGCTGGCAAAAAAAGCGGGTGCACGTAAGGTTATTGCGCTAATTAATCGCAGTGCTTATGTTGGTTTGGTGCAGGGCGGCAAGATTGATATTGCGCTGTCACCAGCGCATGTGACGATTGGATCTCTGCTGGCTTACGTACGGCAAGGGGATGTGGCAGCGGTGCACTCGCTGCGTCGCGGTGCGGCCGAGGCTTTAGAGCTGGTGGCACACGGTGATCGCAACTCATCTAAAGTGGTTGGCCGTCGCATAGATGAAATTGATTTACCGAAAGGCGCGACGATCGGCGCTATCGTTCGCGATGGAGAAGTGATCATGGCACATCATGATCGAATGATTGAAGCCGACGACCATGTGATTGTGTTTGTGATTAATAAAAAAATGATCAGCAAAGTAGAAAAACTTTTCCAAGTTAACCTTGGGTTCTTTTAAATGAAGCGCGCACTTACCGTCGTTAATGCGCTGGGACTTTTGCTCGTTGTCTTCAGTGTCGCCTATCTGATGCCGATCATCAGCGCGATCATTTATGGTGAGGCCTCCGTACTATGGGACTTTCTGTTGGCGATGATGTGGACGTTTTGTGCTGGTGTGTTGATGTGGATTTTTACACGCCGTTACAAAGGAGAGTTGTCCATTCGTCACGGCTATTTACTTGTGGTAGGGATGTGGACTGCGATGCCAGCATTTGCAACGCTGCCTCTGCTATTAGTGATTGATGGGCTCTCTTTCACAGATGCCTATTTTGAAACAATGTCCGGGATGTCCACCACGGGCGCCACTGTTCTAATCGGCCTAGATAATTTATCGCCCTCAATTAACTTGTGGCGTCATGAATTAAATTGGCTTGGCGGTATGGGTATTATCGTATTGGCCGTTGCTGTTCTGCCATTGCTGGGAATTGGTGGCCGCCAATTATTCAAAGCCGAGACGCCAGGGCCGATGAAGGACTCGGCGCTTACGCCACGAATTACCGAAACGGCGCGCAATCTGTGGCTGGTTTACTGCATGATTACGGCAGCTTGTATCGTACTGCTCAAGGCGGCAGGGATGAACTGGTTAGATGCGATCTGCCATGCTTTTGCTGCAATGGGTTTAGGTGGTTTTTCTACGCACGATGCTAGCGTGGGCTATTTTAATTCCCCGTTGATCGAGTTTATTCTGATCGTATTTATGTTGTTGGCTGCGATGAACTTTGCAACGCATTTTTTGGCTTTGCGTGGCAAAACCTTGCGCGTATATATGCAAGATACCGAAGGCTTGGCAACTGTCGGTGTGATTGTTGCGAGTTGCTTTGGCGTGGCGTATTTCTTGTGGTGGCAAGGCACTTATCCCGACTATCTGACCGCCTTGCGTCACGCAAGTTTCAATTTGGTGTCGGTCGCCACTGACTGTGGCTTCGCCAGTGTGGATTTCAATCAATGGCCAATTTTTGCCCCAATGTGGATGCTATTTCTAAGCTCAATTGCGGCCAGCTCCGGTTCAACGGGTGGCGGAATAAAAATGGTGCGTACGATGATTTTGTTTAAACAAGCGGGCCGCGAATTTTTAAAACTACTTCATCCGACCGTCGTCAACCCAATGAAAATTGGAGGTAGTGTCGTGCCAAACAGCATTGTGTTTGCGGTGCTGGGTTTTATTTTTCTATATTTCATGACAGTTGCGACGCTGACTTTTGTTTTGCTGATTAGTGGCTTGGACTTTATTACTGCGTTTTCAGCCATTATTGCTTGTATCAATAATGCAGGACCGGGTTTGAATGCCGTTGGCCCTGCCGGCAATTATTCGGTATTGACGGACTTTCAAACCTGGACCTGCACCTTGGCCATGTTGATCGGCCGCTTGGAGATTTTCACTTTTCTGATTTTGTTTACCCCCCGCTTCTGGCAACGCTAAAAGTATATAGGCCGTCATGGGCAGGACAGGAAGGGCCAGATACGTTAGCATTCGCGATGTAAGAAATTGATTTAAATCGGTTTGGGGAGAATGCGGTTGAGCGAAAGTTTGCCACTGTCGGGCATTAAAGTTGTGTTGATTGATGATAGCAACACCATTCGTCGTAGCGGAGAGATCTTTCTATCTCAAGCGGGTTGTCAGGTTATCTTGGCAGAAGATGGCTTTGATGCGTTGTCTAAAGTCGTCGATCAAAAGCCGCAAATCATTTTTGTTGATGTCATGATGCCTCGCTTGGATGGCTATCAAACCTGTGCCCTACTTAAAAATCATCCTGAATTTAAAAACATTCCCATCGTGATGCTTACAAGCAAAGACAGTTTATTTGACCGCGCTCGTGGCAAATTAGTCGGAGCAGACCAGTATTTGATTAAACCTTTTACCAAAAAAAGCTTGGTGGATGCAGTAAGTTTGCACACTCAGCAGCGGAAGGAAGTTTGAAATGGTAATTAAAAAAGTAATGGTAGTGGATGACTCAGCTACCGAGCGCCATGTGCTCGGCGAGTTGTTGAGCAAACGCGGTTATCAGGTGGTGTTTGCAGAGGATGGTGACCAAGCTGTTGTAAAGTCTAAGTCAGAGCTTCCGGACTTAATTTTGATGGACGTAGTCATGCCGGGACTTAATGGTTTTCAAGCAACGCGCGCAATTTCTAAAGATCCCATTACACAACATATTCCGCTCATTATCTGTACCACTAAAGGACAGGAGACCGACAAGATTTGGGGCATGCGTCAAGGCGCTAAAGATTACATTATGAAGCCGATTAATGCGGCTGAACTCACCACCAAAATTGCGGCACTAAGTTAGCCACGATGTCTTCACGTTTTAGCTTACGCGACTTTCAGCAGGGCGTACTTGATCGACTCAAGAGCCAGACTTCGGATGCCAATCGTGTCACGACCTTGGGCGTGGTCGTGGGGAAAGAACACTGGTTAGTGGATATGGCTGATATTAGTGAGGCCTTGCCGGTACCAACCTTAACTCACGTACCCTCAGCGCAGCCATGGTTTTGTGGCGTTGCCAATGTGCGAGGCAATCTTTATAGCGTAACTGATTTGGCGGCATTTTTTGGGCATGAAGTAACGGAGCGAGATAGCTCGGCACGAGTACTTTTGCTCGGGCAAAAATATGCTTTTAGCGCGGGACTATTGGTGACTCGTGTGCTGGGTTTGCGTAACGCCAAAGAATGGAAGCAAAGCGGAGAAGGTGAAAACGTTTATTTGCAAGACAGTAGCGGACAGAAATGGCGTCGGCTTGATATTGTTGAACTATTAAATCGCCCTGAATTTTTACACATAGGCGTGCAATAAGCACTCAGAAGGATTAGAAATGGCATTCAAGTTACCGTTTAACTTTCCCAATAAAACAGCGAAAAATAATGCTTCGGCGGCACGAGATGTAGCCACAGAAAAATCGTTTTACATCCCTTGGCTCAGTAAGCAATCGTTCGATCGGCAACTATTAGTTTTGTCGTCACTGTTGTTGGTGTTTTTAGTAATCACGGCTATCGCTGCATTCTTAGATAAACGGGATGCTACCTACGGCACTCGCTACGTTGCTTTGTCATCTAAATTGTCGATGTTGTCACAACGCTTGGCGAAAGAAACGGCGGCGAGCTTTACCGGTGATTCTCAAGCTTTTGATCGATTAGAAACAACGCGTGCTGAATTCTCGGCGATTGTGAATGTGCTCAACAAAGGTGGGGATAATTTGCCAGCCACAGAAGGTAGGCCGCGTGAATTGTTAGATAAATTATTTACGCTTTGGGTGCGCACCGGTAGTGATTTGGATGCTTTAGCCAAATCTGCCGCGTTGATTAAGACATTAAAAAAAGCGGCAGCGGATGAGTCCGAGCTAATCAAATTTTCTGCACAATTATCCGAAGGCTCACAGGGTGCACAAAAAGAACGAGCAGAGCGTTTGGCGCGGTTGATCGAGCGCATTGCAGGCTCAGTACAGTTAGTGCTGGCCTCCTCATCTGCCAAAGAGCTTCCGACCCTGGTGGATAAAACAACTGCTGCACAAGCGTTACTGAATGAAATGCCGGCAGGCGATTTAACAGTGCAACAGCTGAAAACAAAATTCGAAACCTATCAACTCGTATTAGGTTTTATTGCGGCAAACTCTGCTGACATGTTGACCTCTCATCAGGGTGGTGTGCGTATTTTGCAAGAAAACGATCAGCTACTCGCGGTGGTACAAGGCTTGGTGAGTAGCTATGAGCAATCTTCTTCAGATCGCATTACGAGCTTGGTGATGTGGATTTCTGGTGGCTTGGTTGTGTTGTTGTTGCTATTACTTTCGAACGTTTATTTGGATGAATCACGGCGCCGCGAGCAAGAGGCAGCACAAAGCAACAATGCCAATCAAGCTGCAATTTTGCGTTTAATGAATGAACTCGCCGATTTGGCGGATGGCGATTTGACCGTTAAGGCGACAGTCACTGGCGACATTACCGGTGCGATTGCTGACTCAGTTAATCACACGACAGATGAATTGCGTAAGTTGGTCGTGGGTGTGAGCGCCGCCTCGCAAGAAGTGGCTCGCGCCACCAGCGAGGCAGGTGCGGTGACATCTGGTTTGTCTGAGGCAGCCCAGCGGCAAGCAAAACAAATTCGCGAGGCGGGTGAAGCGGTTGAGCTGATGAGCAAGTCGATTCAAGAGGTGGACAGCAGCGCGACGCAGTCCGCAGAGGTGGCGCGCAGAACGTTGGATGTGACCGAGCAGGGCGCGCGTGCGGTGGAAAACACCATTGCAGGTATGGATGGTATTCGTGAACAGATTCAAGAAACATCAAAGCGCATCAAACGCTTGGGAGAAAGCTCGCAAGAGATTGGCGAAATTGTTGATTTGATTTCTGACATTACTGAACAAACCAACGTGTTAGCGCTAAATGCAGCGATTCAAGCGGCTTCGGCAGGCGAAGCTGGTCGAGGCTTCTCAGTGGTGGCAGAGGAGGTGCAGCGCTTGGCAGAACGTTCGGCGGCAGCGACCAAGCAGATTGGCTCGTTGGTTAAAACGATTCAGGCGGATACACAAAATGCGGTCGCCGCGATGGAAAAAAGCACACAAGGTGTGGTCGATGGCGCAAAACTATCCGATGCTGCCGGACAATCCTTGCGTGAAATTGAAAAGTCCACCCGCGAACTAGCGGACCTTGTTAATAGTATTTCCGTATCGACACAAGTGCAGACTGACATGGCGAGCGAAGTGGGTCATGCGATGGAAGATATTTTAAAAATTACGGTACAAACAACGAGTGGCACGCAACTGACCAGCGCCTCGGTCGCGCTTCTAGAAAAATTAGCGCATGAGCTCAATAACTCGGTTTCCGGCTTTAAACTTTAACTTGTCGATGGATAAATAATGTCCGCTAACTTAATTCCGCTACTGTCGGCTAAAACGGAGCTTGAAGCCTCTCTTGCTACCGTGAGTCGCGAGTTGGAAAGTTACTTCGCTGCCCCTAAGGCAAACTTTATCGCGTTGAGTGATGCGATGACTGAATTGCATCGTATGCAGGGCGTGTTACAGGTGCTGTCGCTACAGGGTGCGGTCGTATTTTGCCGAGAAATATTCAGTGTGCTACAAACGGTATCAGCACTACCTGAGGTGCCGCCTGCGTTGAGCAATGTGTTGCGCAAAGCGCTACAAGGACTGAAACAGTATTTAGAAGCGGTAGCCAGTGGCGGCGCTATTTCTGCGATGCGTCTTTTCCCTGAGTATCAAGAGCTACATCAAGCGCGTGGGGTTGAGAGTGCATTTGAGCTGGATCTGTTTTTTCCAGAATTAAAAATTACCTTGCCTCCTGCTTTACTGCAAGCGCCTACCGTAGAAGAGCCGTCCTCGCACATTAAAGCGGCGCGCATGCAATATCAGCAAGCCTTGTTAAAGTGGTTGCGTAAAGATCAACCAACCCAAGCCCTTCAAGCGATGCAAGGCGCGATGGTGACCGTTTCAAACTGCGTACCGGCAACGACACGAGATTTTTGGTGGGTGGCCCAAGGCTTTTTGGATTGTTTAATTCATGAAGAGGCGCCAGCAGAATTAGATGTCAAAAAACTGTTGGGTCAAATTGATCGGCAAATAAAATCACTCGTCGATCAAAGTCAGCTCACGCAAGAACCGCCCCTAAGAGAAATGTTGTATGTGGTGGCCTGTAGCACCTCAAAGAGCAGTAGCTTAGCTGAGCTTAAACAACGCTATACGTTGGACCGTCATTTGTCTAAAGCCCCCGTTGTGGCACCTAACATCACTGCTGCAGTGTTAGGTCAAATGAACGCGCTGATCAACGTGGCGGAACTGGAGTGGGAATCATGTGCGACGGGCAATCCCGTGGCCTGCCCAAGATTTTTTGCGCAAGCGCAACAAATCGCCAAACTCTCTGAGCAGCTTGACCGAGGTACGTTGCAGTTATTGTGCAAGCAAATCACTCAAGCGGCAGGGCAGGCCGTTGAGCCACTCGATATGGCACTGGCGATATTATTGTTGAGAGGCGGCATCAAGCATTATCAAAGTCTAGGTGAAAACTTTCACGAACAAGTGACTTTGCTAGATGTCTGTATGCAGGCAAATATTGCAAAAACCCCGATTGAGTCGAGCGTTATTTCTCGTCTAGGCACGCTTTATTATGAAATGAAGCAAGAGGGCGTTGCGGCAAAGGTATCTGCTGAAATGTTGCTCAATCTCAAGCATATCGAGCCGAGTTTAACCCAATTTTTTAGTGATACCAGCAAGCGCGCAGAGCTCGCTAAAATTGCTCACAGTTTGAGCCAAATTCAAGGCGGCATGCACATGCTTGTTTTGGACATGGCAGGCCAAGTGGTGGTGAAGTTGCGACAAGCGATTGAACGCTACGTGAAAGAACAAATTCCTACGCCTGCAGAGATGCGTTGGGCGGCACTATCGCTTAGTGCACTAGTGGCATATCTGCAAGGTATTGAGTTAGGCCAGCAACCCAGTTTGGCTGCCTTGCAAGAAGTGCTACAGCAATCTGATGAGGCGTGGAGCGAGGCTGCAGACTTGGTGGAAGAAGAAAGCAAGGCTGGGGTGTCGGTGCGCAGTGGTGATGAAAGCGAAGAGCTACTTGAGGTCTTCTTGGAAGAGGCTGGCGAGGTGATGGAAACCTTGCGTAGCAATCTGCAAAGCTGCCAAGCCAATGCTGACAATCGTGAGGCACTCACCACGATTCGTCGTGGTTTTCATACACTCAAAGGTAGTGGCCGTATGGTCGGCCTAAAAGATTTGGGTGAGGTGGCTTGGGCGGTAGAGCGCGCCATGAACCACTGGCTACAAGACGAAAAACCAGTAACGTCAGCCCTTTTAGAAATGGTGGGTGACGCAGAGGTGCTGTTCCAACATTGGGTAGAAATGTTAAGCACTGGCAATGCGACGGCAACGATAGACACTGCACCGCTACTCGCAGCCGCCAGCCGAATTGAACATGATGGAGCTGAGCTAGAAGTGCCCGTGCCGGAAGTGATTGCACCGGCGGTGGCGGAGCGCGAAAGTCCGTTTGAAGTTGCTCAAGAAGATGACGACAAGGACATTGTCATCGGTACGGTGAGTTTGTCACCCGTGTTATTCAAGATTGCCACGGAAGAAGCGGCAGGCCATGTCCTCGCCCTGCACAAACAGTGGGAATTATTGCTAGCGAGTAATCCGCCGGTAGTGGCATACGACTTCATGCGTTCGGCACACACGCTTGCCGGTGTAAATCGCACCATGGGCTTTTTGCCAATTGCTGAATTAGCCTACGCACTAGAACTATGGCTGGAAGAGCGTATTGGCAAAGCTTTTGTGATGGATGAATCGCAGCTTGCGTTGCTAGAAGAAACGCTAACTTGTTTAGATGAAATGAGTGTAGCGGTGAGGGCACGGCAAGCGCCCGTGCCGCAACCTGAACTCATCGCACAGCTAAACGCTACCCGTGAGCTCCCACCCGCGCCAGCCACGAAGCAAGTTGAAAGTAATCAAATAAAACAAACAGTTAGCTCGTCTCCTCGGCTGCAAGAAGCCGTCGAGGACGAAGAGCCAAATGGCGTGCGCGATGAAGTGGATGAGCAATTATTGCCCATCTTTTTGGATGAGGCGAATGAGCTGTATCCGCTGATCAGTGAAAACTTGCATGCCTGGCAGGTGCAAGATGGCGCGGATGTAAAACTGGGTCACAGTCTGCAGCGGAATTTGCATACGCTCAAGGGCAGCGCGCGCATGGCCGGCGCGATGCGCTTGGGTGAGCTCACACACCAAGTAGAGGGGCGTATTGACACAGCGATTGCACATAATCAATTTGATACGGCACTTTGGCGTGAGTTGACTGAATATTTGGGCGCGATCGCACGCGGAATTGCCGATCTGTCAGGTAAGTCGGCCACGAAAGAAAGCTCGGCTGAAATAGCTTTCGCCCCTGCATCACAAGCCGAGCCACAGACCTTGGAGGTTGGTGCGGAGCGCGCCATGCAAGCGGCGGTGTTGCGCGTTCGTTCTGATATGGTTGATCGCTTGGTAAACGAAGCGGGCGAGGTAAGTGTTGCGCGCTCACGCGTAGAGTTGGAGTTGCGTGAATTTAAGAGTGGCATTTTAGAATTGACTGATAGCGTGCATCGTTTACGTCAGCAATTGCGCGAAATTGAGATTCAAGCGGAAGGGCAAATTCAGGCGCGCACGATTAGTACGGGCGACAGTTCTGCGAAATTTGACCCGCTAGAGTTTGATCGCTTTACGCGCTTCCAAGAATTAACACGTTTTATGAATGAAAGCGTGCATGACGTACAAACCATTCAGCAAACCCTGCTCAAGAATATTTCCGAAACTGAAGCGGCACTGACTGCGCAAGGCCAGATTAACCGTGAGTTACAGCAAGGCCTGATGGCGATCCGGATGGTGGCTTTTTCGAGCATTAGCGATCGTCTTTATCGCGTGGTGCGACAAACCGCGAAAGAGCTAGAGAAGCGTGTCAACCTTGAGTTGTCGGGTGGCGAGGTTGAGCTTGATCGTAGCGTGCTCGAAAAAATGACCGCCCCATTTGAGCATTTATTACGCAATGCGATTGCACACGGCTTGGAAGAGCCGGAGCAACGCGAACGTTTAAATAAAGCAGCAATTGGTGAAATCCATTTGTCGCTGCGCCAAGAAAGCAACGAAGTGGTGTTTGAATTAAGCGATGATGGCGCTGGTTTGAACATGGCGCGTCTAAAACAAAAAGCCCTTGAGCATGGTGTGCTGCGTGAGGGCGAAGAGATTACCGAAGAGCAAGCGATTCAGATGATCTTCAAACCGGGCTTATCTACTGCGCAAGAGATCACAGAAATTTCAGGGCGTGGCGTAGGACTGGATGTGGTGCGTAGCGAAGTCAGTGCGCTGGGGGGAAGATTAGACGTTGCTTCCACCGCAGGAAAAGGCGTGAGCTTCACGATTCACCTGCCCCTAACTTTAGCCATAACCCGAACACTGATGGTGCGCGCCGGAAAAGATATTTATGCGTTACCCGCTACGATGGTGGAGCAGGTGCAGCAAGTTAAGCCGCAAGAGTTAGACGCTATTTATGCGGCACATCAAATCGAATGGCAAGGTAAAAGCTATCCCTTGCATTACCTAGCGCGCTTGCTGGGCGACGAAATCACCGAGCCTGTTAGTCGTCCTTACAATGCCTTGCTCTTGCTGCACAGCGGACAAAATCGCATTGCCGTGCACGTTGACGAGTTGATTGGCAATCAAGAAGTCGTGGTGAAAAACATCGGACCACAGCTGGCGCGCTTGCCCGGCATTGCCGGTGCAACGGTTACGGGCAGTGGTACCGTGGTGCTGATCATCAATCCAATTGTGTTTGTGCAGCAGATCGTCGTCGCACGTAAAACAGAGAAAAAAGTGGCAGTCGCTGAGCCAGTGCATCATGTGCCGTTAGTGATGGTGGTGGATGACTCGCTCACTGTGCGTAAAATTACTAGCCGCTTATTGTTGCGTGCAGGCTACCAAGTAGCGACAGCCAAAGATGGTGAGGATGCACTTGTGCAATTAGCAGATTTATCACCAGCGGTGATGCTGCTCGATGTGGAAATGCCACGCATGGATGGCTTCGAGCTGGCTAAACGACTGCGTCAAGACACCAAAACAAAAACGCTACCGATTATCATGATCACCTCGCGTACTGCCGACAAGCATCGCAACTACGCGCTAGAAATTGGCGTGAATGAATACATGGGCAAGCCCTATCAGGAAGATGTGCTGCTGGAATCTCTGGCCCGCTTCGCGCCCCTATCCGAATAAAGATCTGCAATTCAAGTCGGAGTGTTTATGAATGTCAGACACGTCATTAATTCTCTAATTATCGTTGTCGCCACGTGCTGGGCTGTGCCCTCAGCCTTTGCTGAAGTGCAGGAATACGTTCGCGACTACACCTATCAAGGCACAAATTACGACACCGCCGCGACCTGTAGAGTAAACGCGGTCGATGGGGTGAAGCACGAATTGCTACAAGAGATCGGCACCTATGTTGGCGCAGTGATGAAGCTGCATCAAGACTCTTTAGGCAACTCCTATATGAGCCAAGATGTCATCAATATCACCGCCGGTATTGTGGCGATGAAGGTGCTCGATGAAAAATGGCGGCAGCCGCAATATTTCATTAAGGCCGGAATGAAGGCTGATCCAGATGATGTGCTAGTCAAACTGAAAGCCATGCGCGCAGATTTGGAATTGGAAAAGTCACTGCGCGAGTCTTATGAGGAATTGCAAAACTCACGTAATGAAGTTGCTAGATTGAAAGCGCAGTTGGATCAATTTATGTTGGCGCGAAATGTGCCGACGATTATTAAAACGCCTGTTCCGGAAACGGTAAGCGAGCCCTTTGTTAAGCCAACCGTCGCTATTACGCAATTGTCACCCACAGTTGAGCCTGCCGCACGTTTGAGTCCTAAGCCCAATGAAGCCAAGCCGGTAGAGCAGCCACCCCTCGAGAGTGTTGTCGTTGAAGAAGTCCAACCCAAACAATTAACTACTGCCCCCTTGCCGCCAGCGCAGCAAACGAACGTGGTTACAAAAAGCCCCAGCGATCCTCAGGTGGCGCAGTTGATTAAGCAATATGTGAATGCGGTTCAAGATGTGGAAGTGGGTACGGCATTTCAACGTGCGATGTCCGCGCGCCTAAGGGGTGATTTTTCTGCAATGTTTAGTGAGATGAGTGCATTAGCAGAGAAGGATTACCCCCAAGCGCAGTATCGACTGGGTTGGTTGTACGAACGCGGGCTCGGCGTGGTGCAAGACCATGTAAAAGCACGCGAGTGGTACGCTAAAGCAATAGCCAACGGAGATGGCGATGCGATTGCTAGAACAGGCGTGCTGTACGAGCTTGGGCTAGGCGTGGAAAAAGACTATGGCAAGGCGGCTGACTATTATCAGCAGGCTATTCGTGCCAATAGCGCGGCAGGCTATGTTCACATGGGCTATCTCTATGAAACTGGCAAGGGCCTAACACGAGATCGCGTTAAGGCCGCCGAGCATTACCAGCGGGGTGTAGACATGGGTAGTCATCTCGCCGAAGCACGACTGGGCTTTTTGTATCAGTCGGGCCGCGGGGTTGCTCAAGACGAAGTTAAGGCGGTTAAGCTATATCAACAGGCGGTCGATCATGGTCAGCCACTAGCGATGACGCGACTAGGCCAGATGTATAACCTTGGGCACGGTGGCTTACCTGAGGATCATGTGAAGGCAATGGCGCTCATTCGGGAATCGGTGCGCTACAACCTACCGGCAGCTTACGCATACATGGGCTACATGTACGAGAAGGGTTGGGAGGTAAAGCAAGATTACGCTGAAGCAAAGCGTTGGTATGAAAAGGCCGCAGCCCTGGATGCGCCCTTTGCTGAGAAGCAACTGGGCTTGCTGTACAAAAATGGTTTAGGGGTACAAAAAAATCGGCAACAGGCAATCTACTGGCTAGAGCGCGCAGCGAGCAAAGGAGCAGATAAAGCCGACGAAATTGTGTCGCGCATGAAGCAACGGAATTAACCAGCGCAGTGCTTTAGGGCACTTTAGTTTTTCTCAGCAAGCTTCTTAAAAATCAGAATGTATTTGTCGATATTTTTTTGTAGCGTGATTTTTTGTTGATCGGTGAGGATGCCGTAAATATCAACAATCATTTGATCTGCAGCATTTTCAAACGCACTTATGGCCGCTTGGTCTTGAGTGGCCCGGTTAATTTCAGGTGTCGTTACCCACGCTAAAAGAAAGCTGGTTATCTTTTGTTCGGGAGCTTGGTTTTTTAGCAACCGAATTAACTGAGCTTGTTGCTGTTCTCTAAAACTGAGATAAAGTTCAGACGTATAGGGCAAGCTGTAGCTCATCCCCCGGATGTTGGCTAACTGCTTGTCGGAGAAGTGCCCCACAAAATCCTCAATATAATCAATGGTTTTGTCGGATCGCTTTTTTAAGCGCTCATCAAGATTGTGGGCAAAGTCAGTTTCACGCTGTTTTGCATTTTTCTCCGCAAACGAAATACTCAACTCATCAATTTGAGCGACATTTAAACCACTAAGCAACCGTGCGGTGGGGGCAATGGCGGGCTGCATGGTGCGGCTATAAAGCAACTTAATTAAGTTTCTCAGACGAGTGACATCTTCACGCTTGAGTGCGGGGGCTGCCTGCGTGATTTGTTTAGTTTGGTCTAGGAAATGAATGTACTCCGGCAGCATCTGCTGGCGATGCCACAGCATGTAAGTATCAACCTCGACTTCAATCTGTGATTTTTGTACGGGATTAAATGAGGTGTAACCGTTGATGGTGTAGCGCAAATAGGTATCGGCATGATTGTAGCCAACCGAAATAATGCTGCACCCGGAAAGGGCGAAAAGAAGAAGTGGCGTGATGATTTTAAGCATGATGACTATGTGTATCACATCCGCCAATAAAAAACGCCCCTTGCAGGGCGTTTTTCGATACGAGGAATAAATTTAATTAAAAGTTGTAACCCAACTTCACGTTCAACAAGGAGTTATCGAGGCCAGTCAACGTGCCGATCTGATCGTTGCGTGCATTTTGTACGCGTGCGCCAACGCCAGCGAAGTAGTGGCCCTTGCGGTAATTCACATCAGCCGAAAACTGAATGCTTGGTAGCTTAGCTTCGTAGCTACCAACGGTGCCTTGCACATAACCTACACCTGGGCCGAAACCAACCGTCCAACCCTCGGCTACAGTTATGTAGTAGTGAGGATTCATTTCCCAAATATTCAGCGAAATATTGTCTTTTTTGTAAGTGGAGTAATTGAACTGCTGACGTAGCGCACCTTGAGGTGGTTGAAACCAAGGGCAATCCAACGATAGTTCAAGACCCTGAGAGGTCGCTGCACCTACGTCCTTAATATCCATCGAGCCTACGGTTGCAGCCAGCGTGAAATTTGGCTTCCAGCCAGCATCTAGGAAAGGAAGTGTTTTCCATCCATCGGCAAGTGCAGAGCCAGAAATGGCGAGTGTTGAGATAACAGCGAGGGTACTGAGGCTACGTTTCATTGTATGGGCTCTCCTGAGCAATAAATTGAGGCGCGCATTCTAAGTAATTTACTCGGAAATAGAAATGGCCTAAACCTTTTGTGTTTTATGCCGATAAGTAATGCATCAGAGGAAATAAACAGAATTACTTTAGGAGGTGTGCCATGTCAGTCATTATGAATATGAGTAACTACGAAATTGAGCGCGAAGCATTGGCACAGTCTGATGAAGGGTTGAAGCACCGAGGCTGGAATCCACCATTACACCTTGCCACGCTCGACCACATGTCATCGTTAATCAAACAACATACCGAAATACCGGTGAGCTTGGTGACGGCAGATGCTGAGACGTTTCTACAAAGCATGTACGCCTATCAGGGTTGAAATTACGGTGCTACGAAATGAACAAAGCCCGCATTGCGGGCTTTGCTATGCAACAGAAACAACGAAAATTAGATTCAGTGAGTTGCCTTGATGTACTCAGCGATCGGCAAATCTTTGTGCGTGGTATGAAACGCAAACCACTCAAATAGAAAAGCAGCGAACTGATCAAGGGAGACTGCTTCTCTGCGATATTGAAATATCTTGTCCTCTAACGACGTCAGTAACAAGCGGTGCTCCTGTTGATGTTGGGCAAAATTTGGATATTCTGCATCTAGCATGATGTTTTCTTCACTGACGAAGTGAAACTCAGCGTACTTTTTAACCTCGTGCATCAATCGCAAATTGCGCTCGTGAGTACTATTTTGTTCGGTTGCTACCGATAAACTTTTGATGAGATCAACAAAGACTTGATGCTCAAAGTCGATGCGCACATGGCCGACTTCGAATTTTTTGTCCCACTGAATATTGATCATGACGTTCCTTGGTTTAAGCCTGACATGTTGGACTGAAGTCCAACCTACAAAAATATCAATGCAGAATTATGCCAATGAATTACGTGCTCGCGCAATCGCTGCCTCAACCTGCTGCGGTGCGGTGCCACCGGTGTGATTGCGTGCGGCAAGTGAGCCCTCCAGCGTGAGCACGGCATAAATGTCGTCCGTTATTAGTTTAGAAAATTGTTGCAGCTCTTCTAATTTAAGTTCACTCAAATCGCAGCCGCGACCTACGGCAAAACGTACTGCCAGTGCTACAGCCTCGTGAGCATCGCGGAACGGCAAGCCTTTTTTCACCAAATAATCGGCGAGATCAGTGGCAGTGGCATACCCCTGAAATGCGGCACTGCGCATGGCCTCCGGTTTAACGGTGATGCCGCCCATCATGTCGGCATAAATACGCAGGGTTTGCGTGAGGGTGTCGATAGTGTCAAACAGCGGTTCTTTATCTTCTTGATTGTCTTTGTTGTAGGCAAGCGGCTGGCCTTTCATCAAAGTCAGCAGGGCAACTAAATTGCCGTTCACACGACCTGTTTTGCCGCGCACCAACTCGGGCACATCAGGATTTTTTTTCTGCGGCATGATGGAAGAGCCGGTGCAGAAACGATCAGCGATGTCGATGAAACCAAAGCGCGGGCTCATCCACAAAATCAGCTCTTCAGATAAACGTGAGAGGTGGGTCATGATGAGTGAGCCAACAGCGGCAAACTCAATGGCGAAATCGCGATCGGAAACAGCATCTAAAGAGTTTTCGCACACGCCATCAAAATTGAGTAGCTCGGCAACGTATTCACGTTTGATCGGGTAGCTCGTTCCTGCCAACGCGGCTGCACCCAAAGGCAAGCGATTCACGCGCTTACGGCAATCGACCAACCGTTCGCCATCACGCTTGAGCATTTCAAAGTAAGCCATCAGATGATGGGCAAAACTCACCGGTTGTGCCACCTGCAAATGAGTGAAGCCGGGCATGATAGTGTGCGTGTGATGTTGCGCCAGATCAAGCAGGGCAGTTTGCAAGGCTTTAACTAACAAGATCAGATCGTCAATGGAGTGGCGCAGATACAGGCGCACATCAGTGGCTACTTGATCGTTACGGGAGCGGCCAGTGTGCAGCCGTTTGCCCGCGTCGCCTACCAACGTAGTGAGGCGTTTTTCGATATTGAGATGCACGTCTTCGAGATCGAGTTGCCATTCAAACGTGCCTAGCAGCACTTCATTTTCAATCTGCGCCATGCCGCGTTGAATGTCTTTTAGATCTTGTGCGCTGATAATGTCGCACGAGGCGAGCATTTGCGCGTGGGCGAGTGAGCCCTGAATATCAACCAACGCTAAGCGTTTATCGAAATCAACCGAAGCGGTGTAGCGCTTCACTAATTCAGCTACGGGTTCAGCGAATCTGCCTGACCAGGCTTGTTTATCTTGCATCGTCATCGTGTCTTGTCCAGAATGTTCGGCATAAAGGAGGCCCTATGCCAAGGTCGCGAAGTATAAATCAAAACAATATGCCCGAGACATTGCCAAACTTCCGTAATCTTGGCGTGATGTTGCGCATTGTGCTGTTGGTTAACTTGCTAGTGTTAGGTGGATTGTTGAGTCATGCCAACTCCTGGCAGGATGTTGTCACGCGAATTTTGCAAAGCTCGGCGTATCTGCAGCCGGTGTTGCTCTCAAGTTTGCTGGCGCTGTATGCGCTGAGTGTGCAGCTGTTGCGCTTGAATTATGCGCAGGGTGTGGCCGCGGTATTGGCCGTTGTGGCATTGATTGCTTGGGCTATTGCCGTATTGGGTGGTGAGCTATTTAGTAACTCGATCGGCTCAGAAACCTTTAATTTGTGGCGCCAAGTAGCGGTGTCAGTTGCGCTGACGCTGGGTGCCTTAATGTACTTTCGTTTGCGCACGCGTCTGCTCTCTCCGGCCTTTCCCGGTGCGCGTTTGCAGGCGCTACAAGCGCGCATTCGCCCCCACTTTCTGTTTAACAGTATTAATGCGGTGCTGGGGATTGTGCGAAGTGACCCAAAACGTGCGGAGAGTGCGCTAGAAGATATGTCTGATTTATTCAGAATGGCCATGACAGATTCGAGCGAAATGGTGACGCTGAAGCGCGAGGTTGAATTGTCCAGACAATATTTGGCGTTGGAGCAATTACGTTTAGGTGATCGCCTCAAGATCAATTGGCAAATAAAAGAGATGCCCGAAGATGCGTTGGTGCCACCTTTGATGTTGCAACCGTTATTGGAAAATGCCGTCTATCACGGTATTGAGCCGATGCATGAGGGGGGCGAGATTGTGATTAAGCTCAATCGGAGCGGCAAGGAAATGCACTTGGATGTGCTCAATCCGTATCAACCCGATAGCCAAAAACATAGCGGCAATAAAATGGCGCTCGACAATATTCGCGAGCGGCTTGCGTTACAGTTTGATTTGGAAGCGAGCTATACCGTTGATGCCGGAAAAGATTATTATCGCGTTCACATTTTGATCCCCTATGTGAGAGAGGAATTCCAATGAGCGTTGTTGAATTGCCCTTAGCCATTTTTATCGTTGACGACGAGCAGCCCGCGCGTAATCGCATTAAAGATTTGCTAACCGACTGTGCCGAGCAGCTTGCTTTGACCGTGGTGGGTGAGGCGAGTAACGGCATTGAAGCATTAGATAAGTTATCCGAGGTGCACGCAGATGTGGTGCTGATGGATATTCGTATGCCGCAGATGGATGGTATCGAGCTGGCGCAACACCTCAATAAATTGCATCGGCCACCTGTCGTTATTTTTACAACGGCTTATGATAATTATGCGGTGAAGGCGTTTGAAGAGCGCGCGATTGATTACCTGCTTAAGCCCATTCGCTTGGGGCGGTTATTTGAGGCACTGACGCGCGCCCGCGCGGCAGTGCCGGTGCGCAGCGAGGTGTTGCAAGAGCTCACACCAGAACCGCGGAAAAATCTTTCCATTCACGAGCGCGGCAAAATCGTATTAGTCCCAATCGAGCAAGTGCTTTACTTGCGCGCCGAGTTGAAATACATCACAGTTCGCACACTCACTCACGAATATCTGATTGAGGAATCGCTGATCTCTTTAGAAAAAGAATTCGCGACACGCTTTATCCGCATTCACCGCAATTGTTTAATCGCCAAAGATGAAATTGTCGGATTTGAAAAAATCCCCGAGACAGACGATAGCGAAGCGCATTGGGCAGCAAAACTAAAAGGTTTAGAAGAGCTTTTGCCGATTAGTCGGCGCCAGCAATATATTGTGAAAGAGTTTAGCTAAGTGAGGTGACGTCATGAAGCTTTGGACTGGACTTGTTGCACTATTAATTTTAACCGGCTGTGGTAAACAAGCCGAGACAAGCTATGAGCCAGAATTCGCCCCACGTGTGGTTAGCGGCAAGCATTTCATTGTCGGTATCCTTCCTCAGCACAATGTCCAACGGTTGATGGAGCTTAATGTTGGTTTGGTGGAGCAGATTAATACCGCCATTCCAGAGGCGCATTTTGAAATGGAGGCTTCGCGTAGTTTCGAAGAATTTGAGAAGAAGCTCTTTGCGGGGCATTTTGATTTCGCCATGCTCAACCCTTATCAAACCATTTTGTCGCTTAAATATGGCTATCGCGTATTTGCCAAAATGGGCGATGACGCCATTTTTCACGGTATCGTTTTGGTGCGCAAGGATAGCGGCGTTAACAAAATCACCGATCTAAAAGGTAAGCGCGTTGCTTACCCTGCGAACACCGCCTTGGCCGCTGGGCTAATGCCCCAGTATTATTTTCACACCAACGGCATTGATGTGAACCGAGACATTGAAAATGTTTATGTGGGCTCGCAAGAGTCCGCCATTATGAATGTGGTGCTAGGGCACACCGTTGCGGGCGCAACCTGGCCTCCGCCTTGGAAACGTTTTAATGTTGAGCATCCTGATTTGGCAAGCCAGCTCGAAGTAAAGTGGGAAACGCCGCCCTTGCTAAATAATGGTTGGGTGGTGCGCAACAACGTGGATGCTGACATCGCGGCAAAATTTGGCAACGTGCTGGTCAACCTAGATAAATCAGAGCAGGGTAAAAAAGCCTTGGCGCCGCTCTTGGTTTCACGCTTTGAGCGGGCGGACGATGCGACCTATGAACCTGTTCGTAAATTCCTAAAACAATTTTCAGCCACGGTGCGTCCCGTCGAACAATGAAATTTTGGATTCCTCAAACACGAGCATGCAAACTCATCTGCGGTAGCTGGCAGAGTTCAATTAAATATCGATTCGCAATTGGCTTCGGCGTAGCAACGTTTTTGTTGATGCTGACAGCAGGTTTTGTGCAATATGAACTCCAGCAAGAAACGCTTAACCGGCGTGGTGTCGAGCGAGCAGAGCTGTTGGCGAACACGCTGGCTCAAAGCACTTCATATCTGTTACTGGCTAATGATGTGGTGGGTTTGCAAGAAATTATGGCAGGGCTATCGGGCACGATTGATTTAAAGCGAGTCTTCATTCTGAGCAACTTCGGCGAAGTGGTTGCCTCCACACAGCCAAAAGAAATTGGCATGACAGTGAAGGATGCAATTAGTAAAAAACTCTTGCTGTCAGCGCCGATACCGATGGTGTTAGTTGACCAGCTTAATATTATCGATGTGGCGCAACCGGTGATGGCAGGTAAATTCCAAGTGGGGTGGGTGCGGGTGCAGTTAACGCGCGAATCCCAAAACGCTGACCTAAACCGATTAAAAATCATGTGGGCCTTGTTTGCAGTGCTGGGTGTGGTGATCGTGGTGGTGGTTACGCTGTGGTTATCACAATCGTTAACACAGGGCCTGCGCAAGTTAATGCGTGTGACCGAAGATGTCACAAAGGGCAACCGCGAAGCGCGCGCTTCGATAGTGAGTAAAGATGAGGTCGGTGTATTGGCGAGCGACTTCAACGCAATGTTGGATGCGATGCACGAGATTGATTTGCGCTTTAGGCAGCTTGCCGAAAATATTAGCCAAGTGTTTTGGATAACCGAGCCAGATAAGCAAACCTTGCTTTACATCAGTTCAGCCTATGAACAGATATGGGGGCGAACCGTGCAGTCGTTAATTCAATCGCCAACGTCTTGGGTGGAATGCATCCACCATGAGGATCGCCAGCGAATCTTGGATGCGATGCCGAAACAGGTGCAAGGGACGTATGACGAGGAATATCGAATTGTGCGTCCGAGTGGTGAAGTTTGTTGGATTCATGATCGCGCTTTTCCAATTAAAGATGCTAACGGACATGTATATCGTACGGTGGGAATTGCTGAAGATGTCACTCTGCGCAAACAGGCGGATGAGGCAATGCGTGTCTCAGCGGTAACCTTTGAGTCACATGAGGCAATCATGATTACTGATGCGCACAATCGCATCATTAAGGTCAATAAATCATTTCAAGAGGTTACGGGGTATTCAGCAGACGAGGTGCTCGGTAAAAGTCCAAATATGTTGAACTCCGGACGTCATGATAAAGAGTTTTATGCCGAGATGTGGAGTGCGCTACTTGATAAAGGGGCATGGAGTGGCGAGATATGGGATAAGCGTAAGAACGGGGCCATTTATCCAAAATTAATTACCATCACGGCGGTGAAAGATAGGGCGGGGAACGTAACCCAATATGTGGCGATTTTTAAAGACATTTCAGAACGTAAAATGGCGGAGGAGGAAATTCGCAATTTAGCGTTTTATGACTCCTTAACGAGATTGCCGAATAGACGTTTGTTAATGGATCGGCTCATCTCAGCGTTATCAATCTCAATGCGTAGTCGCCACTACGGTGCGCTGCTGTTCCTGGATATGGATAAATTCAAAACGCTGAACGATACGCTGGGCCATGATTACGGTGACATGCTATTAGTCGAAGTGGCGGCGCGCATCCAGTCTTGTGTCCGCGAAGTGGATACCGTGTCACGTTTGGGCGGTGATGAATTTGTAGTGCTGCTTGAAGATGTTGATATTCACGCCGAAGAAGCCTCACAAAAAGTTGCCCTCATTGCAGAGAAAATTCGAGCCGCGCTTGCCGCCCCCTATCAACTTAAAGATAACGAATATCACAGCTCGCCGAGTATCGGTGTAAGTCTCTATCGCGGCAACGCAGAGTCGGCCGAAACCATTCTGAAGCATGCTGATATGGCGATGTATCAAGTGAAAGACGCGGGAAGAAATGCCGTGCGTTTCTTTGATCCTAAAATGCAGCAGGCGGTTGAAACGCGCGCGCTGTTGGAAATGGATTTACGCCATGCGGTGTCAGAAAATCAATTGCATTTGTATTACCAGATGCAGGTGGATAGTGAGCACAGAGTGATTGGTGCAGAGGCATTGTTGCGCTGGATACACCCTAAACGAGGCATGGTTTCCCCCGCACAATTTATTCCCGTTGCAGAAGAGAGTGCGCTGATCATAGAGCTTGGGGACTGGGTGCTGGCTGAGGCGTGCAGACAGATTAATGTGTGGGCTAAAGATGAAAAAACGAAAGATTTGTCGTTGGCGGTGAACGTGAGCGCGAGACAGTTTAAGCAAATTGATTTCGTCGATAAGATCGCAGCGCTGATGAATTTGCACGAAATTGAAGCATCACATTTGAAGCTGGAGCTGACTGAAAGCGTCGTGTTAAATGATGTGGTTGACGTGGTTTCGAAGATGCACGCGCTTAAAGCCTTGGGCGTCAAATTGTCGATGGATGATTTTGGTACGGGTTATTCGTCACTATCGTATTTGAAGCAACTACCGCTGGATCAAATTAAAATTGATCAAAGTTTTGTGCGTGATATGACTTCAGATCAAGATGACATTGTCATGGTGCAAACGATCATCGATCTAGCTAAAAACTTCAGGTTGAACGTGATCGCAGAAGGCGTCGAAACTGAAGGCCAGCTCGCGCTGTTGAAACATCTGGGTTGCCAGTCTTTTCAAGGATATTTGTTTAGTAAGCCGGTGCCAGTTGAGCAATTTCAGGCTTTGTTGTAGCTAGCTTGATCTAGTAAAATCCATTGAGTGTGTATAATGCGCACTATGAACAGTGTGGACATCATCACTAAACTCAAGGCAGATGGGTGGCTCTTGGTGCATACCAAAGGCAGTCATCATCAATATAAACATCCCAGCAAAACTGGGCGAGTGACCGTCCCGCATCCGCGAAAAGATATTCCATTGGCCACCTTGCGTAGTATTTATCGGCAAGCAGGTCTTGATTGGAAAGAAAGGAAATAACCATGCGCTACCCAATCGTCATTCATAAAGACAAGAACAGTGATTATGGCGTCACCGTCCCTGATTTGCCGGGCTGCTTTTCGGCAGGTGAAACACTTGATGAGGCAATGGAGCTGGCGCATGAGGCGGTGGAATGCCACATTGAAGGACTGTTGTTAGACGGTGAACCTTTGCCTGCGGTACACCCAATCGAATATCACCAGCGTAATGCCGACTATGCTGATGGCGTGTGGGCATTAGTTGAAATTGATTTAAGCAAGTTGGAAGATACGACGGAGCGCGTGAACATTACGATTTCGCGTAGGGTGCTTACGTTGATTGATGAAGCGGCAAAACGGGCGGGTGAGTCGCGTTCCGGATTCTTGGCACGGGCTGGCATTGAGGCTGCGCAACATGCAAGTTGATTAAATTGCTGGGCCGCCCACTTCCAACTCTGTTGTTCTCAAATGCTATACTCCGCGCCTCTTTAAACGGGTATGGCGCTCGCCTTCCCTGCAAAACTTACGTTTAACGGTGCTGCTTCATGTCTGCTTTCTTAAATTTTAAATCCCATTTAGCTGAATTATTTAGCCAGGCATTGAGCGCTGTTGCGCCTGATCAGGTTGGCGCAACTATTCTTATTGAGCGCCCTAAACAAGCCTCACACGGTGATTACGCCTGTAATCTGGCGATGCAACTGGCTAGGCCCTTGCGTAAATCACCACGCGATATTGCGAATGCGCTGATTGCGGCGTTGCCACAATCTGCCGTGATCGAAAAAGTTGAAATAGCGGGTGCTGGTTTTATCAATGTTTTCATCACCACAGCGGCGAAGCAAGAAATCGTGCATGGGGTGCTACAGGCGGGTGCGGGCTACGGCCATGTGCATGTGGGCGCGGGGCGCAAAGTGGGGGTGGAATTTGTATCGGCGAACCCGACAGGTCCCTTGCATGTGGGTCATGGGCGTGGCGCGGCGGTGGGCGATTGCTTGTGCAATGTGTTGCACGCAGCAGGTTGGAACGTGACGCGCGAGTTTTACTACAACGACGCGGGGGCGCAGATTGATAACCTCACGCTGTCAGTGCAACTGCGCTGCAAGGGTGTTACGCCAGATGATCCGTCTTGGCCCGAATCAGGCTATCGCGGCGACTACATCTTGGACGTGGCGCGCAGCTACATGGCAAAAGAGTCGGTGGTGTCAGACGACCAGAGCACGGTGGGCAAAGGTGATGTGAATGACGCTGAATCCATTCGCCATTTTGCGGTGGCCTATTTACGTCGAGAGCAAGATTTAGATTTGCGCGCTTTTCAAGTTGAGTTCGATGTGTTCTCGCTGGAGTCTGCGCTCTATACCGAAGGCAAAGTAGAAGAGACAGTAAAAAATTTGATTGCTAGCGGCCACACCTATGAGCAAGACGCGGCGCTATGGTTGCGTACTACCGATTTTGGCGATGACAAAGATCGCGTGATGCGCAAGAGTGATGGCGGCTTCACTTACTTTGTGCCGGACGTGGCTTACCACTTAGATAAATGGCGTCGTGGCTTTGAACGGGTAATTAACGAGCAAGGCTCAGATCATCATTCTACGATTACCCGTGTGCGCGCTGGCTTGCAAGCGTTGGATGCGGGCATTCCTCAAGGTTGGCCTGACTATGTGCTGCACCAGATGGTGACGGTGTTGAAGAATGGCGAAGAGGTGAAAATCTCCAAGCGGGCCGGTAGCTATGTGACTTTGCGCGATTTGATTGATGAGGTGGGCTGTGATGCCACGAGATATTTTTTAGCCGCACGTCACCCTGATTCGCAACTGGTGTTTGATATTGATTTGGCAAAGTCGCAGAGCAACGACAATCCGGTGTATTACATTCAATACGCTCATGCGCGCATCAGTACGGTGTTGCTGCAATGGGCGGGTGAACGGAACTCTTTGCTAGCTGCCGATGTCTCTGTGCTCGACAGTGAATATGAAACAGCTTTGTTGCAACGCATGATCGACTACCCGCAGGTAATCGAAACCGCAGCAGAAGACTTAGCGCCGCACTTGGTAGCTTTCTATTTGAAAGAATTGGCAGCCGATTTTCACAGCTACTATAATGCCTCGCGCTTTTTGGTCGATGATGAGAAGGTCAAGTTGGCGAGGCTTGCATTGATTGCGGCAGTCGCACAGGTGTTGAAAAATGGCTTGGCTTTGTTAGGTGTGAGCGCCCCAGAAAAAATGTAAAAAACTGAAGGATTGGTAATGAGCAGAAATGCCAGAGGTAGTACTCAAAGCAAAAGCGGTGGTTCGGGTGGTAAGGGCGGCTCATTATTCGCAGGCGTCTTGGTCGGAATGGTGTTGGGGCTTATCGTTGCAGGCGGTGTGGCTTGGTATATTTTGAAAAAAAATCCGGCTTCATTTGAAGCGAAAGAGCGCCGTGAAGAAGTTAAGCCAACGATAGAAAGTAAAGTAGCAACGCCAGTCGCAAAAGTTGCGCCAGCAGCCAGCGCACCCGTTGCCGCTGTCGCGGAAGATAAGCAGCACTTTGAGTTTTACAAAGTGCTTACCGATGGCACATCGTCAAAAAATCACGCGGCTTCGAAAGAAACAAAACCTGTAGTGTCTTTGCCGGAAATTTACTATGTGCAGGCGGGCTCTTTTCCCAATCAAGATGATGCAGAAAAGTTGAAAGCAAAGCTGGCATTGTTGGGAATGGAAGCTACTGTTCAAACGGCGGCTATTCCGAATAAAGGCACTTACCACCGTGTACGACTCGGGCCATTTAAGGGTGCGAACGAGATGAATAAAACACTCACATCGTTAAAGCAAAACGGCGTGGCAAATGCCACCTCAATTAAGGCACAATAAGGAGACACCATGAAGTTATTGAAACAACTATTGGCCATCGCAACGCTGTTGATTTCGACACAAGTTTTTGCTGAGGCACAGCAGGGCAGAGATTACACCGTGATGGGATCAGCGGTCGCAACACACTCTGGCGAAAAGATTGAAGTGCTGGAATTTTTCTTCTACGGCTGTTCACACTGCTTTCATTTGCATCCGCATTTGATGGCGTGGGAAAAGAAGGCACCTAAAGATGTTGCCTTGCAGTTAGTGCCCACGATTTTTCGTGACTCATGGGAGCCCATGGCGCGTACTTTCTTTGCATTAGAAGCGTTGGGTCAGTTGCAACGTTTGCATGATGACTTATTTAAAGCGTGGAATGTAAGCAATACTGATTTGAGCGACGAGGCTAAAATTGGTGCGTGGGTTGCTCAGCGTGGTGTTGACCGTAGCAAATTCGCGGCGGCCTATAATTCTTTCACGATGGGCAGCAAGGTATCGCGTAGCAACCAAATGGTGCGTGACTTCGGAATTCGCGGTACGCCAACCATTGTGGTCGACGGCAAATTTGTGATCACTGGATTGTCACCAGAAGTGACCATTCAAGTGCTAAATGATGTTGTTGCACGCGCACGTAAGGAACGTAGCAAGCGCTAATGAAAGTAGTCAGTTCCACATGGCCATTCGACTAAAATATGCAAAAAACGCATATTAAGTCGCTGGTCATCTCTGGCGCGTCGAGTGGCATTGGTTTAGCCCTCGCGCGCCATTATCTTGTGCGCGGTGCCGTCGTTGCCGCCTTTGCCCGTCGCGGCGAGTTGTTACAAACGCTGGCAGCAGAATTTCCCAATAAAGTTTTTTGTTACACAGTGGATGTGCGTGACGCTTCGGCTATTCAGCAGGCAGCGAATGATTTTATGGCGCGTGTGGGTGTGCCGGATGTGGTGATCGCCAACGCCGGCGTCAGTCGCGGCACACTCACTGAATATGCCGAAGATATTGATGCCTTTCAGCAGGTGTTCGACATCAACGTGATGGGCATGGTGAAAACTTTTCAGCCTTTTCTCAATGCGATGCGTGAAGCTACAAAACTTCCCTCGCCCCTAAAGGGGAGAGGGATTGAGGGAGAGGGGCGGGCGTTTTCACCGACATTGGTTGGCATAGCCAGCGTCGCTGGCTTTCGTGGCTTACCGGGGTCTGGCGCTTATTCGGCTTCTAAGGCCGCAGCAATTTCTTATTTGGAAAGTTTGCGTGTTGAGCTTCGCGACACTGGGGTGAAGGTGGTAACGATTTGCCCCGGCTACATCAAAACACCGATGACCGCGGTAAACCCCTATCCGATGCCATTCATTTTAGACGCTGAAGAAGCCGCGCAGCGCATGGCAAAAGTGATTGAGCGAGGTTGCTCGTTTGCGGTGATTCCTTGGCAAATGGGCTTGGTGGGACGTGCGATGAAACTGCTGCCAAATTGGCTATACGATTTGATTTTGAAGAACGCGACCTATAAGCCGCGCAACTTCTAAAGCGGCAATTTATTCGGCTGGTGGTTTAACCCGATTCACTTTGACCTTCGGCGCTGGTTTAGCGGTAGTTGGTGTCGCACTCTCTAGCTCGACAATTTTTGCTTTGAGTATTTCGATTTGCTGATATTTTTCGGTGAGTACAGCAGTCTGATTTTTCGCTTCATCAACCTGCTCCGTCAGTAATTTAATCTGCGAATCTTTTTCAGCAAGTTGCTGGGCGTGAGTTTCAAGTTGTTGATCTTTTACCGCGCGCGCAGAGAGCGATGCCTTTTTCGCACTAGTCGCATCTAGCAATTGCGTTTCACAACTGGGGGCGGAGGAAACTTTGCCCCCAGCGTTGTTAGCAAGGCGCGCCACCTCTGCTGCATGTTTAATCTCCTCAATCTGTTTTTCAACGGGCTGATCACGTAAATCTTTTAGTCCGAAGGTGCTGGCAATCGCGAAGAGGCGATTTTCTTCTTGCAAGACGAGCTGCTCGACAGTGAGGCCATTTGAATTCGTGTTTGGATTAAGTTGTGTGTGTAGCAAAACCACACGGGCATTTACCTGCTGCGCATGGCGTGCTGCGAATAGCGCGTCAGCACTGACTTGTTGGACTAAATTGGTGTCCTGATAGGCGTCGGCAATCTTGTTCTTGGCGTCTTGAAATAGCTTGAGTGCTTGACTGTAGGTGATTGGCGAGAGCTTGTCGGCATTATTTTTTTTGCTGACATTATTGACGGCCTCGCTCTCATGCAAGGCATTTTCTTGCACCGATTTAATCACCAGCTCCTGCATCGTTTTAAGTAGTGCTTCTTTTTCTTTGTCGATACCTTCGGTCTGGTCGAGCTCAATTTTCTTAATTAGTTTAGCCAAATCGCCAATGGCTCTTTCATAGTCCTTCACTAACAGCTTGGGGGCGTTATGCGCTTCCATTTGAGACTTAAAGCTCAGCTCTTTAGCAAAACGATATTTGACAATGGGTATTAGCGTACGGCCTTTTTCCAGCAGCGCATCTGCTTTAGCCGCGCTGTTCACTAGAACACTTTTAGGTTTATTGCCCAGCGCACTTTGGCATTCGCTCAATATTTTGGCGGCCTCAAGATAATATTGCGGCGCTAAAAATTCCATGTCGGACTCTTTAGCATTGGTGACATTCGTTTCGAGGGCGGCGACAACATCGAGCGCAGAAAGCGCATTATATTTTGCGACGTAGACAGGAGAGGCCTTGAGACTAGGCGCTTCTGTTGAAGTGCACCCAGCCACCACTATAAGTAAGGGAAAAATTAGAAAAAAGCTTGTGCGCATGAACATTTCCTTTTCATTCCTTTGGGTTTAACTTCCCGCCACTGGTGGCGTCGGGTTACACCCAGAGGGTGCAAGATCCCCTTGCGGGGAAACCCGACCTACAAAAACAGACTAGCCAATGCCCCGTAGCAAGCTACAGCGTGAACTATTTACAACCGATTGAATATATTGACTAATCGAAAGCGACATCGCCCTCTTCCAGCGCTAAGCCTAGCGGCATATTTTTGAAGTCAAACAAATTCCCATCCAGCAAATGCGAAGGCTTCACATTTTGCATGGCAGTAAAAATCGTTTGGCTACGGCCAGGATATTGGCGCTCCCAGTTGGTGAGCATCTCTTTAATATTTTGGCGCTGAAGATTTTCTTGCGAGCCACATAGATTGCACGGAATGATGGGGAATTCCATCGCGCGCGCATAGCGAGCAATATCTTTCTCCACGCAATAAGCCAAGGGACGAATCACGATGTGATCGCCTTTGTCAGTAATCAGTTTGGGGGGCATCGATTTCAGCTTGCCGCCAAAGAACATATTCAGAAAAAGTGTTTCGATCATGTCATCGCGGTGGTGCCCCAATGCGATTTTATTCGCGCCTAATTCACCTGCTACTTTGTAAATAATGCCGCGACGCAGGCGTGAGCAAAGCGAGCACGTCGTTTTGCCTTCTGGGATTTTTTCTTTAACGATGGAGTAGGTGTCCTGCGCTTCGATATGGAAATCTACGCCGATTTTTTTAAGATACGCAGGGAGTACGTCCTCAGGAAATCCCGGTTGCTTTTGGTCTAGATTCATCGCCACGATTTTGAAATCAATCGGTGCGCGCTTGCGTAGCGTGAGCAGAATATCTAATAAAGTATAAGAATCCTTGCCGCCAGAAAGGCACACCATCACGGTGTCACCCTCTTCAATCATATTGAAATCGCCAATGGCTCTGCCGACCGAGCTTTCCAGACGCCCCTTGAGTCGATTGAAGTTGGTGGAGTGTGATTCAAAGTGAATGGGTTGAATAATTTCGTTCATTGGGTCTGTCAATTAATGAGTGGCTGTGACTTGATTTTCACTCGTAGCTTACGGGGCTGAGTTGTTCAAAGATTGACGCTACGCCCACCATCTACCGCAATAATTTGTCCGGTGATGTAAGGCGCATCGGCGATTAAAAATTGTACGGTGCGGGCAATATCTTCTGGCGTGCCTTCTCTTTTTAGTAGCGTGTGCGCCACAATTTTCGCGCGCAATTCTTCATTTTGCCAATCTTCACCTTCAGGCCAGCTAATCACTCCCGGGGCAACCGCGTTTACACGCACTTCGGGTGAAAGTTCTTGCGCCAAGCCTTTGGTAAGTGCAACCAACCCGGCTTTAGCGGCGCTATACAAGAGGTGCCCGTGCATCGGCCGTTCAGCGTGAATATCGACAATATTCACGATCGCGCCACGGCGGCGGCGCAATTCCTCTGCGGCAGCCTGTGAAATAAACAACGGTGCTTTTAAATTAGTGCCGAGTAAATCAATCCACTGCATTTCATCAATCTCGGTGAGTGGCGTGGCGTAAAAGCTGGAGGCGTTATTGACGAGGGCATCCAATTGACCAAAATGTTGAATTGCATCTTGCACCATTGTTTTGAGTGCGACGAGATCAATCAAATCAGCTTGCACACAGTGCGCAGAGTGGGGGCGTGCATCGTTGAGCTCCGCACACAAGGCCAACGCCTCATACAAAGAACTGCGATAGTGAATGGCGATATTTGCGCCAGCCGCATGTAAGCGACGGCAAATGGACGCCCCCACGCGTTTCGCTCCACCTGTCACCAACACTACTTTACCTTGCATCACTCTCTCCACTACACTCGCGTACCGCACGAATTATACCCGACCATGACGACCACTCTACCCCAACCCTCAGCGCAAGCGATTGCTCACAGCACTGAACTTTGTGAGCTTATTCGCCATGATATTGCGAGGCAAGGCGGTTGGATTCCGTTCTCACGTTTTATGGAGTTGGCGTTGTATGCGCCAGCATTGGGTTATTACACCGCAGGCGCCCGTAAATTTGGGGAGGCGGGGGACTTTATAACGGCCCCGGAATTGTCCTCATTATTTGGCAGAACGGTTGCACGCCAGTTAATCGAAGTGATGCAACTTAGCGCGCCACACATTCTTGAACTGGGCGCGGGCAGTGGCAAATTAGCACTCGATATTCTGCTTGAATTAGAACAACAAAATCAGTTGCCAGAAAGCTATTCAATACTCGAAGTGAGTGCAGATTTGCGTGAGCGGCAGCAAGCCTTGTTGCAAGCGAAAATACCGCACCTCGTTTCGCGAGTAGAGTGGTTGGATGCGCTACCTGAAAGTTTTTCAGGAGGCGTACTTGGCAATGAAGTGCTGGATGCATTGCCCGTACATTTAGTGCATTGGCTGAATGGGCAGGTGTTTGAACGCGGAGTTGCCCTAGAGGGGGAGCGCTTTGTTTGGCAAAACCGCGTACCAGAAAATGCTGCCCTAATCGAATTTGCCCAAACTGTTGAAGTACCCGATGACTATCTGAGTGAGGTTTCGTTTGCCGCAAGAGGGCTGATCTCCAGTCTTTGCGAGCGAATCAATTTAGGGGCAATGCTCTTTATCGATTACGGTTTTGGGGCGCGCGAGTATTACCATCCACAACGTTCGCGTGGCACGCTGATGTGCCATTACCGCCATCACGCCCACGACGACCCATTTTATTTGCCTGGCTTGCAGGACGTCACTGCGCATGTGGATTTCACCGCGATTGCCGAAGCCGCGATTGATCACGGAGGCCACTTTTTAGGTTACACCTCGCAAGCGCATTTTTTATTTAACAACGGCCTTGCCGATTTCTTGGCGGAAGTTTCGCCAGAAGAGGTGAAGGCGTATGCCCCGCATTCTGCACAAGTACAAAAGCTCACCAGTCCCGCTGAGATGGGCGAGCTGTTTAAAGTGATCGCTTTGGGCAAGGGCTTAGATCAGCCACTAGCGGGATTTTTGCGCGGAGATTTGTCACGGCTGTTGTGATTGAATTTTGTTGTGCACTTGTGTCGGGCTGAAGCCCGACCTACGAAGAGCAGAGCAACGGTTTTGTGGGTTGGGCTTCAGCCCAACAGCGCGGTATAAAAACGTCGGGTTACCTCGAAGAGGTTCTTGCACCCCTAGGGTGAAACCCGACCTACAAGCGCGATCGGTACTCCAATACAAGCTAATGGTGGCCCTACTGAAGGTGCGGAATTTGCGGACTCCTAAGACGCCCACTTTTTTCCAGCCAAGTGAAATTCTGTGTCATTATTCTGTTAAGACTTGCGCCCTTGAACTTAACGCTGACTAAAAAATAATGCCACGTAAATTTGAGTATCTAAAAAACTCGCTAAAAATACGCATTACTTTTTACACCTTGACTATTTTTTTAGTCGGGCTGTGGTCGTTGCTGTTTTACGCGAATTATATTTTGCGTGAAGACATCAAAAAGTTATTAGGCGACCAACAATTTGCTGCAGTTTCATTTGTGGCAAATGACGTTGGCCTAGAAATTTCTGATCGGCTAACCGGTCTTAAAACGGTTGCCGCTGAGATTACCCCTGCCTTACTCAATCAGCCCACTCAGCTACAAAGATTTTTAGAAGGCCACCCCATCTTTTTACAGCAATATAGTGGTGGCGCTATGGTGCTGCGTGGAGATGGTACATGCATTGCCTCCGCTCCACTTTCTTGGCAACGCACGGGGGTGAACTATAGCGATCGCGAGCATGTTGCCCTAGCCCTTAAATCTGGTAAGACCAACATCAGCAAAGGGCTTGTGAGCAAAACAACACATACGCCGCTGATATCGTTTCACGCCAATTTTTGATGAGCAACAGCGTGTGATTGGCGCACTCTCCGGCACCCTTGATTTGAGTCGCCCAAGTTTCCTCGACACCTTCGCCAGCAGCAGTTACGGAAAAAGCGGAGCCTATTTTTTAGTCGACAAAAAAAATCGCATGATCATTACGTCTTCTGGGAAAAAGCGTTTGTTAGAAACGCTCTCTGAGCGCGGCATTGTTTCTAAGATCGATAAATTCCTCGACGGTTATGAGGGTAGCGCGGAGTATGTCAATCGCTTTGGTGTCGAAGTATTAGGCTCTGCCAAAAGTATTGAGGGGACGGACTGGTTCTTGGGTGCGACCTTGCCTACCACTGAAGCCTACGCACCGATTCACAATATCCAGTTACAAATGCTCTTCGCAACCATTGCACTCACCCTGCTGGCGGGAGGCATAACGTGGTGGGTAGTGCGGCGCGAACTCGCGCCCATGGAGGACGCAGTTGAAATCATGGCTGCCATGACCGCTAACAAAAACTTACCTCAGCTGATTCCGGTGATGCGCGAAGATGAAATTGGCTCGATGATTAGTAGTTTTAACCATCTCATCCAAAACTTGTCACAGCGTGATCAAGCGCTCGATGATAGCAAGCAACGTGCGTTTAATATCCTTGAGGCCTCACCGATTCCACTTGCCATTAATGATAAGCAAGGAAATATTAGCTATCTTAACAAAGCCTTTAGCCATTTATTGGGTTACACACGAGCCGATATTCCAAATATTGAAACGTGGTGGCCGCTGGCTTATCCCGACCCTGACTATCAACAGTGGATAGCGAAAGCGTGGCAAGAAAATGTTGATCATGCGCTTCAAAGTGGCCAACCTTTCGTACCGATGGAAGCGGAGGTGTGTTGCAAAGATGGCTCTAAACGCACTTTGCTGGTGACCACCGCCACGCTTGAGGAGGGAAGCACGGCCTCCAGCCTAGTGGTCTTTTATGACATCACTGAACGTAAGCAAGCGGAACTACAATTAATCGCCACCGCCGCCCAACTTAAAGAAGCGCAACACATCGCACATATCGGTAACTGGTATCTCAATCTAGTGACAGGCGCCTTGGTCTGGTCGGACGAAATTTTTGCCATGTTTGAAATCGACCAAACTAAATTCGAGGCGACCTACGAAGCCTTTTTGAATGCTATCCATCCTGATGATCGTGAATTGGTGAATAGCGCTTATGCAAATTCACTGGTCACGCGAGAACCTTACGAAGTGGCGCATCGACTACGCATGAGTGATGGCCGCATTAAGTGGGTGAACGAAAAATGTAATTCGACTTTCGATGCGGCCGGCAAGCCGATTGAATCCCGCGGCATGGTTCAAGACATCACCCAAGGCAAACTTGCCGAATTAGTACTGATTCGAGCACGCGATGAAGCGAATAGCGCAAACCGAGCTAAATCGGCCTTCCTCTCCAGTATGAGCCACGAATTGCGCACGCCGATGAACGCAATTTTGGGCTATAGCCAACTGATGCAGATGGACGAAAAATTTCCGGCCGCACACAAAGAAAATGTTGTTGATATGCTTGCTGCGGGCTATCACTTGCTTGATCTCATCGACGAGGTGCTCGATTTGGCGAAGATCGAATCGGGGCAAATTGATTTGGTGTTAAGCAATGTGGTGCTGTGCGACATCATTAACGACTGCATTAGGTTAGTTACGCCGCAAGCGGAACAACAAAAAATTACCCTCACGCATAGCGGGCAAAAAGGGGCTTGCGTTGTTGCTGATAGTAGAAGGCTAAAGCAGGCGCTGCTCAATTTGCTGAGTAACGGGATCAAATACAATATTGAAGGCGGCAAACTTCATATCGACGTAAAGCCAGTGGTGGCAGGCAAGATACGCATCTTGGTTATTGATAGCGGCGCGGGCATTGCTACAGAACGCCTAGCCGAATTATTCGAACCTTTTAATCGCCTGGGAGCAGAGTCCAGCACCATTCAAGGCTCCGGCATCGGCCTCACAATCACCCGCCGCATTGTAGAAGCAATGGGCGGCACGATTCAGGTGGAAAGCCAAGTGGGTATAGGAAGTACTTTCTGGATTGAGCTACCGGCTGCAGCGAGCTAAGACGGCTTTGTAGCTGCGTAGCCTGAAGTCGAGCTAGCTCAATCGACCTACAAGGGCCGCTGGTGTTAAGAACGGTGCGCGACACTATTTAATCGTAAAGGTTTTATAAAACCCAGCGATGTCAAAAGTTTGTGCTGTCACCTGATTGGGGCGCGCCAACGTGAGCGACTTTTTAGCGGCCTCGGTTTTATCTTTCAAGACCAACAGCATGCCCAATGCCGAACTGTCGAGATACTCCACGTCAGCGAAATCGACGATTACATGAGCGATGTGGTCTTGCTTGAGCCTATTTTCATAGGCGGCTTTAAAGTCACGATGCGCTTGAAATATGAAACTTCCATTCAAAAATATGGTCGCCGTATCCTTCGTTTCTGTAACGTTGACCATTAATTTACCAAGTTCTGTTTTCATCATTACCCCTTAATTCAGACTATTCATTAGCGATCCGAGTGCCCCGAAAATTTCGGTTTAAGTGTCTTCGCGAAATAAGCCATGAGCCATCGCGTAGCGCACCAATTCAGGCGTGCTGGTCATCCCCATTTTTCGCAACATCGTGGTTTTATGCGTACTGACTGTTTTATTGCTAATGCAGAGGTATTCGGCTATTGCGTTGACACTCTGACCCTTCAAGATTAATCGCATCACATCGAATTCCCGCGCAGACAATTTGTTATGCGGTTCATCAACGGTGGCACGTTGGAAGAGTATTTTTTCGGCTAACTTAGGGTCAATACTCTTGCCCCCCTCTGCCACCTTACGCACGGCAGCGATCAGCTGTTCAGGTGAGCTATCCTTGGTGAGATAGCCATCCGCCCCGGCTTTAATAATGCGCGAAGCCATCAGCGCATCATTAAACATGGTGAGCACCAAAATGGGTAACTTGGGACACAGTTTTCTAATCCGCTCAATAAGATCTATTCCGCCGACGCCAGGCATTGATAAGTCGGTCAACAAAATATCTGGCAAATCGTCAGCGTTCACCCTTTGCTGCAAAATTTCGAGGAGCTCAGTTCCGTCACAGGCCTCACAAATTAATATGAAGTCTGAAGCCCTAGACAACAAATCTTTAAGGCCTCCACGCATAATTGCGTGATCATCTGCGAGCATAAGTTTAATCATTAATATTTTCCTCAATCGGCATATTTAAAATTACACGACACCCTTTTCCAAGGGCTGTTTTGACCTCAACGTTACCCTTAAATGCATTTATTCTTTCGTTCATTCCTTGCAAACCAAAACTTCTGCGATTGCCTTGGGCTAAGTTGCGATGATGCCGTCCATCGAACTCGAACCCGACACCATTATCCTGAACCAAGACCTGCAAATTATCTTGCGTGATCGTTACATTCACATTCACCCTGTTAGCTTGAGCATGTTTAGCAATGTTGGTTAACGACTCCTGTACCACACGGAAAATCGCGATCAGTTGCATTTCACTCAGCGTTGGAACAATCGCTTTGCACTCAACGTAGCATGCGATGCCAAACATCTGCGAAAAGTCGTCGCGTAGCCATTCCAGCGCGGCCTGCAGCCCCATGTCCAAAATGGTTGGACGCAGATTGCTCACAACATGCCGCGTGCTAAACAGTGCGCGATCTAAGGTGTCGAGCATTTTTTCCGCTTTGGGCACAATTTCTGGCAGGCGTTGCGCGTATTCCATTTTGACCAAACCTATATCCATGCGTAAGGCCGCCAGTAATTGCCCCAACTCATCATGTAGTTCGCGAGCAAGATGTTTCTTCTCATGCTCAATGGCCTCTTGATTGTCTGCGGCCAGCGAACGTAATCGACTTAGGGCATCCTGTAGCAATTCCTGATTTGCCAATAACTCCTCATGTGTTGTTTTTTGTTGGGTGATGTCACTAAAGGAAACGACAACACTTTCGGGCAGAGACTCATTAGCTGCGAAAATCGGCACGGCATTGATGGACACCCAAGATAATTCGCCCGTCGGTTTGTGCACACCCATCACGACATTTGATTGTGGCTTGCCCGTGCGCAAGGCCACCATGCTAGGGTGATTTTCCCCCATAAAGCCGGAACCATCTTCATGAATGGCGCGCCAGTTTGGATCTAATGAAGTCTTCCCGCCTAACTGGTCTCCACTCAAACCAAGAATGCGCTCAGCCGCACCATTCCACATTTTGATCGTGCCATTGTGGTCTTGTAACACGACCCCTTCATGTAGCGTCGAAACGACCGAGTAATAACGACTTTCACTTTCGCGTAAACGTTGTTCGATTTGTCTAAGCTCAGTAATGTCGAGCGACAAACAGATTAAATATTGTGGCTTGCCGTCAGCAGTAAAAGTGGGTTTTTTGAAGGTGCGCTTTAAGCGGTTTGAGTTCGCCTTACTGCTCCAAACGACCTCCTCAAAATCAAGTAGTTCGCGATTGTCAAAAATTTGCTTATCCTTGGCTAGAAAAAATTCCATTTGTTCAGGCGGGAATAGCTGGCTGCCGTTAGTGCCGCGCAATTTAGAAAATGAGCACCCCCATTGTTCCTCGCACGCTTGGTTCATTAAGATCAAATTACTGGAGGCATCTTTAATGAAAAGTTCAATCGGCATCAAGTTGATGATTTCCTGCAGTTGAGCTTCGCTCTCCCTTAGTTTTATGGATGCTTTAATATTCTCGGTAATGTCAGCATGTGCAATTACTGCGCCGAATTTTGCATTTTTTCCTAAGGGGGTTACGCTCATCTTGAACCAACGTTCTTGCTGTGGGGTATGGCAGGGATACTCAATGCTAAATCTTGCTGCTCTTCCCTCAAGAACGCTAATAATACCGTCGCAAACTCCCGCACCATCGTTTGATAAGCAGGCGGATAAATAATTACTGCCTATATCTGTTCCAGCAGCAGTCTTGCCAGGCACTGGGCTATTTTCTAAGGCAGAGCGCCACCAACCTTCATTGGTCGCGATAATGATGCCCTCAGGATCAATGACCGCAATACTGGCGGAGATTGAATCTAAAATTGCCCGTTGAAAGGCGCTATTCGCTTTTATTTCATCAATCCTGCGTGATTCACTAATATCACTGAGCACAATTCGCAACATGGTCGCGTTGCCCAAGGGGACGGCTAGCGATTCCATCCGTCCCCAAAATGGCGTGCCGTCTTTTCTCTGCATGCGCAACTCGCAAATTTGCGACTGGCTTGTCGCCACGAGTAGCAGACGATGCCGCTCATAATTTTCTTGATCATCGGGATGAATAAAAGCTGAAATAGGCTGATTCAGTAAGGCGCTTTGCGAAACGCCTAATAAATTGCCCGCAGTTAGGTTGGCTTGTTCAATGAGATCATCGTTACTTAACGTGACAAACCCCACAGGAGCCATATTGTAAAAGTCGGCGTAGCTGGCCTTGGTGCTATCGAGCTCGGCAACTGTTTTGCATAACTCCTCGTTCTGCAACTCTAAGACAGCTTGATGAACCTTGAGGGTATGTAAAAGTTGTTGTGTCTCTTCTAGCGATAAAGTCGCTACAGCGGATGCGGATCGATCATCTATTGGCGGAATAGTCTCCTTAGCACTTTTCATTGTTAAGCCTTATCCCTGCGGTAGTAAACATGTGCGCCAGTATGTATGCAGGACTAACCTTTTCCAAACATGAATACGAGAAGAAGGGGGAGTAGACCAATAAATACGGTGAAGATCTAATCAAAATTTAGGGTTAAAACCCAGACCCAATAAGCTATTCGCACGGGAGAATGTTAACCGCCTGTTTTAATAAATCGTCATCACTAGTGTCCGGTTAAGAATCGAATAGATTCAATTGGTTGCTGAGATCTGT
>JBAXEJ010000002.1:0-80590 GCA_037140475.1 Gallionellaceae bacterium
GCCGACAACCGTGCTGAAATCGCCAAACTGGAAGCCGAGATTAGAGCGCTGGATGCCGCCGCCCTGCTTGCCAAACAAAGCGCCAGCCAAGCCCAAGCCGACAAACAAAAACGTGAAGCCGATCTAGCCAAACGTGCCCTAGAAGGCAAACTCAGAGCCGAGCAACTCAAACAAGAACAACTCGCCGCCGAAGCCAAACGCCGCCAAGACGAAGAAGCCGAAACGCTGCGCCTGCGCGCCGCCAAAGGTGAAGATGATAAAAAGCTGGCTGATCTCAAAGCCGCCGCAGAAGCAAGACGCAAGAACAACCCGCAACAACAAGCGGGCGACTTTCCGACAGTGGAATCAGCGGTAGCGGAAATCAAACGGCTGAATGCGCGCATTAATGAAATTGAAGCAGGGTATGAAAAAGAGCTTCAAAACTCTCGCATTCAGGTTGGTCACAGATACCGAGTTCTGCTACACAAATTAGATAGCGAGCATCAAGACGAGTTTGAAACAACCGCAGCTTTTGAAGCTAGAAAAAGAAATCGTGAAGGGGGGCTATGTGCACAACGTGATAGTGAACTTGCAAGACTTACGGCCTCTAACTTTGCAAATGCTGAAACGAAGCCATTGCTTGAGCAAGTTGCTTTACTTTCCAATCGTGAATATACAATCAGTACCGAAAGCATTTCTGCAGAGCTAGGATTTTATAATGCAGAACAGCAGTTATTTCCTGTTGTAGTGAAAAGTAAAGTTCCTAATTTCAAACTTGCCCTGAACGGGAACTTGCCTCTTTCTTTGTCCGAAGCTAAAGCCTTCAAACAGCAATGGATAGCTGGCTTGGTGCGTCCTGAAGTCAAGGTGAAAGCAGGTGGCGACACTATCGAAATCGCGCTCGCCAATGATGCCGATAACATCCGCTTTACCTATTTTGGCGGTTCCTTCCTTACCCCGAAAATGAAGATAGAAAGAGCGCTCAAACAGCAACGTGAACGGGAGGCCACGGATCAGCGGCGCTCGCATTACGGTTTTTGATGTTTTAAACTAAATCATAAAGAGTCAGGGGCGAATTTGTTTCGGAACTATACCAATGGAGTTCTTAGCCGATGAGTAGCATCAAGCTTTTTCAAAATACGGCAATCCGTAGTCAGTGGGATGCAGACAAAGAGCAGTGGCTGTTTAGTGTGATTGATGTAGTAGGCGCGCTGACCGGAAGTGAGAACCCAAGAAAGTACTGGAGCGTACTTAAGACTCGCCTGAAAAAGGAAGGCAGTCAGTTGGCTACAAATTGTAGCCAACTGAAAATGCTCTCGGCAGATGGTAAGTCTTACCTGACGGATGTTGCGAATACCGAGTCCTTGTTGCGTTTGATTCAGTCTATTCCATCGCCGCGCGCTGAGCCTTTTAAGTTGTGGCTGGCTCAGGTGGGTTATGAGCGGCTTGAGGAAAACGAAGACCCGGAGCTGTCTATTGACCGAGCATTAGAAGCGTATCTCGCCAAGGGCTATTCGAAAGAGTGGATCAATCAGCGCCTGAAAAGTATCGAGGTGCGCAAAGAACTGACGGATGAATGGGAGCTGCGCGGAGTGAGCCGAGGGCAGGAGTTTGCGATGCTCACCGATGAAATTACCCGTGCATGGAGCGGTCTATCTACCAAAGGGTATAAGCAGCACAAGGGGCTGAAAAAGGAAAATCTCCGCGACAATATGAGTAACCTTGAGCTGGTGTTAAATATGTTGGCGGAGGCCACGACGACGGAAATATCAAAAGAAAAATTGCCTCAATCATTGGATGAAAATCGAGTGGTTGCCCGTCAAGGTGGTGAGGTTGCGGGGAATGCACGCAAAGAGATTGAGGCGAAGACGGGAAAGAAAGTGATTAGCGATAAAAATGCAAAACAGCTTGGGCGTACAAAGAGTTTGGAACTACCTAAAAAATGAACTGAGCGCACCGCGCAGGCATTACGCTTCTCTCATCAAAAGGCTTTCTGTAGATGGAATTGTGCTCCTTAGCTTTTCTCCGAAAGTTTTTTCATCAGGATGTCGTTCAACTGAGCAGGGTTCGCCTTGCCTTTGCTGGCTTTCATGGCAATGCCGACAAAGAAACCGAACAATTTGTCTTTGCCACTGCGATACTCGGCAACTTTCTCCGCATTCGCCGCAATAATTTCATCCACCAGCGCTTCAATCGCGCCGCTGTCTGAAACTTGTTTGAGGCCCTTGGCTTCGATGATGGCATCGGCTTCACCGCCTTCCGCCCACATGCTACGGAATACTTCTTTGGCGCCAGAATTGGAGATGGTGCCATCGCTGATGCGTTGCAGCATGCCGCCGAGCTGTTGCGCGCTGATCGGGCATTGCGACATCTCCAGGCTATCACGATTTAACTGCGCATTCACTTCGCCCATGATCCAGTTGGCACACATCTTTGCAGAGGAAGAAGATTGATTTTCTCGTTCGCTTCCTCCCCCGTTTGCGGGGGAGGATTGAGGAGAGGGGGAGAGAATAACGGCTAAAGCAGTCTCAAAAAAGTTCGCCATTTCGCGCGAAGCGGTGAGCACGCTGGCATCGTAAGCGGTCAGTCCGTATTCACCGATATAGCGCTCACGTTTGGTGTGCGGTAGCTCAGGCAGAGTAGCGCGAACTTGCTCGATCCACGCTGTAGAAATTTCCAGTGGCAACAAATCTGGGTCGGGGAAATAGCGGTAGTCGTGTGCATCTTCTTTGCTGCGCATGGCGCGCGTCTCGCCGGTGTCCGGGTTAAACAGAATCGTGGCTTGCTGCACTTTTCCGCCATTCTCGATGGTGTCAATTTGCCATTGCACCTCAAAGTCGATGGCCTGCTGCATGAACTTAAACGAGTTGAGGTTTTTGATCTCACGCCGTGTACCGAGCGGTTCGCCTGGCTTGCGCACGGAGACGTTTACGTCGCAACGGAACGAGCCTTCCTGCATATTGCCATCGCAAATGCCGATCCAGCGCACCAAGGAATGCAAGGCTTTGGCATAAGCCACCGCCTCTGCCGCCGAGCACATGTCTGGCTCGGAAACAATTTCTAACAATGGTGTGCCAGCACGATTTAAGTCGATGCCGGTCATGCCATGAAAATCGCCGTGCATAGATTTGCCAGCGTCCTCTTCCAAATGCGCGCGGGTGATGCGTACCGTTTTTTCGTAAGGCTTGGCGTTGCCAGATAGTGGTTCAACTTGAATGGTTAGCTCGCCTTTACCGACAACGGGGAGATCAAATTGACTGATCTGATACCCCTTGGGAAGGTCGGGGTAGAAATAATTTTTACGTGCAAACACCGAGCGTGGCGCAATGTGCGAGCCAGTGGCTAAACCAAATTTAATAGCGCGTTCAACTGCACCCTTGTTTAGTACCGGCAATACGCCGGGGAGTGCGATGCTTACGGCATCGGCTTGGGTATTGGGTTCAGCGCCAAAAGCTGTCGAAGCGCCAGAGAAAATTTTAGTGTTAGTGGAAAGCTGCGTGTGCACTTCCAGTCCGATTACGATTTCCCAAGTCATGGTGTTAATCCTTGTTTCTTAGAGCGGAGTGCACTTCATCCCAAAGTTGGATGCGCGCTTTTATAGCTTTGGCGGCAGCTTTTTCCGCCACGAGTTTTTTCTTGTCGTTGTCGCCACATAGTAAATCCAATAGTTTTAGTGACATCGGACCGTGAAATTCATCATCAAGATGGATGTGGCGCTCAAGGTAATAGTGAAATAACGGTGCCTTTTTCTTGCTGATGCCAATATCTTTAAGCAATGCGCGGAACATGCTGGGAATAACTTGCTCACGGCCATAGGCGAAAGCGGCAGCGATGACGTGCGGTTTTTCGGTGGCCAGAAATTTGAAAGTCGTTTTCATGAAACGGCGTGACGGCTCGGGAATGTCTGGATGCTTTAATGCGGCATCCAAACCATGTTTTTTGACAGCTTTAAGGAAGGCGCGAATTGGCTGAGTATTTGCGCCAACTTCTTCCATCGCACCTAAATACAAATCAAAGTGGCTGACAAAGGCGGGCCCTTTGCCGCCGGGAAGTCCTTCGTCGCTTTCTTCGCCCAACACAATTTCATTGATAAAGCGTTGTGCAGCGGTACGATTAGCATCATTGGTTGGCATCCACGGGGTGCCGGAGGGGGCGACGGTATGTTGTAGCGATTTCACCAGTGACATGAAATCCCATACCGGAAATGCGTGGTGCTCCATGAAGCCGCGCAAGTCTTCGATGGTGTGAACTGCGCTGTAGAGTGGATGTTGCTCTAGTTGTGCTTTGAGTTGAGTAACGCTGGAAAAATCAGTTGGTTTCATGATGAGCTTAGAGTGTGGGTGCGCGAGTGTGCCAATCAGTCGCTTGTTGATATTGATGCGCTACGTTGAGCATGCGCGCTTCATCGAAATAATTGCCGATAATTTGTAGGCCAACGGGCATGTTGTTTGCCCCGAAGCCGCAAGGAATCGACATGCCGGGTAGCCCCGCCAAGTTCACCGCGATGGTGTAGATGTCGGATAGATACATCTGCACCGGATCGTCACCTTTTTCACCGAGCTTAAAAGCAGTAGAGGGTGCGGTTGGACCCATGATGACATCGCATTGTTTGTAGGCTTCGGTGAAGTCTTGCCCGATCAGGCGGCGAATCTTTTGTGCCTGCAAGTAGTAGGCGTCGTAGTAACCGTGGCTTAGAACGTAAGTGCCAATCATGATGCGCCGCTTCACTTCTGCGCCGAAACCTTGTGCGCGCGATTTCTCGTACATGTCAGCGAGATCGGTGTATTCCGGTGCGCGATAGCCGTATCGCACACCATCGAAGCGCGACAGGTTGCTGGAGGCTTCAGCGGGTGCCAGTACGTAATACACGGGTACCGAAAGTTTGGAATTCGGCAGCGAAATGTCGACGACGGTTGCGCCGAGTTTTTTGTATTCGGTGATGGCGGCTTCTACCGCTTGCGCCACGTCGTTGTCTAAACCTTCAGCGAAAAACTCTTTCGGCAAACCGATGCGCAGGCCATTAAGAGGCTTGTTCAAATCACGAGCGTAATCTTCTTTTTCACGCTGCAGGGAAGTGGAGTCGCGCTCATCAAAGCCTGCCATAGTGTTAAGGAGCAACGCTAGGTCTTCTGCGCTACGACCCATTGGGCCTGCTTGGTCGAGGCTGGAAGCAAAGGCGATCATGCCGTAACGAGACACCACACCATAAGTTGGTTTTAGACCAGAGATGCCACACAGCGCAGCAGGTTGGCGAATCGAGCCGCCGGTGTCGGTGCCAGTTGCCGCCGCACACAAACGTGCCGCCACCGCTGCTGCTGTACCACCCGAAGAGCCGCCTGGTACGCGCGCCAAATCCCACGGGTTTTTCACTGGGCCGTAATGAGAGGTTTCATTCGACGACCCCATGGCGAATTCGTCCATGTTGGTCTTGCCGAGGTTGATCGCGCCAGCGTTGTTGAACTGCGAAATCACATGCGCATCGTAAGGTGAGACAAAGTTGTGCAACATTTTTGAGCCGCAGGTGGTGAGCCAACCTTTAGCGCAGAAAATGTCTTTTTGCGCGATGGGGATGCCAGTCAGCGCCTCAGCGTTACCAGCGGTTAAGCGCGCATCCGCAGCGCGAGCTTGCGCTAGCGACAGGTCGGGGTTGAGCGTAATAAACGCATTAACATCTTGATTATATTTAGATATTCTTAAAAGATAATTTTGAGTAAGCTCGACACTAGAGATTTTCTTGGTGCGTAAAGCATCGCCAAGTTGGCGTAGAGAAGAATTTAAAAAATCGCTCATTCGATCACCTGCGGCACAAGATATAAACCCGCTTCAATTTGTGGAGAAATGGCTTGAAAAGCCTCTCGCTGATTGGTTTCGCTGACGACATCTTCACGCAATCGTTGACTTAAATCCTGACTGTGCGACATCGGTTCGATGCCGGTGGTGTCCACCGCCTGCATTTCGGCGATCAAGCCAAAGATGTTCGACAGTTGCATCTGGGCGGTTTGAATCTCTTGCTCGGTCATCGCCAGACGGGCGAGGCGAGCGACTTTTTCTACATCGGCTATGCTCAAAGACATGGTGTGAAGGCTTTATCAAAAGGATCTTAATAGGTTATCATAAACGACTTTATAGACGCACCTCTTCTACACTTAAGGCAGAAAAATGTTCAATTACTTCAACGGCTACTTTTCCAACGACTTGGCGATTGACCTCGGCACTGCCAACACCCTGATCTGGGCGCGTGGCCAAGGCATCGTACTCAATGAGCCATCAGTAGTGGCGATTCGGCAAGAAGGCGGCCCTAACGGCAAGAAAGTAATTCAACAAGTTGGCACAGCCGCGAAACAAATGTTAGGCCGCACACCGGGCAACATTACGGCGATTCGCCCGATGAAAGATGGCGTGATCGCTGACTTTACCGTGACCGAGCAAATGCTCAAGCAGTTTATTCGTCGCGTTCACAAATCAAGTATTTTCACGCCAAGTCCGCGCATTGTGATTTGCGTGCCGTGCGGCTCTACTCAAGTTGAGCGTCGTGCGATTCGTGAATCTGCCTTTGGCGCAGGTGCGCGTCGTGTTGAGTTGATCGAAGAGCCAATGGCCGCCGCGATTGGCGCTGATCTGCCCGTGGAAGAAGCAACCGGCTCGATGGTGGTGGATATCGGTGGCGGCACCACGGAGGTGGGCGTGATCTCGCTGGGTGGCGCGGTTTACTCGGGTTCGGTGCGCGTTGGGGGTGACAAATTCGACGAAGCCATCATCAACTATATTCGCCGTAACTACGGCATGTTGATCGGTGAAACCACGGCCGAGCTAATCAAAAAAGAAATTGGCTCCGCTTTCCCTGGCAGTGAAGTGCGCGAGATGGAAGTGAACGGCCGCAACTTGGCAGAAGGGGTGCCGCGTAGCTTTACCATTTCTAGCAACGAAATTTTGGAAGCGCTAACTGATCCGCTGAATAGCATTGTGAGTGCAGTGAAAACGGCATTGGAACAAACTCCTCCTGAGTTGGGCGCCGACATTGCGAACAAAGGCATGGTGCTAACCGGTGGCGGCGCGTTGTTGCGTGATATTGATCGCTTGCTCATGGAAGAAACTGGTTTGCCAGTGGTGATTGCTGATGACCCGTTGACCTGTGTGGTGCGCGGTTCCGGTAAATCACTCGATAAAATGGACAAGTTCAGCGGCATCTTCGCAAGCGATTGATCGTTCGACCGCACTTTGGACAACTCTACTTCCTTTCGCTTTTTTAAGCGCGGCCCGAGCGCAATCGTGCGCTTGGTGTTTTTCGTTGTTCTTTCCCTGATGCTGCTTTTCATCGATGCGCGCTTCAAGTATCTGGAATCCACGCGCAAGGTTGTCTCCATTGTCATTTATCCGTTTCAGCGCTTGACCGCCTTGCCGGGTATGGCGTGGCAGCAGATTGCGGTGCACTTCGAAACACAAGGTCATCTCCTGCAAGAAAATTCGCAAATGCGCCAGCAACGTAGCCAAGATCTGGTACAGCTGAAACTGCTAGAGGTGGTACAGAACGAGAATGCGCAGCTACATCGCTTGCTAGAAATGCCGCAACGCATTAACTATCTCATGCAAATGGCAGAAATTGTTTATGTCGAGCGAGATGTTTTTAAGCGCAAAATTCTTGTCAACAAAGGTGCGCAGGCCAACGTGCTACTGGGCCAAATCGTGATGGATGATATTGGCATTGTGGGTCAAGTTACCCGTGTGTACCCGTGGTTGTCTGAAGTCACTCTGGTGACGGATAAAGATCATGCGGTGCCGGTGGAAATCATGCGTAATGGCATTCGAGCAGTGGTTTTCGGCGCAGGAAATATCAGCGAGATGGCGCTGCGTTATATGCCAGTGAGTTCGGATATTCAGAGTGGTGATGTCTTGGTGACGTCAGGAATTGATGGCACCTATCCGCAAGGTTTGCCAGTGGCGAAGGTGGTAAGCATTGAACGTAACCCTGCTTATCCTTTTGCCAAGATTGTTTGTGCACCCATGGCCGGTGTTGATAGGCACCGTCATCTGCTGATTGTTGCTGGTGCGCCTCAATTGCCACCGCGCCCAGAGCCAGAAGCGGCAGAAGAAAAACCGAAATTCGCTGACAAGCGGAAAAGCCCATGAGTAATGCATTAGTAAAAGATCAAGAATTTTTGTTGCCAGCGAGCGGGCTATTCATTGCGTTGAGCCTGTGTGTGTCGGTGTTACTAGATTGGTTGCCCTGGAGTGGTTGGGGCTTAATCATCAAGCCAGATTTTGTGGCGCTTGTGCTACTTTATTGGTGCACGCACAAACCATACCGTGTCGGGATTGGCATTGCGTGGATGGTCGGAATTTTTGCAGATGTTGCAGATGCGAGCTTGTTTGGTCAGCATGCGCTGGCCTATGCGGTGTTGGCATTTGGCGGCACGGTTCTGCATCGTCGAATTCAAATGTTTGATCTACGCCAGCAAACGATGCAGATTTTCCCGCTCTTGCTTATCACTTATGTGGTTTATGCCTTAGTGCATTGGCAGGTGAGCCATTTCGTGGTGTGGGAATATTTTATTGGTTGTGTGGTGTCCACAGCACTTTGGATTCCAATGACTGTTCTACTACAAAATTTGCGCCGCCCTCGGTCAGACCCTAACGAACTATGAAGCGCCACGTCGAGCTGAAAAACCATCAGCGCGAAATATATTATTTCCGTTTGCGCCTCATACTGAGTCTTGGCTTTGTGTTAACCCTGCTGTTTATTTTGTTGTCGCGGTTTGTCTATTTACAACTCATCAAGCACGATTACTTTCAGACCATGGCGGAAAGCAATCGCATCGCGGTGGTGCCCGTGGTGCCGAATCGTGGCTTGATTCTCGATCGCAATGGTGTCGTGTTGGCGCGTAATTACTCCGGCTACACCCTAGAAATTTCATCGCGCAAAGTGGCCAATTTGGAGGCCACGATTAATGAGCTGGCAACGATCGTTGATATTCAGCCGAAAGACCGTAAGCGTTTTAAAAAACTATTAGCGGAAAGCCGCAATTTCGATACTTTACCTATTCGTAACCGCTTGAGTGACGAGGAGGTTGCCCGCTTCGCTACTCAGCGTTATCGCTTTCCTGGAGTTGAAATTAAAGCGCGCTTATTCCGTGAATATCCTTTTGCTGATGGCACCTCACATTTGATTGGCTACATCGGCCGCATTAACGAAAAAGATGTTGAGCAACTGCAAGAAGATGAGATGGCGTCCAATTATTTAGGTTCGGATTACATCGGCAAGACGGGGCTGGAGCAAAGCTACGAAAAAGAATTGCATGGAACCACCGGCTTTGATCAGGTCGAAGTTGATGCGGGTGGTAGAGCGGTGCGCGCGCTGTCTCGTATTCCGCCTAAATCCGGAAATACCTTGGTGCTAACACTTGATGCGAAATTGCAGGAAATTGCAGAGCAGGCATTTGGAAAATATCGTGGCGCATTGGTGGCAATTGACCCGAGTAACGGAGATATTTTGGCGTTTGTGAGCAAGCCGGGATATGACCCCAATTTATTTATCGACGGTATCGATACTGAAAACTGGGAAGCGCTAAATAACTCACCCGACGTGCCATTGAACAATCGAGCTTTGCGTGGCCAATATCCACCGGGTTCGACAATTAAACCGTTTATGGCATTGGCTGGTTTGAACTATAACGAGCGTTCGCCAAGTTACACCATTAGCGATCCGGGATATTTCAGATTGGCGGGCAGTAGCCATCAATATCGTGACTGGAAGAAGGGTGGGCATGGCCGCGTGGATATGTTTAAGTCGATCGTGATTTCGTGCGATACCTATTATTACGGCTTGGCCACGGAAATGGGTATCGACAAAATTCATGAGTACTTGACGGAATTTGGTTTTGGCAAAAAAACCGGCGTGGATATGGAAGGCGAGGTCTCCGGTTTGATCCCTTCACAAGAGTGGAAAATGAAGCGCTACAAGCAGCCATGGTATGCCGGTGATACGGTATCAGTGGGTATCGGGCAGGGCTATAACTTAGTTACGCCATTACAACTGGCTTCGGCTACTGCCACCTTGGCAAATGATGGCATCGCGTTTAAGCCTCATTTTGTAAAAGAAATACAACGTGCAGGAGGAAGTAGTCCGGCATCAGAAAACAAGCCTGTATTTGATTTGAAGATCAAACCAGAAAATATTGATCTAGTAAAACGTGCGATGGAAGCGGTGACGCAACCCGGCGGTACAGCGGCGGGCGCAAGCGCGGGCGCGGGCTATCGTATGGCTGGAAAAACGGGAACCGCACAGGTGGTGGGAATGAAGCAAGGCGAGAAATATGATGCCAGCAAAATCTCAGAATACAATCGTGACCATGCTTGGTTTATCGCGTTTGCACCTGTTGAAAAACCGCGCATTGCAGTAGCGGTGCTCGCCGAAAACGGTGGCCACGGCGGCTCCACTGCGGCGCCGATTGCGCGCAAAATATTCGATTACTATTTGCTTGGAAAAATTCCAAAGCCACTCGATGCGGCGGATGAAAAGGAAGGGGCGGAGCATGATTAACCGCATGCAACGATTTCTATGATTACTAAAAAAGCATTTCAGCGAATTTTTATGGCACATCTAGACCCTATTCTGTTGGCTGGGGTGGGGATGTTAATGTTGCTTAGCTTAGTGATTTTATATAGCGCTACCGATGGCAATTGGCTGCGTGTTTTTGGACAGGTAGTGAATATCTTGGTGGCTTTCGGCGCTTTATGGATGGTGGCTAATATGCCATTGCATTACCTGATGCGAAGTGCTGTGCCGATTTATATCTTTGGTATGGTGTTACTCATTGCGGTGGCCCTATTTGGTGAAATTAGTCACGGCGCAAGGCGCTGGTTAAATATTGGCGTTGCAACGATCCAGCCATCCGAACTAATGAAAATTGGCGTGCCGTTGATGATGGCTTGGTACTTTGAAAAACACGAAGCCACGTTGACCTTAAAAAACTACTTTGTGGCTGCGATTTTGTTGTTACTTCCTGTGGCGCTGATCGCTCGCCAGCCTGACTTGGGCACTTCAATTTTAATTGGCGCGAGCGGATTTTACGTGCTTTTTTTGGCAGGGTTGAGTTGGCGCGTAATGGGTGGAATGGCGGTGGTCGGAATTGCGAGCGCACCATTTATGTGGTCGGCACTCCACGATTATCAGCGACATCGAATCTTGATGTTATTCGATCCTTCGCAAGATGCGCTGGGCAAGGGCTATCACACTATCCAAGGTATGATCGCCGTAGGCTCTGGAGGACTGTTGGGCAAAGGCTACTTGAACGGAACTCAAACGCATTTGGATTTTTTACCTGAACGCACGACCGACTTCATTTTTGCGGTATGGTCCGAAGAATTTGGTTTCCTCGGTAATTTGATTTTGTTGGGGATATATATTTTTGTAATAGGACGTGGCTTTGTTATTACCGCTAACGCATCGACCTATTTCACGCGCTTGATGGCAGGCAGTATCACGCTAACCTTCTTTACCTATGCTTTCGTTAATATGGGCATGGTCAGCGGCATTTTGCCAGTGGTGGGGGTGCCATTACCTTTGGTGAGTTATGGTGGCACATCGATCCTCACCTTGTTGCTCGGATTTGGTATGCTGATGAGCATTCATTCGCATAAGCAGTTAGTTAAAACTTAAGGAGTTAAACGATGAACAAGCGGGTCGTGTTTTTGGTGTTGTTGGCTTCTACATTAGCTGCGTGCTCTTCCCCCTTAACTAAGGGAAAAGGCGCGAAGGCTGCGCCGATTGTTGACTTGGCATCGGGTCCGAGTGCGCCTGCACCGAAAGAAGAGCCTAAAGCTGAGGCGAGCGCGGTGGTAGCAACTACAGAGCCAGAAAAAACAGGCGGCTATCTGGAGGGTGACGGGCCAGACGCAGAGGTGCCGGCAAACTTAGATGACACACCAGATGCTGTGCCGAAAGCTGAACCGCTACATCGCTATGCTAATCGTGAATATACCGCCTTGGGTAAAACTTACACACCGCTCACCGAAAACGGTAAATATAAAGAAATTGGAATTGCATCTTGGTACGGTAAAAAATTTCATGGACAAAAAACTTCTATCGGAGAAGTTTATGACATGTACGCCATGACCGCGGCGCACATTACTTTGCCGGTGCCGAGTTATGCACGGGTAACTAACCTCGCCAATAAAAAATCAGTGATCGTGCGAGTAAATGATCGTGGTCCATTTTTACATGAGCGCATCATTGATCTTTCTTACGTGGCAGCGCACAAGCTGGGCATCATTAGCAATGGTAGCGCTCAGGTGGAAGTAGAAAGCATTGCAGTGGATGGTGGTGCGCTGGTTCCAGCAACCGTCATTTCCACGCCAATTACTTCTGCGCCAATTCCTGTGGAGCCAACCCCTCCGGTGGTCGTTATTGCAGATAAGCCGACCGGTGCAATGCCAGCGACGGCAAAAGGAAACGTTTATCTGCAACTGGGTGCGTTTAAATCTGCCGAAGGTGCAGCCAGTTTTCTGGCTAAAATGCGTTCGAAGTTAGGTGATCAAGGTAAAGCGCTCAGCCAAATTCAAAAAGAAGGTTTTGAGCGTATTAATATTGGGCCCTATGTTACTAAGGATGAGGCGCGTGCAGCCAGTATCAAACTGAAATCGCAACTCGGCTTTAAACCATTTATCAGCGCGCACTAACGTCGCTTATTGAAGAATAAAAGATGAAAAAGAAAAACTTACTACGTGTGCCGGTGACCGCAGGTCTAAAAAACATTTATGCGATGGACATGCATGCTGCCTATCAGGCGGCATGCATAAATCGCTTCACCGTCACTTCATTTGGTCGTTTGGCTGCCGCAATTTCGGTCGTGCGTACGGCATTGGTGACACACGACACTAAAATTGAAAATGCTGTTCAACTATTGGATAGTGCAATAGAGGTGCTACTTCAAGTTCGCCACAAAGGAGATCAAACTGAAGTTTGGGAAATTACTGAAGATCAACGTCCAGCAATTTGGACGGGCATCGAAGTGGCCGAGCAGTGTATTGGGACGCTAGATGTTGCTTTGTTGGCAGAAACCGCGCACCAGTTGTTGCAAAATGTGGCTGCCGAGTAGAATTGTTTTCCGAGCGTACTTAGTCGAAAAATACTGATATGTCAGAACTTAACCTTAGCCATCACTTTTTGATCGCGATGCCGGCGATGACAGACCCGTACTTTGCCAAATCACTCACTTATGTGTGCGAGCACAGCGAGCAAGGTGCAATGGGTATTGTCGTTAATCGTCCGATCAGCCTGACCCTTAGTGAGCTGTTTGCGCAGATTAATATGGAGCTTAAACCTACTGAGTTGGAAGATGTGTTGGTGCATTTTGGTGGGCCAGTGCAGACTGATCGAGGTTTTGTGCTACATGAGCCAAATGGCGAATGGCAATCGACTTTGCATATCAATAGCAAAGTTGAGCTGACTACCTCAAAAGATATTTTGCAGGCGATTGGTGAAGGCCAAGGTCCGCGCCATTTGCTGATGACACTTGGCTATGCCGGTTGGTCAGAAGGGCAGTTGGAACAAGAGTTGTCGCAGAATGCTTGGCTCAGCGTGCCGGCGGATGAGCGCATCATGTTTGACCTGCCCGCAGAGGAACGCTTGTCCGCTGCAATGGCTTTACTGGGAATTGATTTTGCTTCTCTTTCTGAGGAAGCCGGACATGCCTGAGGGCGTGACCACGACTCCTTCCGGTACGCTTCTCGCATTCGATTTTGGCACAAAACGTATTGGCATTGCCGTCGGCAATACGATCTCTGCCACGGCGCAACCCCTCTCCACCATCAACGACGAAAAAAACGATGTGCGCTTTACTGCCATTGCGGCACTTATCGCAGAATGGCAACCGGCTGCCTTGGTAGTTGGCTTGCCCTGTAATGATGATGGCACACCGCACGAGATGACCGCACTGTGTCGTCGTTTTGCAAATCGTTTAAAAGGGCGCTTTAATTTGCCAATTTTGTTGGTCGATGAGCGATATACTTCTGCCGCCGCCAGCACCGCATTAACAGAGCGTGGCGTGTTTGGTAGAAAACAAAAAACCTTGATTGACCAGTATGCTGCGCAGCAAATTTTGCAGGCGTATTTTGATGAACCTAGTGCAGGAATCTACGCATGAATAATCCTCAATTAAATCAACATGGTGAGTTGCAACATCTGCTCTCAACCGAAGGCCTGCCGGTGCAGATTCTGCGCAATATTTTGGACACCGCTTCTGAGTTTGTGAATCTCGCCGAGGGTAGCGAAATCCGCAAAGTGCCGTTGCTACATGGGAAGTCGGTGTTTAACGTGTTTTTTGAAAATAGCACGCGTACACGCACTACTTTTGAAATCGCCGCCAAAAAACTATCCGCCGACGTGGTGAATTTAAATATTGGCTCATCAAGTACCAGCAAGGGCGAGACCTTGCTCGATACCGTGGATAACCTATGCGCGATGCACGCCAATATGTTTGTGGTGCGTCATTCTTCCAGTGGTGCGGCGCACCTGATCGCCAAACATGTTGCGCCAGAAATTCACGTGATCAACGCTGGTGATGGTCGCCACGCGCATCCTACGCAAGCGCTGTTGGATATGTTTACGATTCGCCACTACAAGAAAGAATTTCACAACCTCCGTGTTGCGATTGTAGGTGATGTGTTGCATTCACGCGTAGCACGTTCACAGATTCACGCGCTGACTACTTTGGGCGTGCCCGAAGTGCGTGTGGTCGCACCTAAGACTTTGTTGCCAACCCATGTAGAAAAATTGGGTGTGCAGGTTTATCACGATATGGAGCGCGGTTTAAGAGATGTCGACGTGGTGATGATGTTGCGCTTACAAAATGAACGGATGCAGGGCGCGCTGTTACCCTCAGCACAAGAGTATTTTAAATACTACGGGCTCACGCAAGAGCGGCTCGCATTAGCGAAACCGGATGCCATCGTGTTACATCCTGGCCCGATGAATCGCGGTGTAGAAATTGACTCGAGTGTGGCGGATGGATCGCAGTCGGTAATATTGCCGCAAGTGACTTTTGGAATTGCGGTGCGCATGGCGGTGATGAGTACCCTGGCAGGAGGTAAGCAATGAGTATTCACATTAAAAATGGTCGCCTAATCGACCCTAAAAATAAAATCGACGCACAGCAAGATGTGTTCATCGTGGATAAACGCATTGCTGCGATAGGCGCAGCGCCACAGGGTTTTGTGGCATTACAAGTGATTGATGCGAGTGGCTTGATTGTGATGCCGGGGCTGGTGGATGTTGCAGCGCGCTTGCGCGAACCCGGTTACGAATATCGGGCGACCTTGGAATCTGAAATGGAAGCTGCGATGGCGGGCGGAGTGACATCGCTTTCTTGCCCACCTGATACTGATCCGCCGCTGGATGAGCCGGGCTTAGTTGAGATGTTGAAACATCGCGCACGCATGCTCAATAAAGCGCGAGTATTTCCGGTCGGCGCGCTAACCTACGGATTGAAAGGCGCGGAACTCACCGAGATGGTCGAGTTAACCGAAGCGGGCTGTAAGGCGTTTAGCCAAGCGGATACGCCACTCACAGATACCAGAGTGTTGATGCGGGCAATGCAATATGCGGCAACATTTGATTATCGAGTTTGGTTACGCCCGCGCGATGCGTTTCTTGCAAAAGATGGCGTTGCACATGATGGTGAAGTTGCAACACGCCTAGGTTTGCCCGCCATTCCCGTGGTGGCAGAAACGATCGCGTTGGCGACTATGCTGCAATTGGCTAAAGAGACAGGCGTTAAATTGCACATCTGTCGTATCTCCAGCGCAGAGGGTGTGGCGATGGTGCGCGAAGCTAAACGTAACGGCTTGCCAGTGACCTGCGATGTGTCGATGAATCATATTCACCTGTCCGAAATGGACATTGGCTTTTTTGATTCTAACTGCCACCTTATTCCACCCTTGCGTAGCCAACGCGACAAAACTGCGTTACGTGCAGGCGTGCTCGATGGCACCATTGACGCAGTTTGCTCGAATCATTCACCCGTTGATGAAGACGCGAAACAGCTTCCTTTTGCGGAAGCCGAAGCAGGCGCAACGGGTATGGAATTATTGTTACCGCTGATGTTGAAATGGGCTGAGCAAGAGAGCGTATCACTGCTCGATGCACTTGCTCGCGTGACCATTAACCCAGCGCAACTGCTTGGAGTGAAAACGGGACATCTGTCAGTGGGTGCACATGCCGACGTATGCGTGTTTGACCCGAACGCAACTTGGAAAGTTGAGCCTGGCGCGCTGAGGAGTCAGGGTAAAAATACGCCGTTCAACGGTTACAACATGCAAGGCCGGGTGCGTCACACTATCGTCGAAGGCCTTATCGCATATTCAATTTAGGCATTAGTAAATGAATCCATTATTAGATTTTTCTGGTTTACCTCGTTTCGCAGATATTAAACCCGAGCATGTTAGCTTGGCGGTCGATGAGTTGCTCGCGCGTAATCGTGAGCTGACAAAGCAATTGTTGGCTGATAGTTCTGAGCCAACTTGGTCTAGTTTTGTACAGCCATTCGAAAATGCGAATGAGCATTTGTCGCGCGCGTGGGGGCAAGTTGGGCATCTCAATATGGTGATGAACTCACCTGAGTTGCGCGAAGTCTATAACGCGAATCTGCCTAAAGTGACGCAGTACTACGCCGAGCTATCTCAAAATTTGGCGTTGTTTCAAAAATACAAAGCGATCCGTCAATGCAATGGCTACGCATCGCTGAGTATGGCGCAGAAGAAAATTCTGGAAAATGAGTTGCGCGATTTTCGCCTGGGGGGTGCTGAGCTAGCAGAAGAAAAGAAAGCGCGCTTCATGGCTATTCAAGAACAGCACTCCGAACTGACGTCGAAATTTTCCGATAATTTATTAGATGCCACCAACGCTTATACCTGCGGGATTGAAAATGAGAGTGAGTTAGCGGGAATTCCGGCCGATGAACGACAAGTTGCTGCCGATGCAGCGAAAGAAGGGGGTAAGCAAGGTTGGCTATTCACGCTGAAAGCGCCATCTTACGGGCCAGTTTTGCAGTATGCCGACAACCGTGCTTTGCGTGAGCGCATGTATCGTGCGTACACCTCCCGTGCAAGTGAGCAACTTGCTGAAGGCTCAAAAATCGAGCACCCGCAAGGGGTAGGCCGTGGTTGTAAAGCCGCTGAAGCGGCAACAACCACGCTCTGGGATAACACGCCACTGATGTCGCAAATTTTGGCATTGAGAGAGGAAGAAGCTCATATGCTCGGTTTTGCTAACTACGCTGAACTATCACTAGCGAGCAAGATGGCCGATACGCCACAACAGGTGTCCGAGTTTTTGTTGGAGCTTGCACAGCGTGCACGCCCGTTTGCTGAAAAAGATTTGCAGGAGTTACGTACATTCGCTGCTGAGCAGATTGGATTGAATGATTTGCAAGCGTGGGACATCGCGTATGTCAGCGAAAAGCTACGTCAGCAGCGCTATGCTTTTTCTGAGCAGGAAGTAAAACAATATTTCCCTGAGGATGCGGTGTTGGCGGGCCTGTTTGGTTTGGTTGAAAAGTTGTTCGGTCTCTCAATCAAATTATCATTAGCGCCGGTGTGGCATGAGTCGGTGCGTTTTTTCGACATTCGCGATGCGGTTGGTGAGTTGCTAGGTCAGTTTTATATCGACCTATACGCACGCGCCAGCAAGCGCGGTGGTGCCTGGATGGACGATGCGATTGGACGGCGCAACACAGCGAAAGGCATTCAAACCCCAGTCGCTTATTTGAATTGCAACTTTGCCTCGCCACTTGGAAATAAGCCGGCATTATTTACTCATGACGAGGTGATCACCTTGTTTCATGAGTTTGGCCACGGCTTGCATCATTTGCTGACGCAGGTGGAGGAGCTAGGAGTATCAGGCATCAATGGGGTGGAGTGGGATGCGGTCGAGTTGCCCTCGCAGTTTATGGAAAATTTCTGCTGGGAATGGGATGTGCTGCAAGGCATGACTCGCCATGCAGAAACAGGCGAAAAACTCCCACGGACGTTGTTCGATAAAATGATCGCGGCAAAGAATTTCCAAAGCGGCTTACAAACTTTGCGGCAAATTGAGTTTTCACTTTTTGACTTGCGTCTACATAGCGAATTCAACGCCGAAAAACAAACGGTGCAAGAGTTGTTGAATGAGGTGCGTCGCGAAGTGGCAGTACTGATTCCGCCCTCTTTCAATCGCTTCCAAAATAGCTTCTCACATATTTTTGCGGGGGGGTATGCCGCTGGCTATTACAGCTACAAATGGGCAGAGGTATTGTCCTCAGACGCTTATAGTATGTTTGAAGAAAATGGAGTGTTGAACCCCGCGATTGGTGCGCACTTCCGCGAACAAATTTTAGCGGTAGGCGGCAGTCGCGGTGCGATGGATTCGTTCAAGGCGTTTCGTGGCAGAGAGCCTTCAATTGATGCGCTATTGCGTCACAACGGTTTAGTCGAGGCAGCATGAGCAAATATTTTTGGTTGGCGATACTTGTCTTTACGGCCAATGTGCAAGCCGAAACGTATTATCGGTCTATCGATAAAGATGGCCGCGTGCATTACGGCGAAAAGCCAGTAGAGGGTGCGGACGATGTGGCAACCTTAAAAGCTCGTGCAATGCCGAATGCCGATGAAAGCCTGCCTTTTGAAACGCGACGTGCAAAAGAAAAATATCCGGTGATGCTTTATATTGCCGATGAGTGCCAAGATGGTTGCAAACAGGCGCGCGAATATTTGCTCAAACGCGGCATTCCGTTTACAGAAAAAAAATTGGTTACCGTTGATGATGTGGCTGCGTTTAAAAAAGAAATAGCAAGCGACAGATTGCCGGTAGTGAAGGTTGGAAAAAAAATAATCACGGGCTTCTTGCAAAGCCAATGGAGTAGTGAATTAGATGCAGCAGGTTATCCGCAAAGCGCACCTTATGGTATTCGCCCAACAGCCAAGCCAGCGCCCGCCACAGAAAAAAGTATTTCTCAATGAAATTAGCCACTTGGAATGTAAACTCGCTCAAGGTGCGTTTGCCGCACCTGCTCGATTGGCTGGTGGCGAACCCTATCGACATAGTCTGTCTGCAAGAAACCAAACAGCAGGACGCTGATTTCCCACAAGCGGCTTTGCAAGAAGCGGGTTACCACAGCGTTTTTAGTGGGCAGAAAACTTACAACGGTGTCGCCATCTTGAGTCGAGAGGTGATCTCCGATGTGCAGTATGGCATCCCCAATTTTGAAGATGAACAAAAGCGCGTCATTGCCGCCACCATCAATGGCGTTCGCGTGGTGTGCGTCTATATTCCGAATGGGCAAGAGGTTGGTTCGGATAAATATCACTACAAACTTAAATGGCTGGCCGCACTGCATGGATGGTTGGCAGAGGAGTTAAATAAATATCCAGCATTGGCATTGTTGGGGGATTACAACATCGCGCCGGAGGATTGCGATTTATATGACCCTGTGGGTTGGGCAGGAAAAATTTTGGTGAGTGAGCCGGAGCGAGATGCATTTAAAGGTTTGCTTAAACTTGGCTTGCGGGATTCTTTCCGTTTGTTTGAGCAGGCAGAGAAATCTTATTCCTGGTGGGATTACCGCATGATGGGCTTCCGCCGTAACATGGGCTTACGCATTGACCACATTCTCATTAGCGAAAAATTGCAGTGCACTTCATGTGTAATCGACAAAGCGCCCCGCAAATTAGAGCGCCCTTCTGATCACACGCCGGTCATCGCCGATATTTCACTTTGATGGGCGTAAAAAAAGCCCCACCATTTTCACGGTGGGGCGCTTTCTGAATTGAGGCAATTAGAAATTGAAGCCGAGGCGGAGTGACGCGCCCACCTCGTTTTGGTTTCCAGCAACGGCGACATCCAAATGCGGCTTGAAGTAAGGAATACGTGGAGAGATGCCTAAGCCTACAGAAGCAACGTTGCGGGCGGTGTTAAGTAAGTCTGCACGATAACCCGCACGAATCTGCGCCCAACCCCATGCACTTAATTCACCACCTAATGCCGCATACTGAGATTTGTTTTCCAAGCCAGCAGGGTCGTTTTGAGTCACGTCAATATCAAAAGCTACTGTGGACCATGCATTCTGATAAGAAACGCCAGTGCGAAGTTGCGGCTTCATGTTGAGCGTGCCAGTCGTCGACTGCGCTGAGCCAGATGCTGCACCAGAAGCAATGCTCTTGAAGTCATAGGTCTGAGGAATAATATTTTTAATGACAACACCAGTGCGCCAGCCGTTTTCGTAGGATTTGGCGGCGCCCAGGTCAAAGTTAAATGCGCTGTATTTCGCTAGGTAGTCGTTACCCGTCACGCCACTGCCAGAGCTACCTGAGTTTGCACTCAAGAGCGCATCAAATAATTGCAGCTGCATAATCTTAGGTGTTACGCCAACTGACCAGCTATTTTTTTCAGTGCCGAACCCATGTGAAACAGAAAGGCCAGCTTCACTTACCAAAACACCGCGCAGGTGAATTTTTGAAGTGATTTGAGTGTTGGTTGAAAAATTGACGGCACCTTGAGCGTTAACTAAGCTGCTATTGATACTTGTTGCTGCTGCCAAGCAATTTGAAACATCCGTCTGTGTTCCTGTTCCGTTTTGTACAGCCGCACAAGCAGCGGCACCGGCACCTGTCGTTGCAGATAAAGCGTTTGCTGCTGCCGCAACAGAGGTCGATAGATTGGAAAGAGTTGTTGAATCGTTGTATTCAAGCTTGCCACCCATCGCTGCCCACCCATCGGTGAAAAAAGCAAAGCCGTAGTTTCTACTTGGAACACCAATTACCATCGCGGCACCAAACTCACCCTGTATAGGTTGATTGTTCAGAGACGAGAGTAAATTATTTACAGTAGTGATGTTTGTTGAGACCGTCGACATTTGCCCCGGCAGTAGTTTTAGTTGTGCCGCAGAGGTGCTGTTTGCGCTATTGTTTGCAGCGGTAATTGAAGTATTCAAAGTATTAATATTGGTGCTCAGCGTATCCAGCTTGGTGCGCAAATCGCCCGGATCATAAGCACGCACACCAATAATTGGCAGCTCAATAGAATATTTTTTTGTTGGGTCAGAGGCAGAAAGCAAAGCAGGATTAAAAAATGGTGCAGTTGAGGGATCGTCTACTGCTACACCGGCACCGCCCATTGCCATGGTGCGTGGATCAAACGAGTTAAAAGGTAGTGCGAGAGCGGCCGTGCTACCTAGCAAAAATGCCGTCGTAGCAGCAATTTTAAAATATTTTTTTTGCATTAAATTCCCCTTTGGTTTGTTGTATTACAGGTTAATTTTAACAGGACTTTAGAAATTAAAGCCGAAGCGGAACGAAAAGCCAACCTCGTTGACTTTCTCGTAACCGTCTCTTAATAAGTTGGGGCTTGATGTGACGGCTAAATCAAAGTGCGGCTTGAAGAAAGGTAGCCTTGGAGAAATGCCTATGCCCGCGGAAACGATATCTCGTCTAGTTTTATCGAGCATGTCGTTGCGATAACCAACGCGGAGATGGGTCCATTCGGAAATGCCTGCTTCGATGCCTAGTCCAACATATTGAGAGTAATTTTCTAATCCCGCAGGATCATTTTTGGTTAAGTCAGCGTCTACCGCGATGGTAAATAACGGGATTTCGTAGGCGATACCAGCGCGCACCATAGGTCGAATAGTTAGTTTTGAGCCGTTAGCGACAGGAGTAGTTCCGGGTGTGACAGCGGACTTAAAATCGTAGGTGTGCGAAATCGCATTTTTAACAACGAGGCCAGTGCGGAATCCTTCTGGGAAATTTTTGGTGATCCCAATATCAATGTTTGGGCTGCTATAGAAAGCGTAATAGTCACTTCCTGTCATGCCGTTTATTCCCCCTGCATTGGCAGCTAAAGATGCATCGTACATGTGTAGCCGCATTATTTTGGGTGTGATACCGATGGAAAATCTTCGATCTGCGCTCACAAAACCGTGAGAAAGTGAAATTCCGGCTTCAGTGATTGCTACGCCTCGCATGTGTAATTTCGAGGCAATATTGGTATTGGTAGAGAAATTGACCACCCCTTGTGCCGAGACTAAGGCTGAGGCGGCTGTGCCGGCAGCAGCAATGCATGCTTGAACTTCGGTAGTGGTTAGTGGGTTGGCGCAGTTTGTCCCTGCAACGATAGTTGCCGCTGACAGTGCATTGGCTGTTGAAGTTACTGCGGTAGATAGGCTAGTTAAAGTTGCAGCATCGTTGTATTCAAGTGTCCCGCCAAATGCGGCCCAAGCATCCGCGTAAAAAGCAACTCCGAGGCCTTTTCCCGGCATTGAAACAACAGTCGCAGCACCGATTTCTCCTTGAACGGGCTGACTGTTCAGAGCAGACAGTGCCGTATTAACTTTGGTGATTGCTGAAGCTAATGTTGTCAACGTGGTCGGTAGCAGGCTAACTTGTGCCGCAGTTGTGGCATTTGCGCTGGCATTAGCTGCGGTAATGGCGCTTTCGAGGGCAGTAATGTCATCGCTCAGCGAGGTGAGATTGGAGCGCATACTGCTCGGATCGTACAAGCGCATGCCAATGATGGGCAATTCAAGTGCGAATTTTTTTCTACGATCTCCGGCAGAAAGAAGTGCGGGATTAAAAAAGGGGGCAGTGGATGGGTCGCCAATGGCCACCCCAACGCCGCCCATTGCCATCGAGCGCGGATCAAATGAATTGAATGGCACAGCAAATGCCGAGACGCTGCTAGCGACAAGCGTAGCCATCAAGATAAGTCGCTGGTAAAAATTTCGCATGGTCTATACCCAATTACTTTTGGAACATCGCATGCTTAGTTAGCGGCAGGGATGCCAAAATCTTTAGCAGATTTTGGCATAAAAGGATGAATCGTGGCTAGGCAGCTACTTTACTCGTCACCGAGTCCTAATTCTTGAATCTTACGAGTGAGGGTGTTGCGCCCCATGCCAATCAAGGTGGCAGCTTCAATGCGCCGGCCGCCAGTGTGTTGCAGGGCTTGGGTAATGATCGTGCTCTCAAATTGCTTGGTCAACGTTTCCAGAATATTTTGTTCATTGCGCTGCAAGGCGAGAGCTGTTTGCTGTGCGAGACCGACACGCCAATCTTGATTAGCAGGCACGGCGGTTTGAGCTTCGCGCCACTCAGATGGCAAATCGGCAATTTCGACTTGTTGTGTGGGTGTCATCACAGTGAGCCAATGACACAGATTTTCGAGTTGCCGCACGTTACCCGGAATGTCTTGCGCGGATAGATAATTTAGGGCGTTTTCACTCAGCACTTTTTGCTCTGCGCCAAGCTCACGTGCACTTTTTTGCAGGAAGTATTTAGCAAGTAACGGAATGTCTTCGCGACGTTCACGCAATGGAGGTAGTCGCAAACGAATGACGTTTAACCGATGGAACAGGTCTTCGCGAAACAGCCCTTGTTTGACTCGATCATCTAAATTTTGGTGAGTGGCGGCGATGATGCGTACATTGGCTTTGATGGGTTGATGTCCGCCAACGCGATAAAAATTGCCATCCGACAATACGCGCAACAAGCGAGTTTGCAACTCAGCCGGCATGTCGCCGATCTCATCCAAAAATAGTGTGCCGCCCTCGGCTTGTTCAAAGCGACCATGACGTGTGGTGGTCGCACCAGTAAACGCGCCACGCTCGTGGCCGAACAATTCCGACTCGAGCAAATCTTTGGGGATCGCGGCAGTGTTAATGGCCACGAAGGGCTTATCCGAGCGAGCGCTATGACGGTGCAATGCCTGAGCAACCAATTCTTTACCTGTTCCCGATTCGCCGTTAATGAGCACGGTTGCGTTGGATTGTGCCAAACGACCGATAGCGCGAAACACTTCTTGCATGGCGGGTGCATGCCCCAAAATATCGGGTGAAGCCTGTGCGTCTTCCGTTTTGGTACTTTGACGTTTGCTTTGCTCTAAAGCACGGCGAATTAATTCAACTGCGTGGTTCACATCAAAGGGTTTGGGCAAGTATTCGAATGCGCCACCTTGAAAAGAAGAAACGGCGCTTTCCAAATCCGAATACGCAGTCATGATGATGACCGGCAAGTCGGGGTGATCAGTGCGCAATTTTTGTAGCAAATCTAAACCAGAGCTGCCCGGCATGCGAATGTCGCTGATCACCATTTGCGGTAGATTATTTGGCAGTTCAGCCAAGGCATCATCGGCAGAAGCAAAACTTACAAATTCGATCTGTTCACGGGTCAGTGCTTTTTCTAATACCCAGCGAATAGAGCGATCGTCATCGATAATCCAGACAGGTTTTGTCATTGTGGTTTTCCTAAATGGGGAAGGGGAAGCATGACGGAGAAGCAGGTGCGCCCCGGTTCACTTTCAAATTCGATAGAGCCTTGATGCTGACTAACAAAATCTTGCGCGAGAGTTAAACCAAGCCCGTGACCATCGGCACGCCCCGATACCAGCGGGTAAAAAATCTTGTCATGCAGGTGACTAGGAATACCAGGGCCGTTGTCAATAATTTGTACAGTGACGGCAAGGCGGTGCAGTTTTTTCATTAGAGTGATGCGGCGAGTGATGCGCGTGCGCAAAATAATTTGCCCTTTGCCGTGCATGGCTTGTGCGGCGTTGCGCACGATGTTGAGTACCACTTGAATAAGCTGCTCCTTGTCACCGTGCAGCTCGGGCAAGCTCAAGTCATAGTCACGCTGAATGGTTAGTCCCTCAGGTATCTCGGCCAGGACGACACTACGCACGCGTTCAAGCACCTCGTGAATATTGAGCGCACTAAAATGGGGCGCGTGCTGTGGGGTAAGCAGCTTTTCCATTAAGGAGCGTAATCGATCTGCTTCTTGAATCACAACTTGAGTGTATTCGCGTAGCGCGGGTTTTTCTAATTCCTGTTCGAGTAGTTGGGCTGCACCGCGTATGCCGCCGAGCGGATTTTTAATTTCGTGTGCCAAGTTGCGTAGTAGCAAACGATTCGCTTGGGTTTGATCCAACATTTGCTCTTCACGGGCAAGTTTAAGTGGCCGCTCAATCGTGTGAAACTCGAGCAGAAGCGCGTGCTTGCCGAGTTGGACTGGCGTGGCGGTGCAGCTTAATAACAACTTATTGCTGTTAATGTGTGTTCCTAAGGCAAGCTCATGTTCGATATGGCTACTTTGGCTGGCCAATGCCGACTGAATGGCGCCAAATAGCTTTTCGGTATTGGTGAAAGCGTGCTGTAAAGGGTGTCCAACAAGATTGGTATTGCTCAGGCCAAATATATGTTCAGCTGCCGGATTGAGATAGGCAATACGCGCAGTATCGTCCAATACGATGATTGCAGTCGCGAGGTGCTCTAGCGTTGGCAGATTATTTGGCATGAAATTCATGGAGGTATCTAAGCAGAAAACATGCCAAGAAACCTAAGGTCATTTACTGCGATTAGAGAGTTCTTTTTTAAGTAGCGTGATATTTTTTTCGTGCGTGATCATTTGTTTTTGTAAGGCACTAATTTTCTCTTCTTGTTTGATTTTATTGAGATAAACCTTCCCATCTTTGCCCGTGGTGGTTTCTGGGCTATCGATACCAGCTTGCAAACTGGTGCGTGCCTCGGCTAGCGCTTTTTCTTCAGAAGCCAGTTCATCTTCTAGAATTTGTCGACTGGTATTATCGCGCCCTTTTTGGGTGACGGAATCTACGCGAGGAAAATCAGCGGCACTTTCCTGCTCGCGCGAACGAGGCGGTGGCGGCATGGTAGGTAGCGGTGCCAACTGTAGTTTTTTTGAACCTTTGATGGGATCACTGGAATAAGTCACATGTCCATTCGAATCAATGCGCTTATAAATTTCAGCCTGCACCCAAGCTATTTGGCACAGCCCGCATAGTAAAAGAAGGTTACGTAGCTTCATGATGGTGTTCCGAAATGAGTGACCAAAGTATAGCATCGCGCAAAAAAAACGGAGCCGCGAGGCTCCGTTTTCTTGAACTGCATCAGCTTAGATGCTGTAGTACATGTCGAACTCAACTGGGTGAGTTGTCATGCGGATACGGTTTACTTCGTCCATCTTCAATTCGATAAACGCATCAATGAAGTCACTAGAGAACACGCCGCCACGAGTCAAGAACTCGCGGTCTTTGTCCAAGTTTGCCAATGCTTCATCCAATGATGCGCAAACAGTTGGGATCTTTGCATCTTCTTCAGGTGGCAAATCGTACAAGTTTTTATCAGCTGGATCGCCAGGGTGAATCTTGTTCTGGATACCATCCAAGCCTGCCATCATCAATGCAGCAAAGCACAAGTATGGGTTTGCTGTTGGATCTGGGAAGCGAGTTTCGATACGACGTGCTTTGTCGCTTGCAACGTGAGGAATACGAATCGAAGCAGAACGGTTCTTAGCTGAGTAAGCCATCTTTACAGGAGCCTCGTAGTGAGGAACCAAACGCTTGTAAGAGTTTGTGCCTGGGTTGCAGATCGCGTTCAATGCTTTAGCGTGCTTGATAATACCGCCGATGTAGAACAAGGCAGTTTCAGATAAGCCAGCGTAGCCGTTACCCGCGAAAGTGTTCTTGCCCTCTTTCCAAATAGACTGGTGAACGTGCATACCAGAACCGTTGTCACCAACGATTGGCTTCGGCATAAAGGTCGCTGTTTTGCCGTATTGGTGAGCAACGTTATGCACAACGTACTTCAATGCTTGAGTTTGGTCAGCACGCTTTACTAAGGTGCTGAACTTCGTGCCGATTTCGCACTGTCCAGCCGTTGCTACTTCGTGGTGATGCACTTCAACTTCAATGCCGATGTCTTCCAGCGCCAAGCACATTGCAGCGCGGATGTCGTTCAGACTATCAACAGGTGGAACTGGGAAGTAGCCGCCTTTAACCGTTGGACGGTGGCCAGTATTGCCGCCTTCAAACTTCTCACCAGAAGACCAAGCAGCTTCTTCAGAGTTAATCTTCAGTGAGCAACCAGACATATCAACAGACCAGTTTACAGAGTCAAAAATAAAGAACTCTGGCTCTGGGCCGAAGAATGCAGTGTCGCCAATGCCCGTAGACTTCAAATAAGCTTCAGCGCGTTTAGCGATCGAGCGTGGGTCGCGGTCATAACCTTTGCCATCAGATGGCTCGATAACATCGCAAGTGATGATCAAGGTTGGCTCGTCCATGAATGGATCGAGGTAAGCGGTTGTTGGATCCGGCATCAACAACATGTCAGAAGCTTGAATGCCTTTCCAGCCAGCGATTGAAGAGCCGTCAAATGCGTGGCCATCAGTAAACTTCTCATCACCGAAGTATTTAGCAGGCACGCCTACGTGTTGTTCTTTACCGCGTGTGTCTGTGAAACGCAGATCAACGAATTTGTATTCACCACTTTGAATGGCCTTAACGGCTTCAGCTGCTGACTTAAACATTACTTTCTCCCAAATAAAAATCTAAAAGACAAAACAAACAAAAAAATCTTTGGTAACCCTCGCGGTGAATTAGCACAAACTGTGCCAGCCACGCTTTGCCTACAAGGGCCGCATTCTGCCATATTCGCAAAAGTAGAAGGGTAAAAAAGCGCGCCCAAATTTAGGGCGAAGTAAGAGTTGGCGCACTATTTTGGTGCGCCATGCTGATAAATTTGGATTTTGCGAAAATACGGGTCGTCGAGGCTAAGCGATTCGCACTTGGTTTGTAGTTTTACAAATTCGGCATGACTTAGGTGAGGTGATGACTCCAGCAAAATTTCTGCCTCTACTCTGCCGCTAAGGTAATGCAATATCACACGATGTGTATTTAGATCGCACTCTTTTCCTAAATGGTCGGCAAGGTGCTTGAATAAAACTTCGCGCGCCGGTAAGTTGGCATTGGGTTTTGCGGTGGCATCATCTTCCGGATCAATGTGTACCATCACATCCACCACGTGATGCCCGCGTAATACTGCCGCACGTGCGGCTTCGGCGATGTAGTGCCCTTCAGAAACACTTATCTTTGGGTCAACCATGATGTGTGCATCTACCAAGGCATTGTCTGCCATCTTGCGTGTGCGTAACTCATGCAAACCCAGCACGCCGGGAGTCGACTTGAGAGTATTTCGAATGGCGCGTACCTCTTCTTCATCAAGGCCGGTATCGACCAACTCTTCAAGTGCTTCACGTGCAAACTTGATGCCCATGTGCGCGATCATCACCCCCACCACCGCAGCGGCTACTAAATCAAGAAATGCGTAGCCAAGCAAATTACCAACAATCCCCACAATGACCACGAGCGAAGAGGCTGCATCGGAGCGCGCATGCCATGCATTGGCGATGAGCATTTGCGAGCGGACACGTTGGGCTACCGCTAACATGTAACGGAACATGCCTTCTTTGGCGGCGAGTGCAATCGCTGCGATCAGCAAAGTAAAGGGATGAACTGCTTGCACGTTTTCGGGATGTTGCAGACGCATACCTGCCGCAATGAGCAAGCCAATGCCGAGTGCAGCTAAGCTCACGCCGAGAATAAGTGAGGTTGCCGTTTCAATGCGCGCATGGCCGTAGGGATGGTTTGCGTCAGCATGACGATTGCCGTGACGGTTAGCAAACAGCACTAAAACATCTGAAAGAAGGTCGGCGAAAGAGTGTAAACCGTCTGCCATCAACGATTGTGATTTACCGAAAAATCCGGCAAGCACTTGCATGATGGTCAAGCCGAGATTGATGAAGATACTTACCCATGTGCTTTTTTTTGCGGCGGCAAATCGCATAGGATGCGCAGGCTCAAACGAAGCTGACTTGTCGTGACTATGCGAGTGAGTGTGATTTTTCATTGGCATTGGGTATAGTGGAAGCGGCTCCGCGAAGAATAACATTTACGCGGTGAACATAGAACAATAACGAGGGAATGAGTATGGGAAAAATCTCAGCAATACTAGAACAGGCACAAGCCCGCGCGAAGCAAAATAACCTGCTTTACTCAGGTGGGCTTTTACCCGCCGAAGCGCAGCAAATTTTACAATTAGCGCCGGGCGCAAAATTGGTAGATGTGCGTAGCAAAGCCGAGTTGGATTTTGTTGGGCGAGTGCCGGGTGCAATCGAAATCGAATGGGCAAGTTACCCAGGTATGGTGTTGAACCCAAACTTTATGGCCGCGCTAACCCAACAGGTCGATAAAGAGGCACTGGTTATGTTTTTGTGCCGAAGCGGGGTGCGCTCACATGGAGCAGCTGTTGCAGCAGAGCAAGCGGGATATAGCGAAGTTTACAACGTGCTAGAAGGGTTTGAGGGAGACCGAGATGCCAACAAACACCGCAACACAGTAGGCGGATGGCGCGCAGCGAAACTGCCGTGGGAACAAAGTTAAAAACTTAGACTTTATTCAGCCGCACGCCATTTTTTGGGGATGAAAAAATGAAGTTAGTTGATCGCGAGTAGCTCCACCTCAAATACCAGCGTCGCATTAGCCGGAATGACACCACCCGCACCGCGCTTGCCGTAACCCATCTCAGGTGGAATCACCAAAGTGCGCTGCCCACCCACCTTCATCCCCTGCACGCCCATATCCCAGCCTTGAATAACTCGTCCGGCGCCCAGGGGAAAATCAAACGGGTCACTGCGGTCGCGCGAGCTATCGAATTTTGCGCCTTTGTTATCGGGCGCATTTTTGTCGAACAGCCAACCGGTGTAGTGCACGGTCACATGCTGTCCTGCGTGTGCCTCGTCGCCCTCACCGATCTTGGTATCAGTGATGTCAGTCTTAATCACATTCAGGAGCTTTACATCGAACACTAATTTGGCATGCGGCGGGATGTCGTCACCGGCACCGCCTGCACCGTACCCCATTTCAGAAGGAATAATTAGCGTGCGATGGCCGCCGATTTTCATACCCTGCACGCCAACATCCCAACCTTTGATTACATGGCCAGCACCGAGCGGAAAATCAAATGGATCATTACGGTCAAGTGAGCTGTCGAACTTCGCCCCCTTGTTATCCGGTGCGCTCTCGTCGAACAGCCAGCCGGTGTAATGCACGATAACGGTTTGGCCTGCTTGGGCTTCAGCGCCTTCGCCGTGTTGGGTGTCGATTTTGATGAGGTTGGTCATGTTGAATTTCCTTATTCAGTTAAGTTGCTTTTGCCTAAATTACATTTTGAACACAAGGTTTGAAGATTTTCGATCGTGGTTTCTCCACCCTTACTCCAAGGGAAAACGTGGTCAACATGTAGCTCGACCCCAATTTGCTTTGCAGGGCTAGCGCCACATTGCCGACATGTAAAGCTGTCACGAAGCATCACTTTAAAACGCAGACGCAGCGATGGATCACGACCTGATTTTTGATTACTTTTGTTGGTTCCATCTGGAGCGGGTACATTCAACTCGCTTGAGTTTGCATATTCGACAAAAGATTGCAGTGCCTGCATCCACGAACTAAATCGCCGATTGTATGGATTTTGAGAGATCTTTGATGGCTCAATAGCGAGTTCTGCTCTTCGTGGTTGGCGGCCATAATGCTGCCAAAGCAAAAGTATGTTTTCAAATAGCTGTTCGTCTGAATACTGTTGGTTTGATATTGATAAACTCGCTGCTTCCAGAGCCTTATTCCATGTCCCAAAACGACGGCCAACCGTCGTCTCATCGTACTTTCCGTGTTCGCTATAAAGTTTCTGAGTGATTTTTGTCACACCAAGAATTTTTGCGACATGTTGAAGGTCAGCTAACAAATCCTCATTCGAAACGGGAGCAGTTTTTACTCGAGTGAGTTCAAATTTCGTTGGCATAGTTAGTAACTCAACACTGGAGCCAACCACCGCTCTGCCTGTTCCAGCGTCCAACCCTTGCGCTTCGCATAATCCGCGACCTGATCCTTGTCCACCTTGCCGGTGGCGAAGTATTGCGCCTGAGGGTGCGAGAAGTAGAAGCCGCTCACGGCTGCGGTGGGCAGCATAGCGAAGCTTTCGGTGAGCGTGATGCATGCGTTCTTCGGTGCTTGCAGCAACTCGAACAGCGGACCTTTCTCGCTGTGCTCGGGGCAGGCGGGGTAGCCGGGGGCAGGGCGAATGCCGCGATACTTTTCCGCGATCATATCGTCATTGCTCAATCCTTCGTCTGCGGCATAGCCCCAGAATTCGTGGCGCACGCGCAGATGTAAATGTTCGGCAAAAGCTTCGGCTAAGCGATCTGCGAGTGCTTTCAACAAAATGGCGCTGTAGTCGTCGTGCTGTTTTTCAAACTCGGCAACACGCTCATCAATGCCGATGCCTGTGGTTACGGCAAAGGCGCCGATGTAATCCTGCACTTTGCTTTCTTTCGGCGCGATGTAATCGGCTAAGCAATAGTTCGGAATATCAGCAGGCTTTTTGGTTTGTTGGCGCAGATTGTGCCAAGTCATTTCAACTTTGTTACGTTTGTCGTTGCTGTAAATCTCGATGTCGTCGTTGTTCACGCTGTTGGCAGGGAACAGACCGAACACCGCATTCGCCGTGAGCCATTTCTCTTTGACGATCTTTTTCAGCATGGCTTGGGCATCGGCGAAGAGCTTGCGTGCTTCTTCACCCACCACCTCATCTTGCAAAATCTTGGGGTAACGTCCGGCGAGTTCCCACGCTTGGAAGAAAGGAGTCCAGTCGATGAAGTCCACCAAAATATCTAATGGATAGTTTTCGAGTTTTTGTACGCCGAGCAATTTGGGTTTAGGTGGCGTGTATTTCTTCCAATCTGTTTTCAGGCCACGCTGGCGGGCCTCGTTCAATGAAACATACGAAGCTTTGCCTTTTTTACCTTCATGCTGCTCACGAGCAGAAGCATAGTCAGCTTTGATCTCGGCGATGTAACTGTCGCGAGTGGTGTTGCTTAGCAAATTACTGCATACACCTACGGCGCGTGAAGCATCAGTAACGTACACCACTTGCCCGCTTGGATAATTAGGTTCGATCTTTACAGCAGTGTGTACTCGCGAAGTCGTCGCGCCGCCGATGAGTAGCGGGATTTTGAAACCCTGACGCTCCATCTCTTTAGCGACGTGCGCCATTTCTTCGAGTGAAGGCGTAATCAAGCCCGAGAGGCCGATGATGTCCGCCTTGTGTTCGCGCGCCGTATCCAAAATTTGCTGGCACGGCACCATCACGCCCATGTTCACCACTTCGAAATTATTGCACTGCAACACCACGGTGACGATATTTTTGCCGATGTCGTGCACGTCACCTTTCACGGTCGCCATCACGATCTTGCCCTTTGTGCTGGTGTCACCCGAGCGCAATTTTTCTGCCTCAATGTAAGGGATGAGGTGCGCCACAGCTTGCTTCATCACACGAGCCGATTTCACTACTTGTGGCAAAAACATTTTGCCCGCGCCGAACAAATCGCCGACAAAATTCATACCGGTCATCAGCGGACCTTCGATCACTTCCACCGGGAACTTGGCTTGCAGGCGGGCTTCTTCGGTATCTTCCACTATGTAGGTGGTAATTCCGCGCACCAATGCATGGGTCAGGCGTTCTTGCACTGTGCCTTTACGCCACTCCAAATCTTCCACTTGTTCTTTACCCCCGCCCTTCACTGATTCAGCCATCTTCACCAGTTTTTCGCCTGCGTCAGGATGGCGATTCAACACCACGTCTTCCACTGCATCGCGCAGGTCTTTTGGAATCTCTTCGTACACGCCGAGTTGTCCGGCATTGACGATGCCCATGTTCATACCTGCTTGGATGGCGTGATAAAGAAATACGGTGTGGATGGCTTCGCGCACGGGCTCATTGCCACGGAAGGAGAACGATACGTTGGACACGCCGCCGGAAATTTTTGCATACGGCAGATTTTTTCTGATCCACGCACAGGCTTGGATGAAGTCCACCGCGTAGTTATTGTGTTCTTCAATGCCAGTGGCAATGGCGAAGATGTTTGGGTCGAAGATGATGTCTTCGGGCGGGAAGCCAACTTTATTAACCAAGATGTCGTAGCTGCGTTTGCAGATGTCGATTTTGCGTTGATAGGTGTCCGCTTGACCTGCTTCATCGAACGCCATCACCACCGCTGCCGCGCCGTATTGACGCACTAGGCTTGCATACTTGATGAAATTTTCTTCGCCTTCTTTGAGCGAGATGGAGTTGACGATAGATTTGCCTTGCACGCATTTCAAGCCAGCTTCGATGATGTTCCACTTGGAGGAGTCGATCATCAGCGGCACTTTAGAAATGTCCGGCTCGGAGGCAATCAGGTTGAGGAATTTCACCATCGCGGCTTCGCCGTCCAACATGGCTTCGTCCATGTTCACGTCGATGACTTGCGCGCCGGTTTCTACCTGCTGCTTAGCGACTTCTAAAGCCTCATCGTATTTGCCTTCTAGCACTAGGCGTTTGAATTTGGCTGAGCCAGTGACGTTGGCGCGTTCGCCAACGTTTACGAACAAGGACTCTTCGCTGATGTTGAATGGCTCTAGACCGGAAAGGCGGCATTCGACAGGATTCGTTGGAATTTTGCGCGGCGCGACATCTTTGACGACTTCGGCGATGGCTTTAATAAACGCCGGCGAAGTGCCGCAGCAACCACCGATGATGTTAAGGAAGCCACTGGATGCCCATTCTTTGATGTGGCCCGCCATGTTCTCAGGTGTGTCGTCGTAGCCGGTTTCTGCCAAGGGATTAGGTAGGCCGGCATTTGGATGTGCACTCACATAGCAATTTGCCACGCGCGACATTTCTTCCACGTATTGGCGTAATTCCTCCGCGCCAAGGGCGCAATTCAGGCCGATGGAAATGGGGTTGGCGTGAGCGAGCGAGTTGTAAAACGCTTCGGTGACTTGGCCGGTGAGCGTGCGACCAGAGGCATCGGTAATAGTGCCAGAAATCATAATCGGCAACGACGTATTGCGTTCCGCAAACACTTGCTTCACCGCAAAGATCGCGGCCTTAGCATTTAGCGTGTCGAAAATGGTTTCGATCAAAATCGTGTCTGCACCGCCATCCATCAAGCCGCGCGTGGCGTCGGCATAATCTGCCACCAACTTGTCGAAAGTGATGTTGCGTGCCGCAGGATCATTCACATCGGGCGAGATGGTCGCGGTCTTATCAGTGGGGCCTAGCACCCCCGCAACGAAACGCGGCTTGTCGGCAGTAGCGTAAGCATCACAGGCTTCGCGAGCAACGCGCGCGCCGGCGACGTTCAGTTCGTAATTAAGTGATTCCATGCCATAGGCTTTGAGCGTAGTCGCGTTCGCGCCGAAGGTATTCGTCTCGATGATGTCCGCACCCGCCTCTAGGTATTCGCCATGAATGGTTTTGATGACTTCGGGTTTGGTGATGACCAATAGATCATTGTTGCCTTTGAGGTCACGATGCCAATTGGCAAAACGCTCTCCTCGATAGTCTTGTTCAGTCAGCTTGTAGCGTTGAATCATCGTGCCCATCGCACCGTCCAAGATGAGGATGCGCTGTTGAAGGAGTTGTTCGATGCGAGAAAGTTTTGTGTTCATGGTATGAGCCGCGTTGGTTGAATTAGATGCCCGTCAAAAGTAGATCAAGTGCTGCAATAATTTCGTCACGCTTGTTTTTTAACGTCGTTACTTTTACTCCAAAGGTGCGTAGCGGTAGACCCGCTAATTCACCGGTAGACATGACAACAGCCGTCCCTTTGATTTTGAATTGCGGACAAAAATGTTTTGCCGTGCCACCTGCCTCACTTGCTAACACGAGCGGTACAACGACCCGGGTGGCTAAGGCATCCAGCAAATCAGCCTGAACATCCAATAGGTAAGGAATGCTGTCGCAGGTTGCAGAATTTAAATTTTCGTATACATCAAACTGCGCCATCAGAATCTCCGCAGGCCATCGCTGAATACGCCTTCTTTTTCGATGCGCTCGTTGTAGGCGGCAATAAACGCTACATTTTCTTCGCGCCATTGTTGCTCTTTGGCTTTGCGCACTAGCTCGGATAAGTAGCCCTCAACCTGCTGAGACAGGTTGATATTGAGTTCTTTGGCTTGGCGCAGCAAATCAGAGTTTATGCTGAGATTCGTTGCCTTCTTGGGCGCGGTGGTGTCGAAATGGATTGGTGACATACGTTCCTCCATAAATGATGCGCAGATTATATGCGCATCTTTATATTGGTATCAATTTGTCATTTTCTTATTGATGAATTACTCAATGACCTGAAGTACACTTCGGCCTGCTGTAAATGTGGTCAATCCAAAAATACAAGTGAGGAGATTCAACATGCCGCAAAACAAGTTTCTGCTGGACGAGTCAGACATTCCCACCCATTGGTACAACGTGGTGGCCGATATGCCTAACCCGCCGACACCGCCGCTAGGGCCAAACGGACAACCGATCGGGCCGGAAGCCCTCATGCCTATTTTCCCGATGGCGCTGATTGAGCAAGAAGTTTCCGCAGAACGTTGGATCAAGATTCCAGACCCAGTGCGTGAAGCGCTGCGTATGTATCGACCTTCTCCGCTTATTCGCGCGCATCGCTTAGAAGCGGCATTGGGTACGCCCGCCAAAATTTACTACAAATATGAAGGCGTATCGCCGGCCGGTTCGCACAAAGTGAATACCGCTATCCCGCAGGCATACTACAACCAGCAAGCAGGAATCAAACGCTTGGCGACTGAAACGGGCGCAGGGCAATGGGGCTCCTCAATCGCGTTAGCAGGGCAAATGTTCGGCCTAGAAGTGCGCATTTTTATGGTGCGGGTGAGCTACGATCAAAAGCCGTTCCGCCGTTCGATGATGCAGACATGGGGCGGGGAGGTATTTGCTAGCCCAAGTATGGAAACCAATACTGGCCGCGCTATTTTGGCAAAAGACCCGAATAACCAAGGCTCATTAGGCATTGCGATTTCTGAAGCGGTGGAAGAAGCCGCTTCACGCCCTGACACCAACTACACACTGGGCTCCGTGTTGAATCACGTGTTGCTACACCAAACGGTGATTGGCCTAGAGGCGAAAAAACAATTTGCGTTGGCGGGTGACTATCCAGACATGGTGTTCGCACCGTGTGGTGGCGGCTCTAACTTCGGTGGCGTGGCATTCCCGTTTTTGGCAGATAAAGCAGCCGGCAAAAATGTCCGCTTGGTGGCAGTTGAGCCGACTTCATGCCCAACCTTAACCAAAGGTGTTTACGCTTATGACTTTGGTGACACGGCAGGCTTCACACCGCTGATGAAGATGTACACACTGGGGCATGACTTTATGCCACCCGGTATTCACGCCGGTGGCTTGCGCTACCACGGTGACTCTCCGTTGGTGTCGCAGCTGTATCACGAAGGTTTGATCGAGGCGCTTGCAGTGCCACAGCTAGCAACATTTGAAGCCGGCGTGCAATTCGCCCGTGCCGAAGGCATCATCCCCGCGCCGGAATCAAACCATGCGGTGCGCGCTTGTATCGACGAGGCATTACGTTGCAAAGAAACGGGCGAGAAGAAAACCTTGTTCTTCAATTTGTCGGGACACGGTCATTTTGACATGGGCTCTTACGATCGCTACTTTGCTGGCAAGCTGGAAGATTTCAGCTATCCAGATGAGGCGATTCAGGCATCGTTGGCAAATCTGCCGAAGGTGGGGTAACTCACAAAAGTGGGCCGCCAACTGGCGGCCTAGTTTGTGAGTTCAAGATGCTAAATTAATGATTGATCTATCGAATTATGCACATCTACAACAATCACACGAAATCACGCTTTACTTGGGACAAAATTAAACGGGTAAAAAATCTGGGTAAACATCATCTCGATTTCGCAGATGTAGCATTGGTTTTGGATAGCCAGCTTCGACTTGATATTGAGAGTGTCAGAAACTTAGCATTAACCTGAAATTTCAGATTTGCAAGAACCGCCCTTTGCGGGAATGGCTTTGGCAGCGCCTTTAATGGGCAGATTTAAAATTTTTCCATCGCTGGTTTTAGCTTGTAGCGTTTTAGCTTTTCTCATCGCTTGCCAAGCATAGTTAAAATTATTTTCTCCGACCATTGAATCGGTCACATACGGAGTTGGAATTGTTTTGCCGTCAATTACTAAGTCAAAACTCTTTTTGTTCCCCGCACCATACTCAACATTATTGATCGTCAAGATCATGCTAACGGGGCTGGCATCGCTACATGCGATGTAAAGCGCGTTGCCTTTCGAGACGACCGCCGTGTATTCGTCCACCCCTTGCGCCCATCCACTAGACCATTGCCCGATTTCTCCAAATGCCATTGCCGGTACAGAAGCAGCCATCAACGTAGTTGCTAAAATTGTCTTTTTCATGAACTAAGCCACGCAAATTATTAAGCGTTGCTTCCGCATTGAGCACAAGTGTGTGGTATCTCAGCAGCCCCTGTTTTTTCGCGCAGTGCCTCAGCGTCTAATTCAGCAATCCGTTTAATAGATAGTTCACAAATTGATGCGACACCTTCCTCTCTTAATGTATCGTTAGAGACATAGGCATCAACCAGATTGATGCCGCATTCTTGGCATGGCACTAGCCTCCAATTGGGTAGTCGGCGATCAGGATCATCGCAAGGTATGCAATCATCTTCTGCATATTCTGAATCGTTATTCTGGTTGGACATATTCACTCCAGTTGGGTTGCCAGATACAAAGCAATTACATGCTGCATGGATCGGGGATGCTACGTATCGCGTCAACACTTTTTGCCGTCCCGCCTAATTGTTTATACAACTGAAAATTTCTCGCGTTGACACTATTTACCTCCGCAACTCTATTACCCATTTGATACATCACATTTTTGTCAACATACCCAGATATTTTTGCACCCTCTTTTTGACGATTGATTTCTTGCTGTGCTTGCTGCGCTATTTTCTGGTTGTTTTCTATGTTTATCGATATTTGATACAGTTTGTACGGGTCACTACTCTGACAAGCCTCTAGTTTTTGCTGTTGAGCCATCCATGCAAGCGTTTTCGCTCTATCTTCATCCACTGCTTTTTGTGCTACTAGCTGTTTAGCTTGGGCCTGCTTTTTCTTTTCTGCTAATACGTCTGGGGCAGCTTGAGTGATTGTATTGATAAATTCCTTAAATTTGTCTAATGCCTCTTGGCAATTTGCATCCCTTGCTACATCGCGTTCCATAAGTGCCATGCCAGCTTGCATATTCGATGTTGCGACTTCTTGATCACCTTCAAAGACCGCTTCGAGGGCGTTAAAGAAAACAATATCTCCACCTGGATCGCCCAATCTGGCTCTCATTCGTGAATGTAAATTTTCAGGAAGCCTGGCAAAGTGAACCCCAATAGAGGGACACCTTCCATTGCCAAAATTCGTTGCATTAAAACTTCTAGTCCGTTCTTCATCAAACGTTTGAAAGAGAAAAGCCCTTCTGGCAGATTCAGACGCTACGTTAGGAAGATATTCCGCGTTGTCATCAAGATAAACTGACAGCTTATTGATGATTTCTTTTGTTGTATAAGGATCCGCAGCCGCGCTTGCTATAAGTGGCGCAACTAAAAAAATACTGGCCATAAATGTTGATACCCATATTTTCTTAAAAATATTCATCTTTAAATTACCCCTATTTGTGTTTGTGGGTGTGCTAAATGAAAATATGCACCTGAAGCATTATATGATTTAAAGCGTCATTCATGCAATTTTGTAATAAAACGACACTTCACATCATTAAATGGTGTGGGAGAGTGCGTTGAAAAATGTCTCTAAGGTCAAAGAAAAAGAGTTGGCTAAAGGTCTTGGTGTATTGATTGCAACAAAGCGAAAATCGCTGGGTTTGACCCAAGCAGGGCTAGCCGAACTGGTTGGCATTGAGCAGGAAAGTATGTCCCGCATTGAAACAGGCATGGTTACACCATCGCTCAGCCGTTTGCTCTCGCTGGCGGATGCGTTGGATTGCACGATTGAGGATTTATTGCGTCCGGCCTCTGGCCGCAAACAAGATCAATCGTTAGTGTTGGAAGGTTTGCTGGATGGCCTTGATGAGGTAGAGCGGGCATTCGCCGTTAAGGTGATTCGTGATTTGGCTGAGCTTTCTGCTTCGCGTCGCAAAAAGAGTGGCAAGGTATAACACGATGTTTACTCAATTAGGCAATGCACTCAATTACCGATTCATGCACGATAACCAGTTTATGCGTGGCGCTGAGTTCGGCAAGCTGCGGCCAAACTCGTTGTAAAAATACAAATAAATCGCGCATGCGCATGTTGCCAATACGGAGATGAATAACTTTAGGGGGCGGCGTGGATAGCATAATCCAATCAGAGAAGTCAGCGTCTTTGCTGACAATAATTAGATCATTATCTTTTGCGTATTGCCAAATTGCAGCGTCAGGCATGTTGTCGCCAATATCGTAAACATGCGTGTAATTTTCGCCGTGCCACAGTGCGAAGCGATAAGGAAGGTTTGCGTCAATTAAAAAACGAGCCATTAAGCTACTTTGGCTAGATCGTAACGTTGATTCATTACTTCGGCGGCAAATCGCAGGCAAGCGCGAATGTCTTCCGCGTCAAGGCTTGGGTACTGCGCCAATATTTCATCTGCATTATCACCTTCGCTCAAATACCCTAATACCGTTTGCACCGAGATGCGCTTGCCACGTAGCGTTGGCTTTCCATTGCAGATAGAGGGGTCGATAGTAATGCGTCCGTCTAAAAAATTTGGATGGTGCATGGTTGATTCCTTTTCTATGGAGATCACTTAAGTTGTTCAAAGTATAACCTGATGCTATGTGGCTTACCGACTTGATGAAATTAATTTTTGTCCATCCGCCGGTACTGCACAGCTTCGGCGATATGAGCAATTTGAATATTTTCACTGCCTTCTAAATCGGCAATGGTGCGCGCCACTTTCAGCACGCGGTGATAAGCCCGTGCTGAAAGGTTGAGGCGCGTAATCGCTTGGCGCAATAGTGTTTCACTGGCGGTATCGGGTGCGCAAAACTTATCAATCTCACTGACAGACAATAGTGCGTTGGGTTTGCCTTGGCGGGCCAGTTGGCGTTGCCGTGCAGCTTCAACTCGGGCTTGAATTGCGGCACTCGTTTCGCCATCCGCTTGTTTCAACAAATCTTCCTGCGGCACCGCGGGCACTTCAATCTGAATGTCGATGCGATCCAACAAAGGGCCGGAGATTTTGCCGCGATAGCGTGCGACTTGGTCGGGTGTGCAGCGGCATTTGCCGTTGTAGTGGCCGAGATAGCCGCAGGGGCAAGGGTTCATTGCGGCAACGAGTTGGAATTGCGCTTTAAAATCAGCACGGCGTGCGGCGCGGGAAATAGTGATACGCCCACTCTCCATGGGTTCGCGCAACACTTCTAAGACGCTGCGGTCAAATTCAGGTAGCTCATCCAAAAATAAAACGCCGTGCATGGCGATCGAAATTTCGCCGGGGCGTGGATTGCTTCCGCCGCCGACTAAAGCGACTGCCGAAGCGGTGTGATGCGGCGCACGATAAGGACGGCGCTTCCAGTTTTCCACTTCGAACATGCCGCCGAGAGATTGCATCGCCGCACTTTCCAGTGCTTCCTCTTGCGTCATTTGCGGCAAGATGCCGGGGAAGCGTGAGGCCAACATGCTTTTGCCGGTGCCGGGTGGCCCGCTCATTAACACTGAATGTGAGCCTGCGGCCGCGATTTCGAGCGCTCGTTTTGATTGCGCCTGGCCTTTGACTTCGCGCATGTCGGCGTAATGAGGAGCGATGGCTTTATTTTCTGGAAGGTGACGGGTGAGCGCATCGCGTCCGGCGAGATGTGCGGCCACTTCGAGCAAAGATTTCGCCGGATACACAATGGCATCATCAACAAGCGCAGCTTCGGGCGCATTCATGGCAGGCAAGATAAACGCACGGCCTGAATTTGCGGCGCGATAGGTCATCGCCAGAGCGCCACGGATGGCTCGTAGCTCACCGGTGAGCGCGAGTTCTCCGGCAAATTCATAATCGTTTAATCGATCTGCAGGAATTTGCCCCGAGGCGGCAAGAATGCCAATGGCGATGGGTAAATCAAAACGCCCACTTTCTTTTGGTAGATCAGCGGGCGCAAGATTGACAGTGATGCGACGGGTGGGGAATTCAAACTGGCAGTTTTGTAGTGCGGCACGAACCCGGTCTTTACTTTCTTTCACTTCTGCTTCAGCCAAACCAACGATCGTGAAATTTGGCAGTCCGTTCGCCAGATGTACTTCAACCGTGACTAGCGCGGCATCCATGCCGGCCAGGCCGCGGCTGTAAAGCACTGCTAGGCTCATGATTACTGCTTTGCCTCTAAAGCCGCAATGCGAGCTTCTAATTTCTCTAGGCGTTGGTTTTGCACTTCATACTCTTCGCGCGTGACCAAATCTAATTTAGAAAAACCTTGTGCCAATAAAGCACGGGCGTTTTTCTCAAAATCTTTAGCGGGGCCACTGGCAACTGCATCACTGAGTTTGGCGGACATTTCTTCAAAGAATTGTGTGTTTAACATGCTACGAGACCTCTTAAGTTTTGTTTAACGATACCCTTAGTGTAGCAAATTAACAGATACGCACTGCTTCAGTGCGTGCCGTTATAAATGCGCATGGAGTTGGTGCAAATCGCCGGCTTGATTGTTTCAAATTCATATAAATCTATTATTTATACCTATTTTCATGGGCTGGCACGCTTTCTGCTCTAACGTAACCGTGGATGAATTAAGTCCCAAAATTTTTAGCTTAATTTTTTAACTTCATAGAAAAGGAAACACCATGTTTAAAACTAAATTACTCGTAATCGCTTTGGGCGCTGCTTTTGCAATGCCTGCTTTGGCTGCAGATGTACCTGCTGTTACAAGCAACGTAGGTATCGTTTCTGACTACATCTATCGTGGTTTAACACAAACATCACATGCTCCGGCAATTCAAGGTGGTTTTGATTACGCACATGCTAGTGGTTTCTATGCGGGTGTTTGGGGTTCGAACGTGAGCTGGATTGCTGATAGTGGAGCTGTTACAACTGCTGCAGGTAGCTACGGGCCTTCAATGGAGTTGGATACTTACTTTGGCTTCAAAGGCACAGTGATGGCCGATGTGGCTTATGACGTGGGTGCTGTGCGTTACAACTATCTGGGAAGTAGCTACACCCCGGCCGCTGGTTTTGCAAATGCAGATACGGCTGAAGCTTATGTTGGTGTGACTTACAGTGTGGTTACTCTGAAATACTCATACGGACTTTTGGATCGTTTCCTGACAACGCCAAATGCAGGTGGTACTGGTTACGCTGATTTGACTGTGAACTATCCAGTTGAGAGTTTAGGCGCAACGGTGGTTGCTCATGCCGGTCACCAACACTTCAATATCGGCCCTACAGATACTTATAGCTACTCAGACTACAAGTTAGCTGTGACTAAAGATTTCGGCGGTTATGTAGCGGGTCTTGCTTATACCAAAACCAACGTAAGCCCATCTTGGACTTATGGCAACCAAAACTGGGGCAAGGATGCAGTTGCTGTATCTCTGACACACGCAATGTAATTTGGCTAACGCGGGGCTTCACCGCCCCGCACTTTAGGAGGACTGAAAATGAAAATGGTCACAGCAATCATCAAGCCGTTCAAGCTAGACGAAGTGCGTGAAGCCCTTTCCGCCATTGGCGTACAAGGCATCACCGTCACTGAAGTCAAAGGCTTTGGGCGTCAAAAGGGGCATACCGAGCTGTATCGAGGCGCTGAGTATGTCGTGGATTTTTTACCTAAGATCAAACTGGAAGCAGCGATCAAAGCAGACATGCTTGATCAAGTGATCGAGGCAATCGAAAAGGCAGCACAGACCGGCAAGATCGGCGACGGCAAAATTTTCGTGCAGAGCCTAGAGCAAGTGTTGCGTATCCGTACCGGCGAAACCGGTCCCGAAGCACTTTAAGGAGAGTTGAAATGAAAAAACTTATTGCTTCATTCATGCTGGTAGCCATGTTGTTTGGCTTGTCAGCGCCATCGTTTGCTGAAGAGGCGGCGCCTGCAGCAGCGACAGCAACTACCGTGGCAGCTCCCGCTGCTGCACCTGCCGATGCGACAGCTGCTCCAGCCGCCGCTGCAGCGCCAGTGGTCGCAGCGACTGCTGCTCCTGCTCCTGTGCCCAATAAAGGCGATACCTCTTGGATGTTGGTTGCGACTTTGCTCGTGATCATGATGTCGATTCCAGGCTTGGCACTGTTCTACGGCGGTCTAGTTCGTAGCAAAAACATGCTGTCGATCTTGATGCAAGTGTTCAGCATCTTTGCGCTGATCACTGTGTTGTGGACAATTTACGGTTATTCATTGGCTTTCACCACTGGCAACGCATTCATCGGCGGCTTTGATCGTTTAATGTTGAAAGGTATCTTTGACCCTGTGACTGGCGCTGTGGCTAACGCTGCAACATTCAGCAAAGGTGTGGTGATCCCTGAGTTTGCATTCGTGGCATTCCAAGCAACTTTTGCGGCAATCACGGTAGCGTTGGTGGTGGGTGCATTTGCTGAGCGTATGAAGTTCTCTGCAGTGATGTTGTTCTCGGCACTATGGTTCACCTTCGCTTACTTGCCAATCGCACACATGGTTTGGTTCTGGGCGGGTCCAGATGCTTACACCGACCAAGCAGCGGCTGATATAGCCAATGCAACAGCAGGTTGGTTGTTCCAGAAAGGTGCTTTGGACTTCGCAGGCGGTACTGTCGTTCACATCAACGCTGCGATTGCGGGCTTGGTCGGTGCGTTCATGGTAGGCAAGCGTGTGGGTTACGGTAAAGAGCCAATGGCACCACACAACCTCGTGATGACAATGATCGGTGCCTCTTTGTTGTGGGTGGGTTGGTTCGGTTTCAACGCCGGCTCAGCTCTCGAAGCAGGTGGTACTGCAACTCTGGCTTTCGCTAACACTTTGATTGCAACTGCTGCTGCAGTGATGACATGGTTGGCTGCTGAGTGGATGTTGAAAGGTAAGCCTAGCTTGTTGGGCGCAGCATCTGGTGCGGTTGCTGGCTTGGTTGCGATCACTCCTGCTTGCGGTTGGGTTGGCATCACTGGCGGCTTGATCATCGGTGCTTTGGCAGGTGTAACTTGCTTCTGGGGTGTCACTGGCTTGAAGAAACTGTTGGGTGCAGATGACGCGCTAGACGTATTCGGTATTCACGGCATCGGCGGTATCTTGGGCGCATTGCTAACTGGTGTGTTTAACAGCTTCAGCATGGGTGGTACTGGTATCGCTGATTATGTGAACAACACCATCGTGACAACTGAGATCGGTGCTCAAGTTTGGATTCAAGCGCAAGCGGTACTCACAACGCTGATCTGGTCTGGTGTAGTGGCTTTCGTTTGCTACAAGATAGTTGACCTCACCATCGGTCTGCGTGTATCGGCAGAAGATGAGCGCGAAGGTTTGGATACAACTTCGCACGGTGAGCGCGCTTACAACCTGTAATTTAACCTCTCCTCCCTGGGGCCTCCTGGCCTCATTTCAGGGGCACCGCAAGGTGCCCCCTTATTTGGAGAGTCAGGTCGAGACTTTGCCTTGTAGAGGTGCTTGTGTAATTGGGTAGTACATATCGGGCTGAAACCCGACCAACACGGGGGCCCATAAGTGACATCAAGTGCGACGCACTATCCTAGTAACTCTTCTAACGCAGCAATATCTGCATGGGTTTCAGGATGACGGCTACCGCCGTGGCGAGCATTTTCAGGTAATACGATGATATGAATTTGTGTGCCAGATTCACCGGTGAGTGTGTAGCTCGGCACACTTTCTTCGTGCCCACCAATGCGCACCTTCCATTCGCCATCTTCAAATTCAATATTATTTTTCAGCAGGAACAGTAGTACCGCTTTAGTGTCGTCGCTGAACAGCATAAGGTTGATGTCTGAGTTTTCGCCGGCGCAACCAGTCAGCACCGAGCCAGTGAGGTATGGGTTGTAGGGTGCAAGCATGCGCATCGTGCTGAGTGCTTCTTCACGAAGTTGGTACAACACATTGGGGTGGCTCTCGTGCTGAAAAAGGGCGCGGTAACTATGTAATGCCTCTTCAACTTCGTGATTACTTGGCAGGTGTTGAGTATCTGCTGCGCCTAATTGTTTCGCCGCTTTTCGTTTGGCGAAAGCAAAATCAGTGATGCCTCCTTCTGCAATTAAACGAGCAGAAAGATGGGCGAGTTGCTCGCGCATTAAGTCTCGGCGCATAGGGTGCGGCTTGCTCATTCTTTAGAAATCCAAATTTCGTCGCAATACTACGATGCTCACCAAAAAACACTCCTCACATATTGGGGATATGCTGCGTTGCAATTTTTCGCTCGCGCCTTGTCTTGCTTATAACCTGCCACTTGGCAGCTTGCTACCTTAGTTGGATGGCTAGTAGTTCTATCAGAACGTTGAATTTATAGTGAACCCTTAGAAGAGCTGGTCTTTAACTTCTTCAAGGTGCTCTGCATTCGCCGCATCGTCGCCCGCACCAGGAATGTTTTCCTGATAAAAATATTCTGTTCTGCCGCCATTCGGATCGCGTTGACCTTTGTCATTAATCCGCACAGCCACCATGTTTTCAGGCATGGTGTATTCCGCTTGAGGCACATCTTTCAATATTTTACCCATGTAACTCATCCACATCGGTAGTGCGGCGCCACCGCCTGTTTCTTTATCACCCAAGCTACGCGGTTTATCAAAACCGATCCAAGAGATACCCACAAGCGTTGGTTGGAAACCACAGAACCAAGCGTCCATTGAATCACTGGTGGTGCCTGTTTTGCCGGCAAGATCTTGACGCCCCAAGGACATCGCACGAGCAGCTGTGCCGTGCCGCACTACGTCTTGCATCATGCTTACCATGGTGAACGCATTGCGTACGTCAATCACTTGCTCGGCGTTCTCTCCCGCCACGGTAGGGGCGGCCTCGTTAATAAGTTTGCCATTGGCATCTTCAATACGCTGAATAAAGTAAGGTCTGATGCGATAACCGCCATTGGCAAAAACAGAATAGCCGGTTAGAAGTTGCATGGGGGTCACCGAACCCGCACCCAGTGCCATCGTTAAATAAGGTGGCGTTTTATCTTTATCGAAACCAAATTTGCTAACGTAATCTTGCGCGTATTCTGGGCTAATCGCCTGCAAAATGCGAATCGACACGAGATTTTTCGACTTCATCAAACCTTGGCGCATACGCATCGGGCCATCAAAGTTATCGTCGTAATTTTTTGGTTGCCAAGGAACGTCACCGGTTTGCGCTGCATCGAAAACTAAGGGCGCGTCATTGATAATTGACGCGGGGGTAAAACCTTTTTCTAGCGCGGCGGAATAAATGAATGGTTTAAAACTTGAGCCCGGTTGACGCCAGGCCTGAGTGACATGATTGAATTGATTGTGGTTAAAGTCGAAGCCGCCTACCAGCGCATAAATTTGACCATTGCGGGGGTTGGCCGAAACGAAGGCCGATTCAACTTGAGGCATTTGGGAAATCTGCCAAATGTCTTTGTCATTTTTCTGCACACGAATGATTGAGCCAACGCGAATTCGCTGGTTAAGCGCTAGCTTGTCACTTAGCGCGCGTTGGGCAAATTTCAAGCCATCGCCGGTAATTTCAACGATTAAGCCCCCTTTAGAATAGGCCTTAACAAATTTTACGTTCGCCTCAACAACGATGGCAGGAAGCAAGTCATCGCTGTCGCTAGTCTCTTGCAAACTATCTTCCAAGAATTCATCGCTGCTGTTTTTGCGTAAATCAACAAACCCTTCTGGTCCGCGATAGCCGTGGCGTGCGTCATATTCCAATACGCCTGCACGCACCGCTGCGTAAGCGGCAGACTGATCGGCCTCGCGAATGGTGGTGTAAACATTAAAGCCTTTGGTATAGGTATCTTCTTGGAAACGTTCATACACGACTTGCCGTGCCATCTCAGCCAGATAATCTGCCTTTACTGCAAACTCTTGGTTGCCACGCTTGGCGATGAGGGGTTCGATTTGGGCGACTTCAAATTCAGCATCGGTAATATAGTTAAGTTCGTGCATGCGGCGCAGCACATACATCTGTCGCAACTTAGCTCGCTTAGGGTTGACCACCGGATTAAACGCCGAGGGTGCTTTTGGCAGACCCGCCAACATGGCCATTTCTGCAATAGTCAATTTATTCAAATGCTTACCAAAATAGATTTGGCCTGCTGCGGCAAAGCCGTAAGAGCGTTGTCCAAGATAAATTTGGTTAATGTAGAGCTGAAGGATGTCATCCTTGCTCAAGTTATGTTCGATCTTGAACGCCAATAACATTTCGTTAAACTTGCGCGTCAGGGTTTTTTCTTTAGATAAAAAGAAATTGCGCGCCACCTGCATGGTGATCGTACTCGCGCCTTGCTTTGCGCCGCCGGAAGTAAAGTTCGAAAGGGCCGCTCGCAGCACACCGAAATAATCCACACCACCGTGCTGATAAAAGCGATCATCCTCAGCGGCAAGAATGGCCTTCTTCATCAAGTCGGGCACCTCTTTAATGGTTACCAATTCACGGCGTTCTTCACCAAATTCGCCCAGTAATTTACCTTCTGCGCTGAATACGCGCAGTGGCACTTTAGGCTGGTAGTCCGTCAGTACCTCAAGCGAAGGTAGCGTTGGGTAAGTTAGAAATAAAGCGAAGGAAAATAACAGCACCGGCAACAGCGTGAGCGCAAACGCAATAACAACTGGCAGGAACCAAGGGCGGGAAGAGAGTGCTAAGATTTTTGATTTCATTGCGGGATTATATCGGCTCTAAGGCAGCAAAATAAGCCTGATCTGTAAATCCGCGTCGTCCCTTGCTTTTCACTTTTCTTTCCAGTACCTTGCGTCCCTCGCTAGGGGTCTGCCCAATTGTTATACGGAGCAGTGAGATACACCCTTTGAACCTGTACGGGTCATGCCGTCGTAGGGAAGCATCTTCTAGGTGCTCCCCATTAATTTTGGAGCACCACAATGAACGCCAACGCCCCCTTTTTAAATCAGTCTGCGCACGTTGATGCTGCAGCCGTTAAGCCGTTACCGAATTCGCGCAAAGTGTACGTGCAAGGCTCCCGCCCTGACATCCAAGTGCCGATGCGTGAGATTACCCAAGACGAAACTCCGGCCAGCATGGGCGCGGAAGTGAATCCACCGGTTTATGTTTATGACTGCTCTGGCCCTTATACCGACCCTGCGGTAAAGATCGACATTCGTTCTGGCTTGGCTGAAATGCGCGCTGGCTGGATTGCCGAACGCAGCGATACCGAAGCCTTGCCCCGTCTAACTTCAGAATATGGCCAGCAACGCCTGAATGACCCTGCATTGGCGGATATGCGCTTTAACCTCAAGCACACACCGCGCAAAGCGAAGCCCGGTAAAAACGTGACACAAATGTACTACGCACGTCAGGGCATCATCACGCCAGAGATGGAATACATCGCCATTCGCGAAAATCAAAAAGTGGATGGCATGAGCGAGATGATGCTCAAGCAACATCCTGGTGAAAATTTTGGTAAAGCGATGCCGAAGAAAATCACCCCAGAATTTGTGCGTAGCGAAGTGGCCGCCGGTCGTGCAGTCATCACTACCAATATCAACCACCCTGAATGTGAGCCGATGATTATTGGCCGCAATTTCTTGGTGAAGATCAACGCCAACATTGGCAACTCCGCGCTAGGTTCAAGTATTCAAGAAGAAGTGGAAAAGATGACCTGGGCTATTCGCTGGGGCGGCGATACGGTGATGGATCTTTCTACCGGCAAAAATATCCACGAAACACGAGAATGGATTATTCGTAATTCACCGGTGCCGATTGGTACGGTGCCTATCTATCAAGCACTGGAAAAAGTGAACGGCAAAGCCGAAGACCTGACTTGGGAAATTTTCAAAGACACGTTGATCGAACAAGCCGAACAAGGCGTGGACTACTTCACCATCCATGCGGGCGTGTTGCTACGCTACATCCCAATGACCGCAAATCGCATGACGGGTATCGTGTCGCGCGGTGGCTCCATCATGGCGAAATGGTGCTTGGCGCATCACAAAGAAAACTTCCTCTATACTCACTTCGAAGAAATTTGCGAAATTATGAAGGCCTATGACGTGACCTTCTCGCTCGGCGATGGCCTGCGCCCCGGCTCGATCTACGATGCCAACGACGAAGCCCAACTGGGAGAATTAAAAACACTGGGTGAGCTCACTCAAGTGGCATGGAAACATGATGTGCAAGTGATGATCGAGGGCCCCGGCCACGTGCCGATGCACATGATCAAAGAAAATATGGATCTGCAATTGAAGTGGTGCCACGAAGCGCCGTTCTACACGCTAGGCCCACTGACTCAAGATATTGCCCCTGGCTATGACCACATCACTTCCGCGATTGGTGCTGCGATGATCGGTTGGTTTGGTACGGCTATGTTGTGCTACGTGACACCGAAAGAACACTTGGGTTTGCCGAACAAAGCTGACGTGAAGGAAGGCATCATTACTTACAAAATTGCCGCCCATGCCGCTGACTTAGCTAAAGGCCATCCTGGTGCGCAAGTGCGTGACAACGCCATGAGCAAAGCGCGCTTCGAATTCCGCTGGGAAGACCAATTCAACCTTGGTCTAGACCCAGACCGTGCGCGCGAATTTCACGACGAAACTTTGCCAAAAGAGTCCGCCAAGATCGCGCATTTTTGCTCGATGTGCGGCCCGCATTTTTGCTCGATGAAAATCTCGCAAGACGTGCGCGAATTTGCCGCGAAAGAAGGCATCGCAGAAGCCGAAGCGCTGGCAAAAGGCATGGAAGCAAAGTCCATCGAGTTCGTTAAACAAGGTGCGCAGGTTTATCACAAGGCATGACCTTGGCGTGTCGTGAGGGTTGCGGTGCATGCTGCATCGCACCTTCGATTAACTCACCCCTTCCCAATATGCCGTACGGCAAACCCGCAGGCGTTCTCTGCGCACAACTGCTAGATGATTTTCGTTGTGCCGTGTTTGGCAAACCTGAACGACCAACATTTTGTGCGGGCTTGCAGCCCTCGGCAGAAATGTGTGGTGACTCACGCGAACATGCATTGCGCTGGCTCAGTGAATTAGAGCGCGCTACCCACCCCTTGTTATAATTACGCTATGCCACAACTCACCAATTTACCCGCGAATATTACAGCTGAATCTCCTTGCATCGGGCATTGCAGCACGGTGCTGGGCGATGATGTGTGTCGCAGTTGCCTGCGTACTTTCGATGAAATTACCCGCTGGGTAGAAATGGATGAAGAGCAACGCCGACGCGTTAATCTGCGCATCGCCCTCCTTAAATTACCAACCGATTAAATTATGGATATTATTTTATTGCTCAAGGCCGCTATTCTGGGCGTAGTAGAAGGCTTAACCGAGTTTCTGCCGATCTCTTCCACTGGCCATTTAATTTTGGTGGGGGATTTGCTCAACTTTAACGATGAACGAGGTAAGGTATTCGAGATCGTCATTCAGTTCGCCGCGATTTTGGCGGTGTGCTGGGAATATCGTCACAAGCTCGCTTCCGTCACGACGGGTTTGTTACAAAAACAAGAAGCCGCGCAGCGCTTCACTTTTAATCTGTTCATCGCGTTTTTACCGTTGGCCATTCTCGGCCTGTTATTTGGCAAAGCGATCAAGGCGCATCTGTTCGCGCCTGTACCTGTTGCGCTGGCATTTATCATCGGCGGCTTCGTTATTTTGTGGGCTGAAAAGCGTCAGCACACTGAGCACATCGGCAGTGTAGACGACATGCACTGGAAAGACGCGTTGAAGATGGGTTTTGCCCAAGCATTGGCATTGATCCCCGGCACCTCACGCTCCGGCGCCACTATCATCGGCGGTTTATTTTTTGGCTTGTCTCGCAAGGCGGCAACGGAGTTTTCATTTTTCCTCGCTATTCCCACGATCACGGCAGCGACGATTTATGAGGTGGTGAAATATCGCCACGATTTTCACGCGGATGATTTAGGTATTTTTCTAGTTGGCTCAATCGCCTCGTTCATTAGCGCCTTCTTCGCCGTGCGTGGTTTGTTGCGTTACATCAGTCGCCACGACTTTAGCGTGTTTGCTTGGTATCGCATCGCTTTTGGTTTGATTGTGTTGGGCACCTCCTACAGCGGTGTGGTGAGCTGGTCTGCAGCATAAAAACGAGGGATGAAACAAAACCCCTTTTTGGGATTATCATGATGTCACGATAACGAGATGTCCCCATGACTCATACGGCCTCCAACGCACTTCTTCGTAATGTCTTTCGCAAATACGTCTTCTTGCTGATCATTTGGACGGTGGTGTGTTTGTTGTCCCCACTGTAGCCACCCCTTCGAATCCGTATCTGATCCATCCTGAGCGCGACCTAGTGACAAACAAGGGCAAGTTGCTCACGTTGTTAAATCCGGCGTATGCCCTGCGCGACTTGCAAGCGATTGTCTCCAAAGATGCGCCGATGCAGAGCCACATCACCAGTCTAAATCCAATCAATCCTAATAATCAGCCGGATATTTGGGAACGTGCCGCCTTGCAACGTTTTGAAAAAGGCGATAAGGAAGTTGTAGAGGTTTTGCGTGGCGATAGCCAAGACCATCTGCGCATGATGGCGCCGCTTATTGTTGAACAGCCTTGCCTTACATGCCATGCAGCTCAGGGTTACCAGCTTGGCGATATTCGCGGTGGTATCAGCTCAACGATTTCCTTGGCTGCATATTATGCGGACGAGCATGACCGATTGGTCGTGCAGCAAATGCTGCACGGCATTATTTGGGTGGTCGGCTTGATAGGTGGTATCGCTTTTTACCGCCGCGAGCGTGAGTTGGTGAATGAACAGCTTTTTGCCGCCGCGCGCCTACGCCGTTATAAGGAAATCATCGGCCATCAACAGGATGGTTTCATGGACGTGGATAAAGAGGGCCATGTGCAAGAAGTGAATCAAGCTTATGCCAAGATGGTTGGCTACACGCCTGAGGAGTTGACGAAGATGCACATTAGTCAGCTTGATGTGAATGACAACCCGGACGCAGTCAAGGCGCGCATTGAAGAGATAGCCGCCAAAGGAGGAATGACTTTTGAGACGCAACATCAACACAAAGACGGTCGGTTAATCGACATCGAAGTTTCAACTGTGTGCTTTCAAGAAACGTCTAACTTGTACGCATTTTGTCGTGATATTTCCGAGCGTAAGAAATCAGACGACGAGATTAAACGCATTGCTTTTTATGATCCGCTGACTGGTTTGGCTAACCGCCGCCTGATGACTGACCGCATGGCGCAACATCTAGCCCATGCCCGACGTGCAGGAGATTTGGTGGCAATCTGCATGATCGACCTAGATGGGTTTAAGCAGGTCAATGACCAGATGGGGCATAAGGCAGGAGATACTTTGCTGATTGAAGTAGCAAGGCGCTTAGAAGTTACTCTACGACATTCCGATACCGCTTCACGTTTTGGCGGCGATGAGTTTGCCTTGGTCCTCGGCGGATTTAAAAAGATCAGCGAATGCGAACAGTCACTCTCACGTATCATTGCTTCACTTGCAGCGCCTTATCAGGTGAATGGTCAGATCGCACATGTCACTGGAAGTGTCGGTGCAACGATCTTCCCTAATGATGGCGGTACGCCCGATTTATTGCTGCGCCATGCTGACCAATCAATGTATGAAGCCAAGCAGGCTGGAAAAAATTGCTACCGTCTATTCAACCCTAGTCACCAAGATCAACAGTTATCAAATCAGGCCACTCTCCAAAAAATCGGTAAAGCCCTTATTGCTGGCCAGTTCGTGCTGTACTACCAACCTCAGGTCGATTGTCGTCAAGGCCGGGTGATTGGTGTCGAAGCATTGATTCGCTGGAACCACCCGATTCTTGGTGTGTTATCTCCCTCAGAATTTATCCCACTACTTGAACATGATGATCTGATCATCACCATGGGCGAGTGGGTCATCCGTGAAGCATTGCGGCAATTGGCCGAATGGCGTCAACTTGGTTTAGATCTGACGGTGGGCATCAACATTGCCGCACGTCAACTGCACCAGAATTGCTTTACCGAACACTTGGCTAAGTTACTCGCAGAATATGACACGGATGTTGTGAGTCGCTTAACCATCGAGATCGTTGAAACCGCCGCGCTAGAGGATATTAACCTCGTCGCTGAGGCCACTCAGCAGTGCCGTGAATTAGGCGTGCATGTTGCCATTGATGATTTTGGCACTGGTTTTTCATCGCTAACTCACTTGAAACATCTACGCGTGGATGAGCTAAAAATCGACAGGAGCTTTGTTCTCGGCATGTTGCAAAATTCCGAAGATTTAGCCATCGTAAACGGTGTGATCGGTCTTGCCTCTTCTTTTAAACACCGAGTGGTGGCAGAGGGTGTTGAGTCGATAGACCACATCTTAACGTTGCTGGAGTTGGGTTGCGATGTGATGCAAGGCTTTATCATTGCGCGTGCTATGCCGGCGGCCGAAGTCAGTACATGGCTCAATAAATTTGAGCCTGACCCTTTGTGGCAACTATCTGGCTCACAACGTCCCTCGCGGGACTATTTTGAATTGCTCATGGCAGAAACCAATCATCGCCACTGGATCAATAGCGAAGTTCAAAACCTGCGCTACACTTCAACAGATTTTAATCCGCAAACTTTATTAAACTACGAGCAATGCCAATTTGGGCGTTGGTACTACGGCAATGGCAAGCACCATTTTGGTAAAGAAGCTTGGTTCCGTGCTATAGAACCGCTACACCAGAGCATTCACCAATCGGCACTCAAAGTCGCCGAATATCTGCGCGCCAATAATGAGATTGATGCCGCACGTGCCAGCGAAAAATTAAACCAGCAACATTATGAGCTTGATGCGATGCTTAAAGAATTACGCAGATCAATTGCCAATCAATATTTAACGACTAACTCAAAAAATAAGGGGGACTGAACATGGCCGGACATGAGCTGATCGTATGGAATGAGGAGTTAGTAACGGGCGTTACCGAAATTGATGAGCAGCACCGCATCTTAGTTAATAGCATCAACGAGGCAAATACACGCTTAAGCAACGCGCAAGTAAATGCAGAAATTTTAGAAAAGATAACTCAAGATTTATTGAGCTACGCGCTGTATCACTTTGAGACTGAAGAAGAGCTTATGCAAAAATATCACTATGCCGAGGTGCAAGGAGGTGATTCTGAGCTACATCAGCACCAGCATCGTGAGTTCTCCGCGACGGTAGTTGCCGTCCGCGAAGGCATCAAGGCTGGAAAGCTGATTTCCCGCGAAGACCTGCTGACCTTTTTGAATGGTTGGCTAATTAATCATATTCTCAACACCGATAAAAAATTAGGCGCCTTTATTCAGGCGAGGAGAGCGTAATCAATGTGGCGGCTTCGACTCATTTTTTTACCACTGCCCTTGCTGTTTTCTGCCAGTATATTTTTAATTACCGCCTGCAATAAGCAGGCAATGCCACCGATGGAGACAAGCAAAGTGACGGCACTCATTAAAAGCGACATTAAAGTGGGCGAAGGCAAAGAAGCCATAGCAGGGAAACAGGTGAAGGTGCATTACACCGGGTGGCTGTATGACGAAACCGCACTAGAAAATAAAGGCAAAAAATTCGATAGTTCGCTCGATCGTAAAGACCCCTTCGACTTCTCGCTTGGTGCAGGCGACGTGATCAAAGGTTGGGACGAGGGTGTGCAAGGAATGAAAATCGGCGGCTTACGCACACTGATTATTCCGGCAAGCATGGGCTATGGCGCGCGTGGTGCCGGTGGCGTGATTCCGCCAAATGCAACACTTGTGTTTGATGTGGAGCTGCTCGGGGTTAAATGAAGTCCGCGTGTTAGCTGCCATTTTTTATGAGTTTGATTCAACGAAATCTCAGTCTTCCCAGTCTGGATAATTTGGAATTTTCACCGTGTCTGCATCAAACACGCCTTTACTCGCTTGGGTGTGGCAGGCATCGCAATAGCTCAACGACTTCACATCTTTGTTCCCTTTGACCATCTTCTCGGATAGCTCGTGGTGTTTGCGCTTGATGTATCGCACCTCGGTAATGCGTAAAGGTGCATCTACTTTTTCAGTGGCAATCGCAATTTTGCGAGAGCGCTTGTAATACGATTTGTCTGCTGCATTGGCAATGGCGTAGTCGTGAATCACTTTCAGTGTGTCGGCATCCAATTCTGCGTTATCGCCAAAGTGATTCGGCAATGCTTCAGTCGTCAATAGCTTCTCCCAAGACTTAGTAGGCAATAGACCCGGTGGGTAAGCGAAGTGGCAGGAACCACATTCGTCTTGGTATTGTTTGTTATCGACCGGCACAATTTCTTTTTGGCGGAACGGGGTGATGATCGCCTCAAGTAGACTTTGTGCTGCGACAGTCTCGATGCTGATCACTACGAGAGCAAATAACATGATGAATTGAAATTTAGATTTCATTTTGCTTCCTTTACCAAGTCAATTTAATCGCGACGATCATTCCTAAAGCACCTAACTCAGCTTCGCGTGCGTGTTCAACGGCGGTGCTTGAATTGGCTGATTTATCTACTGCATAGGCCATTAATGCGGCGCCAGTCACGCCAAGTATGACGTGCAGATTATCAGGGTCAGTCCAGCCGTCTTCTAAACTAAAATCATCCCAATGCGAAAGCACGCCAGCAACAATCGTTGCGACTGCTGCAACGACAGTGGCTTTCGCTAATTGCGCATGCGTGCCGTTTGTTTCGCGCGGCGCATTGGGGTCGGTGGGGTGAGGGTGAGTGATAAACGCCGCGCCTGCCAACACGGCCGTGCTCACGCCTAGATATTGGTGCAGTTTGCTACCCGAAAATAGCTTCGGTTTAAATTCTTCCTGAGAAGATGGCGCTATATTTGTCGCAACCTTGCTGGTTTCAACGTCATTCGCTGCGATTAAAAAAGACTTTGCCTCTTGTGCGTAAAAACGACTTTCCGGCAACGTGAAATCAAACGTTTCAGCAAAGACTGGCCCCGTAAACGCCAGCGCAAGCATTGCGTTAGCGATGAATTTTTGTAGATTTAATCTAAGAACCATGTCACCTCCGCCCCTAATTGATTACTCAGTGTGCGCGATATTTTTCTTCATGCCGGTCACCATCGCCCGTGCAAGATTTTCTTTGTGCTGAATACTGCCAACCACGACGCCCAGCAAATGTAGTGGAATCAACACCAAGGCCACATCAATGAGCAGCCCATGAAACTCTTTCGCGGCGTAGCTCATGTTGTCATCAAAATAATCGAGTAAAAACAACAGTGGTCCTTCGAAATCTATCACTGCCAACGTTACTAGGCCGCTCAGAAAAATCATGGCGAGTAACGCCAGCAAGGCGAACACCATCAGCGCCCCTGCCGGGTTGTGACCTAAATAATGCTTAGGATTATTTTTCGCTAAGGATTGCACGTAGGCTAGCGTTTCCGTTGGCGAAAAAATAAATGAACTAAAGCGAGCGTATTGGCTACCAGCGAATCCCCACACCACTCTGGCTACTATCAAAGCAATTAGAAAATAGCCTAACCAGACATGAATAAAGCCAACGTGAAACTCAGCCGTTAAATACGCAAGCGTAAAACTCAGCACTAGCGTCCAATGAAATAGTCGAACAGGAATGTCCCAAACTTTTACGGGGGCAGAATGATTATTCATGTGTTTCAGACCTTGTGATGAGCGCTTGCAGTTTGCTGATCATTCACTAAAAATTCCGGGTGAAAATCTCTACGTGCAAAAGAAAATAAGTCCACAACTGGCGTATAGCGCAAGGCGTCACGCGTATTTTTTTTCACAAAGCCACAAATCGCGCCTAATGTTTTGGAGATTTTATGGTCGGATTTTTTATGCAAAATCCACGGCACCGCGAGCGCCAAATAAAGCCCACCCACCCCAAAAATAACGAGCACTGCAACAAATCGGCTGAGCCGACCACTGGCACCTTGTGCTTGCCACAAATCAAACACCACTGAGCGATGGTCTAACTCTTCTCTGGCGTGCCAATCAAATAACTCTTTAGCGTAGGCCGATTGAAATTGCAGATCGCTCTCGTGGTTCAAATAAACCTTGGAGATGACCGCAGTGAAATGCTCGAGCGCCGCCGCCAAAGCCAAGCGACTAGCGAGGCTCAGGTGATTTTTAGCGAGATCAAGTAAGCCGCCTATCATGCGCAATCCCGGAGGCTGCTTATTTAAGCGACTTAACAGTTGCCTGTTAAATTTTTTGTGAATACGCGAATGATTAGCCTCTTCGTGCAAAAACTCGCGGCAACGCTCCACCAACGCGACTTCATTTGAATGTACGCGCATCCCTTCCGCCACGGAGCGAATGAAAAAATTCTCAAGCACAGGCGTGACAAAACTCACCGCCTCCATCACGCTCGAAGTCACGGCATCCGCATTGCACCATTTAACGGGAATCTCACCAAGTTCTGTCTGAATTGGAAATGCTCTCATCTAATTCCCTCCTCTCCTAAGAAGTTGGACGATCTAGCGCCGCAAAAGTTTCAGGGGAAACTTGGTATTGGTCATCACCTGCATACACTTCAATCTCGGTACGCATTTTCCCTGCTTCTTGGATGGTCAACTTCTTGGCTATCATTGCGCCCTCTTCACCCTTGGCCATTAGTTTCACCACAGTCGTCATGCGTAACAACTGCTGTTGTGCGCCAAACAGTCGGGTTTTTAGGGAAACTTTTGCCTGCTGATCTACGCAACTCTCTACTTCACGTATTGCGGCATTTTTATTGTTATTGATTGAGCGAATATTAATGCAGTCGCGCCCATTTATGTAGCCTCGCCCCGCAAAAATTTGAGTCGGCCATCCCCACCACGGGCTTAACATATCCCACGCCACTAAATTTGATTCCAATAGCTTGGCGTTAACGTCAAATGGCGAAAATTCAGCCATTTTGGCAGTTTGGTACTGCACCGCTTTGATCCGCCCATCTTGCAGTTGTTCCACCGCAAAATATTGCTCACGTACCCAATCAGGCGAAATGCCGCGAATCACTACGCGCTGTTTATCGGCGGCGACTTGTCCAATCACTGCCAGCTTAAGGGGGAACGCTTGCGCACCATTTGCTTTGGTGACGCTGATATTGAGGCGAGCTTCAAATCCGTTGGAGTATTTGGCTTGCTGCATCATCGCGGCAATCGAGTGGGCCTCTTGTTCTGCACTATGTGCTTCGGCAAAAAACAGATAAGTAAATAAAATCAATAAGATGCGAATATTCATTCATGCCTCAAGGCATTGGAGGGTAGCAGGCGTGCGGCTTTAACTGCGGGATAAAGGCCACCCAAAATTCCAAGCAGGACTGACAAGCCAAGTACAGCAAAGAAAAATGGTAACGAGAAAATGGCGTCGATCTTGCCGCGCATTAGTTCGATGTGCTCCAAGCCCCAAGTGATGCCCACCCCAATTAAGATTCCGACCGCACCGCCCACTAGCGAAAGAATAATCGATTCGCTCACGATTAATTTTATGATGGTGCTGCGCTGCCACCCGAGAGCCAACAGCACGCCAATCTCGCGAGTGCGCTCGCTAATGCTCATCAACATGGTGTTGAACACCACCAACGCACCGACCAAACTGGCTACTAAAATCGTGGCGTTGCTCATGGCTTTTGATAAGCGCACCACCGCGTTCTTGCGCACCAACTCTCCCGATGTAATCGCGACAAACCCGGGCAAGGCCTGCCGCACTTGAGCCTTAATGGCATTCATGTCAGCTTCGCTCGCGTTGGCATCCACCTTGATGTTCAGCACATTCACTTTGCCCGGTTTGTCGGTTATTTTTTGCGCTTGGTCCAACGTCATGAGGAGCGCACCGTTTTCCACTACGGCGCTACTTTCAAAAATGCCGACAATTTCAAAATTAGCGCCCTCAATCTCAACGTGATCACCAGTCTTTTTGTGGAGCATTTCAGAGGCAAGTGAGCCAATCACGACGACTTGTTCCATCCGCTCATTTGGCCAGCGACCGTCCATTAATTTCAGGTGATCCCAAAGATAACTACCGTACACCCACCCAAAAACAAATACGGGGGGCGAATCCTCGCTCACCGTCAACATCTCACTTAGCAAGCCCACTACCTCTTTGACCTGTGGCATGGCCTCCAATGTTTGCTGCACTTTTTCAGAACGGAAAGGCGAGGGCATGGTGTTTTCACTGGCGATACGTGTCACGATTAAATCCGTACCGCGCGCATCATTGGCTTTTTGCCAACTCGCCTCGAATCCCCACGCGATGCTGGTGAGGGCGACCACGGCGGCGATGCCCAAGGCAATCGCAGAAATAGTCAGCATGCTGCGTGCGGGGCGACGATACAAATTATCTAGTGCGAAACGGAACAAGTTCATGACGTTGCTCCATGAGTGTTTTCAATCTTGCCATCGCGCATTTTTACAATGCGATCCGCCCGTGCGGAAACCGTCGCGTCATGCGTCACCATGATGAGGGTTAATCCCTCTTGCTTCGCTATGTTAGACAAAATATCCAGAACCTGAGTTGCATTCACACTATCTAAACTTCCTGTTGGTTCATCCGCCAAAATCATGCGCGGCCTGTTAATGAGCGCGCGGGCAATCGCCACGCGCTGACGTTCGCCGCCTGATAATTTATTGGGAAAATGATGTAAGCGTTCGCGTAAGCCCAATTGAATTAACAAGTCCTCAGCCCTCGCTCTGAACTCACTTTCAGAACCTGCGCAGCCAATGGTTGGCACCACTACATTGTCTAAAGCCGAAAGCGTGGGAATTAAATGAAATGATTGAAAAATAAAGCCGATGTTTTCACGGCGGAATAGTGAGGCATCTCGAATCTTGGAATACGCCTGCTCTTGAAAGGTAAGCTCGCCGGAAGAAGGCGCGTCTAAGGTGCCAATCACGTTCAGCAAACTGGATTTACCCGAGCCGCTAGGGCCCACAATCGCGACAAATTCTCCCGCGCCAATTTCCAGATCGACGCCATTCAGCGCTTTGGTTTGGCCGTCGTCAAAATGCAAAGCCAACCCTGCTATGCGCAGGATTGGCTGAGAGGGAGAAGTGTCGCCTGTCATTTAGGATTTAAAACGCAATGACACCACCCACATAGGCATTGACTGGGTTCATGCTTAAAGCCCCTGTAGCATCTTTCAGGTTGTAACGATTTGCGCCTAGACGGAAACCGATTTTGATTTTTCCGCCACCCGCACTGATGGAAAACGGCAACATGTATTGTGCGCCAACACCGACCAGAGAGCCTTTCCAATTGACTTCAACTTCCGGTGGAGAAGGTTTATTTGAGCGCTCTAAACTTGTGTATCCGCCTTTAGCGTAGAGCGAAAAATTTTTCGATAACGGAATACCGAATACGGCAGAAAATTCCGAACCCGTCATTGAGGTGGTCGTATAGGTGTAAGAAGTACCGGCAATGACAACGGGTGTTTGTGCAACTGTGTATTTTGCATCCGCAGCCAGTGCTCCCATGCCGCCCTCAACAGAAAAAAATCGACTGAACTTATATCCAATCATTCCGGTTGCTGAATTAGTGGTTTCAACATCGGTAATTTTTGTCACGCTACCAATCGTGCCAACCAGATAAACACCGCTGTCGTCTGCCGCAAGGGCGGGCATAGCACAAGCGCTTAACATCGTTGCTGCCAATAGTTTTTTCACCATTTTTGTATTCTCCTAACTAAATGAATTTATTTATTTTTGTCCGCCAATGATAACGCTCAAACGGCGAATAGCAACTCGAAACAGAGGCTCGAAAATCTAATTGTTACAATGATACGAGCGAATTCCTTAAGAGAATCTTAAATGACAGAGGTTAAAACAAGTTCGTTGAACTGACGTAGAATCTACCCGCTATTCATTTCCGTAAGGAGCCTCAATGTTTCAAATACGAGTTCACGGGCGCGGCGGTCAAGGCGTGGTTACTGCAACCGAAATGTTGTCAGTTGCGGCATTTGAAGAAGGTCGCCATGCACAGGCTTTTCCAAGCTTTGGTTCAGAGCGCACGGGCGCGCCGGTGGTGGCCTTCTGTCGCATCGACGACAAAGAAATTCGCTTGCGCGAACCCATCATGGAACCCGATGCGCTGATCATCCAAGACCCAACCCTGCTCCATCAGATAGATGTGTTTGCCGGACTGAAACAGGACGGCTATGTGCTGCTTAACACCAATCACAGCTTTGAGGAGCTTGGTTTGGCAGACATCCTCAAAGGGCGCAAAGCCGAACGCTTTTGCACCCTGCCCGCCAACGAAATTGGCAAAAAACACATTGGTCGCCCCATTCCCAATGTGCCGCTGATTGCCGGCTTTGCTGCGCTGTCAGGCATGTTTAAACTGGAATCCGTGGTATTGGCGATCAATGAAAAATTCTCCGGCAAAATTGCCGAGGGCAACATTGCTGCTGCGACTGAAGCGTACAACTTAGTCAAAGAGCAGATGAAGGAGTCAGGTCATGCTTAAACAAATGGAAGGCTCAAAAGCCGTTGCCGAGGCGGTCGGACTATGCCGCCCTGAAGTGATCTGCGCCTACCCCATCTCACCGCAAACGCACATCGTCGAAGCGCTCGGTGAAATGGTCAAGTCGGGTAAATTGACGCCTTGCGAATTCATCAACGTGGAAAGTGAATTTGCCGCCATGTCGGTGGCGATTGGCTCTTCGGCAGCGGGTGCGCGCTCTTACACCGCCACCGCCTCGCAAGGTTTGCTGTTCATGGTCGAAGCAGTTTATAACGCTTCAGGTTTGGGCTTGCCGATTGTGATGACCGTTGCCAACCGCGCCATCGGTGCGCCGATCAATATCTGGAACGACCATTCCGATTCACTCTCGCAGCGAGATTCCGGTTGGATGCAACTGTTCGCCGAAACCAACCAGGAGGCGGTTGACCTGCACATCCAGGCTTTTCGTTTAGCCGAAGAATTATCAATGCCCATCATGGTGTGCATGGATGGTTTCATCCTCACTCATGCGTTTGAACGCGTGGATATTCCGTCGCAAGAACAAGTTGATAAATATCTACCGCCGTTCGATCCGCGCCAAGTACTTGACCCTGCCGAACCCGTTTCCATTGGCGCGATGGTGGGGCCAGAAGCTTTCATGGAAGTGAAATACCTTGCCCATGCAAAGCAAATGCAAGCCATTGATTTAATTCCACAATTGGCAAATGAGTTCAAGCAACAGTTTGGCCGCGACAGTGGCGGCTTGGTGCGTACCTATTTCACTGAAGGCGCGGAAACCATCATCATCGCGATGGGCTCAGTGCTCGGCACGATCAAAGACGTGGTGGACGAAATGCGCGCCGAAGGCCACAAAATTGGCGTACTCGGCATCATCAGCTATCGCCCGTTCCCGCTGGCTGAAGTGCGTGCCGCGCTAGTGAATTGCAAACGTTTCGTTGTGTTGGAAAAAAGCCTCGCGGTGGGCATGGGCGGCATTGTTGCCACCGACGTGCGTATGGCGGTGACTGGCACCGGCATCAAAGGCTTCACTGCGATTGCAGGTTTGGGTGGGCGTTCAATTCCAAAATCTTCCCTGCACAGCCTGTTTCGCCAAGCTGAAAAAGAAGAACTACAACCCGTCACCTTCCTTGATCTGGATTGGGATGTGGTCAATAAGCAATTGGAGCGAGAAAAATTAACGCGTCGCTCCGGCCCAATTGCCGAAAATATTTTGCATGATAAAGGCATCGTGTCGGCGAAGTTTGGTTAAGGAGAAGAACATGAGCTTTCAACCCGTAAAGTTTTACCAAACTGGCACACTCACGGTAGGCAACCGCTTGCTTGCTCCCGATGAGCGCAGCGTGCAAGCCAACCAGATGCGCAGCAATTCGATCAATTCAGGCCATCGCGCCTGCCAAGGGTGTGGTGAGGCGCTCGGTGCACGCTATGCAATCGATGCCGCGATGGCGGCAAGCAATAATCAACTCATCGCTGCCAATGCAACCGGTTGTTTAGAAGTTTTCTCGACACCTTACCCAGAGTCTTCTTGGCAAATACCATGGATTCACTCGCTATTTGGCAACGCGCCCGCGGTTGCCACTGGCATCGCTGCTGCAATGAAGGTGAAAGGCAAAAATGATGTGCGCGTGGTGGCGCAGGGCGGCGACGGTAGCACTACCGACATCGGCTTTGGTTGCCTCTCTGGTATGTTTTAGCGCAACGATGATGTGCTCTACATCTGCTACGACAACCAAGCGTACATGAACACCGGCGTGCAACGCTCTAGCGCCACGCCACCGGCTGCGCGCACTGCCACCACCATGCCAGTGGGGCCTGAGCCGGGTAACGTGTTTGGACAAGGTAAAAATTTACCTGAGATCGCGATGGCGCACGGCATCCCTTACGTGGCGACCGCTACCGTGGCTGATCTGCGCGACCTGGAAGACAAGGTGCGCCACGCCATGACTTTTCGCGGCGCTCGTTACATTCATATTTTTGTGCCGTGCCCATTGGGCTGGGGCGCAGCTTCGCACGACACCATCCTCCTTGCACGACTGGCAAAAGAAACCGGCATCTTCCCTGTGTTTGAAGCCGAGCATGGCGAGGTGACGAACGTGCTGAAAATTCGCCATCGTCAGCCAGTGGATGAATATCTGAAACTGCAGAAACGTTTCGCGCATCTATTTGGAAAAAATCCGCATCTCGATGTTATCGCCAAAATTCAGGAGATAGCCGACCGCAACATTCGCAAATACAAATTGCTGAATGAGGGAGAACAATAATGGAAAAACCTTTTGCGATTACGCTCACCCCGGGCACGTCACTCACTAATCACACCGGTACATGGCGCACTTCTCGCCCCGTGTATTTGGATCGCTTACCTCCGTGCAACAACGCTTGCCCTGCCGGTGAAAATATTCAAGGCTGGTTGTTTCATGCCGAGTCGGGGGACTACGAAAAAGCGTGGCATGCACTCGTTGAAAACAATCCACTGCCCGCCATCATGGGCCGCGTGTGTTACCACCCCTGTGAGAACGCTTGCAATCGCGGGCAAATGGATTCTTCGGTAGGCATCAATTCTGTCGAGCATTTTTTGGGTGACGAGGCGATCAAGCAAGGCTGGAAGTTCCCTGCTCCTGCCGCCGCTTCTGGCAAGCGCGTATTGGTGGTGGGCGCTGGCCCTTCTGGCTTATCTGCGGCTTACCATTTAGCGCGTTTAGGCCACCAAGTTGAGATTCACGAAGCGGGCCCCTTTGCTGGCGGCATGATGCGTTTTGGCATTCCGAAATATCGTTTGCCGCGCGAAATTTTGGATGCCGAAGTGCAGCGCATTCTCGATCTCGGCGTGACACTCAAACTCAATACTAAAATCGCCGACATTCGCGCTTCAATGCAAGCGGGGAAATTTGATGCGGCATTTCTTGCCGTCGGCGCGCACATCGGCAAGCGCACTTACATCCCTGCGGGCGATGCCACCAAAATTGTGGATGCGGTATCCGTACTGCGCTCAATGGAAGGTGAGGACAAGCCGATGCTCGGTCGCCGCGTGGTGGTTTATGGTGGCGGCAACACCGCCATCGACGTGGCGCGTACCGCTAAACGACTCGGCGCAATTGAAGCGATCATCGTCTATCGCCGCACCCGCGATAAAATGCCCGCGAGTGATTTTGAGGTGGAAGAGGCGCTACAAGAAGGCGTGATGATCAAGTGGCTCTCCACCATCAAGCAAGCAGGCGAGGGCGAGATCACCGTCGAAAAAATGGCGCTGGATGAAAAAGGCTACCCGCAACCGACAGGCGAATTTGAATCACTCGCAGCAGACTCGGTGGTGCTCGCTCTTGGACAAGACGTCGATCTCTCACTACTTGAAGGCGTGCCTGATTTGGAAATCAAAGATGGTACGGTGCAGGTCGGCGCGAACATGATGACCGGACATGCGGGCATCTTTGCCGGCGGCGATATGGTGCCTTCTGAGCGCACTGTGACAGTAGCAGTTGGGCATGGAAAAAAAGCGGCTCGTCACATTAACGCGTGGTTAAACGGCACAACGTATCAACCAGCCCCGAAACATGAGTTGGCAGAAGCGAAAAATATCAACACTTGGTACTACTCTGATGCGGATAAAACCGTGCGCCCGCAGCTCGACATTGCACGCCGTATGAGTAGTTTTGATGAAGTGCAGGGTGGGCTAAACGAAAGCAATGCGCTATTTGAAGCACGTCGTTGTTTATCGTGCGGCAATTGCTTTGAGTGTGATAACTGCTACGGCGTGTGTCCCGATAATGCGGTGCTTAAGCTCGGTCCTGGCAAGCGCTTTGAATTTAAATACGACTACTGCAAGGGCTGTGGCATTTGCGTTTCCGAATGTCCATGTGGTGCCATTAAGATGGTAGCAGAAGAGACGTAAATCGTAGTCGTAATTACCCCCGAAGCTAATTTGCCTAAAACGCACGTCATGGCAGATGTAGCCGAACACTTCGGTGTTCCGGGTCAGTTAGTGAAAGCAGCTGGCCTCCCGGTACTTGGAAAGGGGACCCAATCTCAGACACATTAATTTGTGCCTGAGTTTCCCCCTTTATTTAATTAGCATTGTTAAATAAAGGAATCATCATGCTTAAAAAGTATTTCCTTATTGCAACATGTTGTTTGATGTTTGCATCAAGTAGTTTCGCTGAAAACCTTACTATCGCCGCTGCGTCTGACATGACCTACTGCTTGCCAGAATTGGTTAAGGAGTTTCAGGCCGCGAATCCAAACAATGACATCAAAATAGTGTTCGGTGCGTCAGGCAGTCTCTTTGCGCAAATAAAAAATGGTGCGCCCTTTGATGTTTATCTGTCCGCAGATATGCAATATCCCACCGAGCTTGCCAATGTGGGCGCGGCGGATAAGGCTACCTTGTTACCGTACGCACGAGGTCATTTAATGCTGTGGACAGCGAGCGCCGCCATCAATTTGGACAAGGGCCTGAATGGATTGAAGCAGGAATCGATTAAACGGATTGCCATCGCTAACCCACAAACCGCACCTTACGGTCGTGCCGCTCGCGCTGCATTACAACAGGCTAAATTATGGGAGGATTTAATGCCGCTTTTGGTTTTTGGCGAAAATATTTCGCAAACACTGCAATATGCTGAAACAGGGAATGCTGATGTCGCGATTGTTTCGCGCTCTTTAGTGCTTTCACCCAAGATGGTCGGCAAAGGCCATGCGCAGGCAATTCCTGAGTCAGCCTATCCACCACTAAACCAAGGCATGGTCATTACGAATAAGGGTATCGGTAACTCTCTAGCCATCAAGTTTGTAAAGTTCATGCCATCAGAAAAGGCCAAAGCTATTTTGGAGCGCTTTGGCTTTTCCATTCCTGGCAAACAAGGAAACTGACGTTGAATTTGGACGCACTATTGGCAGTCGAACTATGGGAAGCCATCTGGCTGACCTGCAAACTTGCATTCATCACAACAGCAACTCTGCTCGTTATTGGCATACCGCTGGCCTATTGGTTAAGTGCTACGCGTTGGCGAGGTGCGGTGGTAATTGAGGCAATCGTTTCATTGCCGATCGTGTTGCCACCTACTGTCATTGGTTTTTATCTGCTTATCATTTTGTCGCCGCAACATCCTTTGGGGCAATTGTGGCTTGATCTGTTTGGCTACTCCATAACATTCAGCTTTATAGGGTTAGTCATCGGCTCGGTTATCTACAGTCTGCCATTTGCTACTCAGCCATTTCAGGCTGCGTTTAAGAGTGTACCCAAGGAGTTAATTGAAGCCGCCACCGCGCTTGGTGCAAAAAAATGGCCACTGTTCTGGGTAATTCAATTGCGTGTGGCAAGCCCGGGCATTATGGTTGGCTGCATGCTGAGCTTCGCTCACACTTTAGGCGAGTTTGGTGTGGTGCTGATGTTGGGAGGAAGCATTCCGGGAGAAACTCGTGTCGCCTCAATTGCCCTGTTCGATAAGGTTCAAGCGCTAGATTATTCGGCGGCACATGCTTATTCGCTCGTGCTGCTATCAATCGCACTAGTGTTGCTGATCGGGATTGGTGTCATTCGAAAAAAATTGGAGATTTGAGGGGCGGTGGTTAGTGCCCAGTTATCGTGTGTTTGACCATTCTGATGTGCGGGATGCCCACCTCCACGAATTCAACACCGTCCCGTTCAAAGCCGAGTTTTTCGTAAAAGCCAACTGCAGTCATCCGAGCGTGCATGGACAGATGAGTGATTGCTTGTCTCGCAAGAAAATCCTCTAGAAATTTGAGAAGGCTCCGTCCCCTACCTTTTTCGGCATGTTCCGGCGAAACTGCCATCTGACGTATTTTTGCTTCGGTAGATGAGTTAGCGACAGCGATAACGCATGCGAGAAGATTATCGTCTTGGTCAAATAGACCGAAGTGCATTTGATGTCTTTCTTGTTCAAGGTTCTCGTCGAAAAGATTGAGCCCAAGCGGTAAACGCAAAACCTCATTGCGAAGCTTGCACTCCTTCTGAAATTCGGGTGAGCCAAATTTGATCGCGCGGAAGGTTATTGCGGGTGGTGGCACAGGGAGTGAAAATATTTAATTCCGCCGACGCCACCAAATAATTCCACCGACTGCAAGCAGTAGTAGTGGCAGAGCAATGACTAAGCCCACGCTGATAACGGTGAGTGCGCGGGAACTGAAGGTAATCATGCCGTCTTTGTTGGCGCGTGGTTGGGTGATGATGAGTGCTTCTTCGTTGGTGAGCCAGTTCACCATGTTGATGCCGAGATCCATGTTGCCGCCATTGCCGGAGTAGGCATTGGCGAGGAAAGAAGCACCGCCTACGACAACGATGCGCTGCTCTATGTCATTCACCGTGCGTTGCAGAGCAACCGCTAGGCTGAACGGGCCGGGGATGTCGTGATTTTTATCAAAGCGTGGCTTGCTGCCCTGCTTTAGTGGCGTGCGGCTCACCCAGCCACGCGGCGCGGCCTCTACGATGATGTGACGTTGCCATGCGCTATTCTCTTCTCTCGCCAGTGAGCGAGCGTAAGGAAACACGGTGATCAGGTTAAAATTGTGGGTGACGGGGTGGATGGGATAGCTCGCGCTTAATGTCCAATTCGCAGGCGCATTCATTTCTTGTGCGGCGGGGTCAATGATGATGCCAGGAGAAAGCAGCAAACCAAGTTTTTCGGCAACAGGCTCTAAACCGCGCAAAGGTTCGGCATCAATTAGCCAGAGTAAATTGCCGCCGTTGTCGAGATGACGCAAAATTTTGTCAACCTCTCCGCCTAAGAGTTGCCCTTGTGGATGAGTGAGTACTAGCAGGCCGGCATTGCTTGGTACGTCAGGGGCGATGGTGAGGTTGAGACTACTAATGCGAAAGCCGTTTTGCTGTAATTTTTTTCCGAACTCACCTAGGTCATGATTGGCAACGCCATTCAATTTGCGTTCGCCGTGGCCATCTAAGTACATCAGCAGTTCATCTTTGGAATGAGCTAAGCCAAGCAAAGCACTGGAGAGTGTTTGCTCATTAAGTGATGAAAGATGGACATTGCGGCCGCTGTACTCCACTACCATTTCGCCATTATTTTGAATGGACGCTTTACGCATTGCTTCAGGCTCTTTAATGGGGTCCACAAAGGTCAGCGTGATGTCGGATTTGTAGCGCTGATAGATGGCGATAAATTCGCGAATCAAGCGCCGCATGTCACTTTGCTTCACGTCTTGCTCAGTGATGTACACCGTGATGGTGACTTCTCCCGGCAAGCGCTTGAGCACCTCAACACTACTTTCTCCCAGGCTATTTAATTTCGCTTGGGTGACATCCCATTGTGTTGGGTGGTGTGCGACCCATTGATACAGTGTGATTGACGCGGTCAGTAGCAATAGCGTGAAGAAAGTATTTTTCAGCAAGAGAGGGGGTTGGCGCAGAAATTTCATTATGCGTAAACCCGGTTGTTGTTGACGCGACGAATGGTCATCAGCAAAAACGTGGCGATGAATAAGACGAAATAAAGCAGATCGCTACTCACAATTAAACCGGCATTGAGACTTTGTGCATGAGCAGTAGGTGAAAGTGCGCGCAGGCCATTGCCGCTATCTACCCCACCAATATCGACAAGCCAGAGACCAAATGAGAAGGCTGTGGCACTCATGGCGGCTACAATAGGTTGTTGCGTAAGTGCTGAAAGATATAAGCCAAGTGAGGTGTAACTTGCGGTAAGCAAAATAAGGCCGACTGCGTTGGCAATGAGCAAGCCGTAATCAAGCTGTGTACCGAAGCCCACGATGGCGAGCATAGCGGTGCAACTGATGATGATAATGGTCATGAAAAAGACCAGACTCAAAAATTTTCCAAACACGATTTGGCTGCTGGAGATCGGTGCAGCAAGTAGTAAGGCGAGCGTTTGATTGCGTTTTTCTTCTGCCAGCAAGCGCATAGTGAAAAGTGGAATCAGTACCATCAAGATCAGGGCAAGCGTGCCAAACAGGGGGGAGGTAACGGAAAGCGTGGCACCGGGTACATTGGCAACCTGTGAGAGTTGCGCTTGCACTTGTAAGTAGGCGTCAAGACGCGCCAAAAAAAACCAGGAAAAAATAAATTGCAGCGCAGCCAAAATAATCCAGGTGCTGGGAGCAGCAAAAAAACTACGGAATTCCTTTTGCGCGATGGTGAATATCATGCGGGCTCGCTTTCGGTAATGCGTGCATAAACCTCTTCTAAATTGCCTTTGATTGGTGCCAGTTGTTGTGCCTGCCAGCCACGCTCGGCGGCGAGAGTCAGTAGCGCTGCACTGGTGTTAGTTTCTAAGCTATGCAAAATGCGGAATCGAGTATTGGAAAGCGCCTCAACGCTAGCAATGCCGGGAATACTATTTAATTCATCTAGTGACGGAGGCGCTAATAAAGTCACAATAAAGCCGGGCTGATGGCCATATTGCTGCATACGTGCGCTACTGTCGCTGTAGATGAGTCGGCCCTTCTGCATGATTTCAACACGGTCGCAAATATTCTCTACTTCGCTTAGCAAGTGCGTGGAGAGAATCACGCTGTGGTGATCGCCTAGTTCACGAATGAGTGCGCGAATTTCTCGGATTTGAGCGGGATCAAGACCTACCGTAGGTTCGTCTAAAACGATCACTTCAGGACGATGGATAATGGCCTGTGCGATGCCAACCCGCTGTTGATAGCCCTTAGATAGCGTGCCAATGATTTTTTTGCCATTTTCCATGAGGCCGCAACGCTGCTTGGTTTCAGCAAGGGCTGCGGAAATTTTATTTTTTGCGATGCGATGTAGTTTGGCGGCAAAGACGAGGTAGTCGTCAACGCGCATATCACGATAAAGAGGAGGAGTTTCAGGTAAAAAACCGATGCAGGCTTTGGCTTGGTCGGGTTGCTTCAGTAAATTGAAGCCGCATACCTCGATTTCGCCGCTGTAGGGCGTTAAAGTGCCGGTCAACATTTGTAACGTAGTACTTTTGCCGGCACCGTTGTGTCCGAGCAACCCAAGAACTTCGCCGCGTTTGAGTTGGAGCGATACATTTTGGACAACGTCACGCTGGCCGTAGCGGCGGCAAAGATTCAGGGCAGACAGAGTGATGGATGCGGTCATGCGGCTTAGATGGTTGTTAGTTAGGGTGAATATAACCTAATATGCCGTCTCGCACCAAAACCACTGCTATCACGGCAAATGAATATGCACGCCATTTATTACAAAACAATCTTTCTTTCGCTTCTTTTGGGGGCGTGTGCGCATGCGCCTGTTGCGCCCACGGTTGGGTCTAAAGAGGCGGCCGTTGAAACTGCCCAAGAGCCTTCTCCGCTGCCCAATGTGGCGTTAGATGAGCGCATGCTGTACGAATTTTTGTTGGGTGATATTGCGCTTCAGCGAGGCCGACCAGAGTTGGCAATACAGGCTTATGCTGATTTGGCTAAAACAACACGTGATCCACGTGTGGCCCGTCGCGCAGCGCAGTTGGCTTTTGAGTCGCGCCAGATGGATAAAGCGATTGACGCTTTTGCGTTGTGGCAAGAGCTTGAGCCTACGGCAACGTTGCCAAACCAGATGTTGGTGTCGCTGTTACTGAGCGGAGGCAAGATCTCCGATGCCACTCCTTATGTGCATCGCTGGCTAGCAAAAGAATCCAAAAATGTGGGCCCCGTGTTTGTGCAGATACACGCTTTACTGGCGCGAGCGCCAAGCAAGGCGGCAGCGTTTGACTGGCTGAGCAAATTGGCAGAGCCGTATCCTTCGGTGGCGGAGGCGCATTGGGTGGTGGCGCAGTTTGCGCAAGATGCGGGTAAAAAAGAATTGGCAATAGCTGAAGCTCGGCGTGCAGTTGAGTTGCGACCAGAGTGGGATGCCGCACTGATACTTGAAGCGCAACTATTGATGTCTACCAATGCAAAATTGGGCTTGGAAAAGCTACAGACTTATTTGCAGATCTATCCAGCTAATCATGAAGTTCGTTTGTTTTATGCACGTGCATTGTTAGAGCAAAAGTTCTATGTGGAATCTCGAACTCAATTTCAACAAGTGTTGGAAACTAATAGGGGGAATGTTGAGTTGGCATTTGCGGTTGCGTTGCTATCATTGCAGATGGGCGAGCTAGATCGTGCAGAAAAAGAGTTCGAAAGCATATTGGTGCAGGGCAAAAAAGATGCGGGAATTATCCATTTCTATTTGGGGCAGCTCAAAGAGACAAGGAAAGATGATGTTGCTGCGTTAGCCGAATATCAGCAGGTGTTACAGGGCGAGTATGTTTTTGCGGCGCGTTTACGCGAAGCCTATTTGTTGGGAAAAGCGGCAAAGATAAAAGAAGCGCGTGCCGTTTTAAAAGCTGCGCCGGTCACAAATAATCGGCAGCGAGTAACGGTCACCATCGTAGAGGCGCAACTGTTGCGTGAAGCCAAGCAATATGAGACGTCATATCAGGTGTTGATGAGTGCATTGGATACCTTGCCGAATGATCCGCAGTTGCTTTTTGAGGTGGCGATAACTGCCGACAAGCTAGGCAAAGTAGATTCGTTTGAACAAAATTTGCGCAAATTGTTACAGCTCGCTCCAGATCACGCTCAAGCATACAACGCCTTAGGGTACAGCTTGCTTGATCGTAATGTGCGTGTCGAGGAGGGGATGCGCTTAGTCGAAAAGGCTTATCAGCTTGAGCCAAATGATGCGGCGATAACCGACAGTGTTGGTTGGGGTTATTATCGTTTGGGTAAGATGGAAAAGAGCGCAGCGTTGTTACGCAAAGCATTTGCGTTAAATTCAGATCCTGAAATTGCCGGACACCTAGGAGAGGTGCTTTGGGTGCAAGGCAATAAAGATGAAGCGATGAAGGTTTGGCAAGATACCTTAAAGGATCATCCTGATAGCGAGTCGTTGCGCACTCTAATTAAAAAGTTTTCGCCTTGAGGCAACTTCGTTTTTTTTTGCTAGTAGCGCTTTTGTCGCTCGTTGGTTGTGCCAGCAAACCGGTTGTTGTACAACGTCCTGTTCATGCAGATGCACCCTTTGCATTTAATGGTCGCGTGGCGATTAAACATGATGGTGAGCGCCAATCCGCTGGCTTGCGCTGGGAGCATGGTGCAGCAGAAGACAGTGTGTTGTTGTTGGCGCCCCTAGGCCAAACGGTTGCAAGCATTCATCGCGACTCACAAGGAGTGACTTTAGAGGCTTCTGGCAAACAATACGTTGCACAAGATGCTGAAACACTAACTCGCAAAATATTGGGTTGGGAGTTGCCATTATCTGGATTGCGCTATTGGGTAACCGCATTGCCAGCGAATGGAACGGTGGCCGATATTCAGCGTGATGCCAATGGGCAGATTTCTGTGCTACGCCAAGATGGCTGGGAGATTGTCTATTCTCAGTATTCAAGCACAGCGACGGATAGCTTACCTTTGCGTTTTGTTTTGCAGCGAGAACATTTAGAAATAAAGGTATTTATTGACGAATGGGAACGTTAAATACACTTACTTGCCCCGCCCCCGCCAAGCTCAATCTATTTTTACATGTGGTTGGGCGTCGTGCCGATGGCTATCATCTGCTGCAAACCCTGTTTCGTTTTATTGACTTGAATGACACTTTGCATTTCACCTTGCGTGAGGATGGCGAAGTTCGTCGTGTGAATGCAATTGAGGGTGTGCCAGCCGAGCAAGATCTGTGTGTGCGTGCGGCGAAGTTGTTGCAGCAAGAGACGGGCTGTACTTTAGGTGTGGACATAGGGCTTGAAAAACGAATCCCGATGGGCGGCGGCCTAGGTGGAGGCAGTTCCGATGCCGCGACTACCCTGCTTGCTCTCAATCGACTGTGGAGTTTAGGGCTGACGCGCGAGCGTTTGATGCAACTGGGCTTGAGCCTTGGCGCCGATGTGCCAGTATTTGTGTTTGGCAGCAATGCCTTTGCCGAGGGGGTGGGCGAGCGCTTACAGGCGTATGAATTGCCTGAAACTTGGTACGTTGTGCTCTCTCCGCCAGTCCATGTGCCGACGCCACAGATTTTCACGCACCCGGAATTGACACGAAATACGATTTCCATCACAATTCGCGCCCTTCCGATTGGGCGGGATTTTCACGTAGGGCAATTCGGCAATGATTTACAGCCGATCGCGTGTAAGTTGTACCCAGTCATTGAGCAGCATTTGGCTTGGCTTGAGCAGTATTCGCCAGCTTTAATGACTGGTTCTGGCGCTTGCATATTTGCAGAGTTTGCCACGGAAGCAGCAGCAAAAGCGGTATTGCAGAAGTTGCCTCAAAATATGCGCGGATTCGTCGCGCGAGGTTTGCAAGAGCATCCATTGCGGAATTTTGCCGCATAAGGTTTCTTGGGGAGTCGCCAAGTGGTAAGGCACCGGATTTTGATTCCGGCATTCGTAGGTTCGATCCCTACCTCCCCAGCCACATTGCATGGGCGCTTGCGCCCATTAATCTTTTAAGGGGTTCAACGTGTCTCACGACAATTTGATGGTGTTCACCGGCAATGCCAACCCTAAGCTCGCCGAAAAAGTGGCGAAGCATCTTGATATTCACTTAGGCCGAGCAACCGTCAGCAAGTTCTCTGATGGCGAAGTGATGGTCGAAATTCTTGAGCACGTGCGCGGCAGAGACGTCTTCGTTCTGCAATCAACCTGTGTACCGACAAACGACAGCCTGATGGAAGTGATGGTCATGGTGGATGCGCTTAAACGCGCCTCTGCCGGACGTATTACTGCTGCGATGCCCTATTTTGGCTATGCACGCCAAGATCGTCGTCCACGTTCAGCACGGGTAGCGATCACCGCTAAAGTTGTCGCGGACATGCTCGTTGGGGTTGGCGTTGATCGCTTGCTCACCATGGATTTGCACTCTGACCAGATTCAAGGTTTCTTTTCGATCCCCGTCGATAACATCTACTCCTCGCCGATATTGTTGTCGGACGTGTGGAAGCAAAATTATCAAGACTTAATCGTAGTGTCGCCAGACGTGGGAGGCGTGGTGCGTGCGCGTGCTTTGGCTAAACGTCTGGAATCAGATTTGGCGATTATTGACAAGCGCCGTCCTAAGCCGAATGTAGCCAAAGTGATGAATATCATCGGTGATGTGGCAGATCGTACCTGCATCATCATGGACGATATGGTAGATACCGCAAATACTTTGTGCGAAGCAGCTAATGCGCTTAAAGAAAAAGGCGCAAAGAAAGTAATCGCTTATTGCACACACCCTGTTTTGTCCGGCCCGGCGATTGAGCGCATTGAAAAGTCGGCAATTGATGAGCTGGTGGTAACTGATACAATTCCGTTGCGTGAAGACGCGCGAAATTGCAAGCGTATTCGTCAGCTCAGCGTGGCCGAATTGATGGCGGAAACCATGCGCCGCATCAATGCAGAAGAGTCAGTCAGCTCGCTGTTTATGGAATAATTTTTTGCGATGATCGTGTTGGTCATCGCGCAACCCGAAGTCTTCTGGTCGCGGAAGATTTCACTTGAAGTGGAGAAGTAAAATGGCAATTGAAATCGCAGCAAAATCACGCAGTACGCAAGGAACGGGTGCGAGCCGCCGTCTGCGTAAAGCGAATCGTGTTCCGGGTGTTGTTTACGGCAACGGAGATGCAGTAGCGATCGATCTCGATCACAACACACTTTATTATGCATTGCGTAACGAAGAGTTTCACGCGTCTGTTTTGTCGCTAGATTTAGATGGTAAAAAAGAGTCCGTGCTGTTGCGCGACTTCCATATGCACCCTTTCCGCCAGCAAGTTTTGCACATCGACTTACAGCGTGTTGATGCCAAGAAAAAGATTCAGATGAAAGTGCCATTGCACTTCATCAATGCAGACATCGCACCAGGTGTGAAAACAGGCGGCGGTATTATCAGCCACGTGTTGAATGAACTCGCAATCGCGTGTTTGCCAGGTGATTTGCCTAAAGCAATTGAAGTTGACTTGGCTACACTGAATTTGGGTCACTCAATTCACGTATCTGATGTTAAGTTGCCTAAGGGTGTTGAAATTGCTGGTCACCACCATGCATCTGATGCTGTCGCTACTGTGCAAGTGCCTCGCGGCCATGTTGAAGCGGTTGCTACTGCTGCCGCAGAAGCAGCACCTGCAGCTGATGCCAAAGCCGCAGAAGCAAAGCCAGCCGCCAAAAAATAATCGTCGCTTAGGCGTCGTGATTGTGGAAAGCTCGTCATGCCCAATAAAAAGCATGACGAGCTTTTTTTCATCTTGAGAGCCCCTCGTGAGTGAAATAAAGCTGATTGTTGGTTTGGGCAATCCCGGTCGCGAATATGAAGCGACCCGCCATAACGCCGGTTTTTGGTGGGTGGATGAGTTTGCGTCCAAGCATGGCTCAACTTTTAAATCAGATGCCAAATTTCATGGATTGATCGCTCGTGCTTCGTTGCATGGACAGGATGTCTATTTGTTGAAGCCGCAAACTTTTATGAATGTGAGCGGCCGCGCCGTTGGTGCGGTGGCACAGTTTTATAAGATCGAGCCAGCACAAATCTTGGTCGTGCATGATGAGCTCGATTTGCCGCCAGGTAGTGCCAAGTTAAAACTAGGCGGCGGCCACGGTGGACACAACGGGTTAAAAGACATCATTGCGCATTTAGGCACTAAAGATTTTTGGCGTTTGCGTTTTGGTGTCGGCCACCCAGGTGATCGAGCTGAAGTCGTGAATTTTGTATTGAATGCGCCGCGTAAAGAAGAGCAAATTTTGATTGAAGAGGCAATGGCGCGGGCGCAAGAAATTGCGCCGCATTTGTTAGAAGGTGCACTCGAAGTAGCCATGCGGAAGTTACATTCGGTAAATTAACGTTGTCGAGACGATTAATTGCAAACTTTAAGTTGTAATCTTCACTGCTTCTACTGCAATCGAAATCAGCCTATAAAAGAAAAATCCCCGCACACGAAAGTGTGCGGGGATTTCAAAGTTGCGTCACTTGCTAGGTTTGGTAACTTCTTAGGTCGACATCTCAGTCAGAATATTCTTCAACCAGCTTTCAGCATAGATATGCTCGTACTTGGTTGCGGAAAAATCTACAGGTGAAATCCCGCCAGAGTTTGGCACTGCTGCAATCTTGCCTTCGATCACTTTATAAACAGCGGCAACGCTAATCGACTCGTGATCGCTAATCGCGCTGTAGCAAACGTTGAGCGTAGACAGCTCTACCGTTTCTTTGCCATTCATCAATGCTACGAGGTTGGTCGCACACACTTTAGCTTCGGTATTGGCAGAATAGCCAGACTTCGGCATTGCGCCAGCGGAAGAAGAGTCACCAATCACGTGGATGTCTTTGTGAATCTTAGACTCGAACGAAATAGTGTCCACTGGACACCAGTTTTTATCTGGGCCTACCAAACCAGCCGCAACCGCAATACGGCCTGCGCGCTGAGGTGGAATGAAGTTCACTACGTCTCCCTTGAAGTCTTCAATGCCCTCAACTGTCACGGTCATCGTCGCGCTATCAACCTTAGTCACTTTTTTGCTCGGGACATAGACCAAATTGTCTTTGTAGTAAGTGCTCCAAGCCTTGGTAAACAATGGTGCCTTCGCCACAACCTTATCATTGGCGTCGAGCAAGATTACTTTTGACTTCGGCTTGCTTGTCTTCAAGTAATTGGCGATCAATGAAACGCGCTCATATGGCCCTGGAGGGCAGCGGTAAGGCACGAGAGGCATACTCATCACCACGGTGCCGCCGTCTTTCATCGCTTCCAGTTGCTTGCGCAGCAGAATGGTCTGTTCACCAGCTTTCCAAGCATGTGGCATTAACAACGATGTTTGATCGTTGTACCCCTCGATCTCTTCAGTGCGGAAATCAACACCAGGAGACACGATTAGGCGGTCGTAAGAGATGCTCTTGCCATCGCCCATCGTCACAGTCTTGGCAGCAGGGTCGATAGCTGTTACATCGGCATACACCATCTTGATGCCGTGATTTTTGGCTAGCTTGTCATAGCTGATCGTTAGCGATGACAGATCCTTCAATAGGCCACCGATGTAATAGTTACTAAATGGGCAGGACACATATTGCTTATTGCGTTCAATCATCACCACTTCGATGGAGGAATCCAGCATGCGCACATATTTAGCGGCAATCGTACCGCCGTAACCACCACCAATCACCACCACGCGGCGCTGCTTGCCCTTAGGCATTACTTCAGAGGCTGAGCCAGCTGCCACAGCAGCACTTGCGACGCCCGAAGCGCCGGCCATCGCAACGGTCGAAGCACCACCCAACAGTTTGATAAAATTTCTACGATCAAGTGTCATATTGTTCTCCCCTTATTTCACGTTAGCATAGAAAGTCAGGATGGCATCCAGCTCTTCTTTGCTCAAATTTTTAACTTTATCAGCCATCTTTTCTGGCATTTTGCGCTTGTCCGTCGTATACAACTCCATCTGGATTTGCATGTAAGGGAGCCACTGGCTAGCCATGACTGGAGCGTCATCTTTGCCTTCTTTGCCGTTTTCTAAATGGCAACGGCTGCAATTCTTCTTGGCGAGCTCAGCACCTTTTTTAGCTTCTGCTTTTTTCAGGGCTTGAGTTGTTGGGAAAAATTTCTGCTTGGAGAAGAAGTCGCCCATTAAAGCAATTTCATCATCTGTGTAAGCCTTGGCAACACGACCCATCACAGTGGCAGGACGCTCACCGCTTTTGAATTTCTTCATCGCGTCAACAATGGCTTCTTTAGATTGATTGGCTAAAGTAGGCATGCTTGGACCAGAACTACCGTTACCCCCGTGGCAACCGAGACAACCAAACGTCAACATCTCAGCCGTTGGTGGCACAGCATACGCATTGGCTGAGAAAGCCAATACACTAGAAACCAGTATTCGTTTACTCCACTTCATCATGGTGAAACCTCCTCTAAGAATTAACTTCGCAGAAACCTGCGCTTCCCTTATTTACAACCGCTTACGGCCTTGTTACTTCTTACTTTTTATTGCTTTTGCACATTGATGTAATTTTTCACTTCTTTGTTGTCCTTATCTAGGCCAAATTGGTAACCCAGTGATACGTAGTGGAAACGCGCACCAGCGAAATTTTCGTGCACGGCAAAACCAAAGTTATATGTTTTGCCAGCAACGATACTGTGATCGCCCTTGCCTTTGCCTGCCAACTCACGCTCAAAGGTTACGACCCATTTGCTCCCCGTTTTTTTGCCGTCGGCTTTGATTAAGCTCTGCCCACCATCCATGTGACGCTCAGTGTCCACATATCCATCGACTGATTTTTCACCCTTGCGCCATTGCATCAAATCCATATATTTGCCGGTCGCGACATTGCCATCTTTAACGTATTTTGTTTTCTTGTCGTCTTTAGGACTTTTCATCGAGCGTAAATCATTATGGCAAGTACCCCAGCAGCCATTGATTTCAGCATCTTCAACCGTGCCGCCGCCGTCGAACATCATGGTCAGTTTGGTTTCATTTTTACTGTCCATCTTGGGCTCAGACACAGCCTTAGGGCTGGTCCATTCGTAGCGGAAATAGATTTTGCTACCATCGTGAGCAATCTGCACCGTCGCTGGAACAAACCCTGCCTTGCCTGCAACAGGCTTAGGCTCGATAACAGATTTAGAGCTACCTACGGCCTCACCTTTCACCACCTTGTCGCCAATTTCGCTTGCGTCAGAATCATGGCACTTTGCGCAAGTGCGTCTTTTTTTAGTCATGTCGGTAGCAGAGGAGTGATCATTAACATTCATCACCCATTCATAGCTGGCTTGCCCTGGGTAGAACAGCGTGACTTTACGAGGCTGAGCTTTGCTCCAGTCGGGCGCTGCGTAGGCCTGACCCATTGCCAAGACACCAACGGAAACTGCTGCTGCGAAAATTGCTAGTTTCTTTTGCTTCACTTTCATCTCCCTATAAAAAATAAAGCCGCAACTTAAATGTTGCGGCCTAACTTTAAAGCCCTTCTTTTTCGATTTCTTCGGCAGTCAACTGTGTATGAACTGCCTTGTGAGCAATGCCCTTGTGGCAATCAATACAAGTTTTGCCATCTTCGATTGCACCTTCATGTTTAGTGACAGAGCGCTCTTTTTGCTTGGTGGTGTCCATACGATCAAACTTGTGACAGTTGCGGCACTCTTTTGAATCGGTTTCTTTCATTTTCTTCCAGACGCGCTTGGCCATTTCTAAGCGATGCGCTTCAAACTTTTCTGGCGTATCGATCACACCGGTGATCTCACCGATGACGTCTTTAGCTGCAAATACTTTCATCGTTAGCTTGCGCGCATAATCCCAAGGCTCTTTGCTGCTCGCCACGTGGCAATCTGGACAGCCGACTGAAACACCCGCACGGTTGCTGAAGTGCACAGTCTTTTTCAAATCTTCATAAGGCTGCGACATGGTGTGGCATGAAATACAAAACTCGGTGTGGTTGGTGTATTCCATGCCCGTGTTCAAACCACCCCACATGACAACGCCGCCCACCGTGCCGAGTAATAAGATCATCCATGTTGGATGGTGTGGCGCGTGCTTCAACCATGCTAATAATTGCTTGAACTTTGATGTTTTTTCTGGCTTGCTGTCAGACATACGGACTTCCTTATTTTTAAGCTTCAAATTTTTAGATTTCGACCAACTTTACTCAATAACGGCTTCATCCTCGCGCTGCTCGCCGTGGTTATCGACCCAAGAGACTGTAATTTTTTCACCCGCGGCCGCCCCCAAAATGCGGCAAACTAGGTAAGGGTTTTTAGAAACCGAAGTGCCAAACTGGCCTTCAAATACAACCTCATCTTTATGCTTCACCTTGAAGTCACTGATGTACCAAGCAGGAATAATATTGCCGTTATCGTCTTTGCGACGACCATTTTCCATCACGTGCTGCATTAAAATCTTAACTTCCGTATAGACGCCTTTAACGGCAACTTTCATTTTCGTTGGGCTAGACATTAGCATCCCCCCGCAGAGACTTTGACTTCTTTAGAAGTACGATAAAACTTACCGTTTGCTTTAACCAGCGCAATGACATTGGAAGTTTGCGCCATTTTGATCTTGGTATTCACAAATCCAGTAGCCCGCTTAGAGATCACAAAATGAGCGGCCAGAATGGTGGGGTTCTTTTCAACTAGGATGGAAATCTGCTCGACCTGCGCCAGAGAGCAATCCACGGTCACCGGAACTACGGTGCCATTCTCAGCGATCTCTGGTGCGGTGATTTGTATCGCTGCATTTTCAGTAGCGATCAATCCACCCAACGCATCAAGGGCCGCATCAAGTGACTTCGCATCAAAGGCGGCCGCAGAAAGCCCAGCTTCAGCCAAATTGGGCGTCAATCCAATTGAGGCCAATAGCCCTAAGAGCCCCAAGTTACCTGCTTTTTTCATCGCATTACGACGGCTGAGATCTACCTCAGCGCGCTCTTGAATAGTCATCGCGCACTCCCAATCTTTTTGCAATATGTGGTGGTTTCTTAAACAACCCTGATTTCATAGTGCTTTGGAATTATCGTATATACCCCATTCGGGTTA
>JBAXEJ010000003.1:0-78951 GCA_037140475.1 Gallionellaceae bacterium
TCTGATCACTACTTTTTCAAACTCTCCGCTGACTCTTGCCAACAGTTTTTACGCCAGTGGACGCGAAGCGATACGCTGCAAACCGAAGCATCTAACAAGATGCAGGAATGGCTAGGCGCAGAAGGTGAAAACAAACTTTCCGATTGGGACATCTCGCGCGATGAACCTTACTTCGGCTTTGAAATCCCCGATGCACCGGGTAAGTTTTTCTACGTTTGGTTGGATGCGCCGGTCGGCTACATGGGTAGTTTCAAACAACTATGCGACAAAGTTGGATTGAATTTCGACGAATACTGGAAGTCTGACTCAACCGCCGAGCTTTACCATTTCATCGGCAAAGACATACTTTATTTTCACGCTCTGTTCTGGCCCGCCATGTTGCAGCACGCAGGCTACCGCACTCCGACCAAGCTGTTCGCGCACGGTTTCTTAACAGTCAATGGCGAGAAAATGAGCAAATCGCGCGGCACCTTTATCACCGCCCGCAGCTATGTTGATCACATCAAAAATACGGAATACCTGCGCTATTACTACGCCGCAAAGCTGAATGGCACGATGGAAGATCTGGACCTTAGCCTTGATGATTTTGTCGCTAAGGTAAACAGTGATTTGATTGGAAAGTACATCAACATCGCAAGTCGCTGCGCGGGCTTTCTCAGTAAACGCTTTGAAGGGAAGTTAGGCAATAGCGATACCGCTGCAACGACTGAATTTTCTTCCGCGTTCAACAATGGCGAAATCGCTCGCTGTTTTGAAGACCGCGATTTCAGTCGCGCGCTACGCGAAATTATGCGTCTCGCTGATGTCGCCAACCAATATATTGCTGAAAAGAAACCTTGGGAATTGGCGAAGCAGGAAGGCAAAGATGCTGAACTACTTGAGGCGTGTTCAACCGCCATAACCATGTTCCGCGATCTGACCTTGTATCTAAAACCGATACTGCCAGAGCTCGCCATGCAGGTAGAGAGTTTTTTAAATATCACTCCGCTGGTATGGCAAGGCACGTGGCAGGCACTTGAAGCAGGTCACTCAATCAACACTTACCAACATTTAGCAACACGTCTTGATCCAAAATTGATCGAAGCGATGGTCGCCGCCAACCAAGAAAGTTTGCAACCCATGACTGAAGCACACTCCGAAGCACGACACGCTGAACATCAGCAACACGCTATCTCGCCGATCGCCGATACGATCAGCATCGATGACTTCAATAAAATTGACTTGCGCGTAGCGTGCATCGTTAACGCAGAACATGTAGAGGGCGCTGAGAAATTACTGAAGCTCACTCTCGACATTGGTGAAGTACAACCACGTACTGTGTTTGCTGGAATTAAATCGGCTTACGATCCAGAAAAGCTAAAAGGCCGCATGACCGTAATGGTCGCCAATCTTGCCCCGCGCAAAATGAAATTTGGCCTGTCTGAGGGCATGGTCCTAGCCGCTTCAGGTGATGCACCCGGCCTCTTCGTTTTATCGCCAGATGATGGCGCACAACCCGGAATGCGAATTAAGTAAAATCACCTATTGAAATAACAAAGCCCCGTACAAAATTATGTACGGGGCTTTGTATTTTACATATAATTCAATACAATCAATGTGTTAAAAATAAGCCACTACTGCATTTCAACCACGCGCTTCGGTTTATATTTCGCGTAAGACGGCATTGCCATTCCTACCGATGCTCCAATATAAGTTGGGTCTGCAATAACGAAACGCTGTCCCTGATAATCCACCGTCGCATAATCCGCATTTACTTGTTTGAGCGCAACCGCTGTAGTCATGTGCCCGGGGTAGAGCAAACCAACCACTTTCGCCCCAACCAACTCATGGACTAGCCAAGCAAAAATGACTGAACGGTCCTCACAGTCGTTGTAAGGAAAGTGCAGCGACTCTTCGACGAAGAAGTATTTTTCATAACCGAATTGCTCTTCATCCGTTTTATAGGCGAATGCTTTTTGTACGAAGGTCAGCAAGAAGTTCACAGCCTCGTCTTGGTTCATTGTTGCCGTATATTTTCGCAACTCCGCGAGCAAGCCCTGCCTCACCAACGAGCTGCCAGCCGTATCAAAATAAAGCTCAAATTCTGATTGCGGGATCGTGCCCATGTAGTCGACTAAACGTCGGTCGTAAGGCACCGAGAATTTAACCGTCTTACCTTTGTAATCGAAGGCCAAAGCTCTTTGCACAGAGGCCACTTTGGTGAAGCCTACGTTGGCTCTACTAATGTCGAGCGCGTTGAGTTTGGTCGGATAGTTAGATTGATAGCTGTAAAAAGCGCGGATGTTATTACCGTGATCTGCATCCAAGGCGGCATAGTAAGTTTGATTATTCACCTTAGTAAATTTAGTCGCATACACTTGCTGCTTCATGGCCACAAACAAATACACGTTGGATTCGTAATAGCCCAAACGCACGTCATAGCCTGACTTGGTTAGGAAGTACCACAACAGTAAATTTTGCTCCGTCTTGCGCTCTGGCTGCAACGCTCTCACCACATCACGCCACAGCGTAACGTAAGCCCAATCGTCTAGTTTCAACTCGCGTTTGGCTGCGTTCACCGCTTGAATTGTTGGCTCGTATTTTGTGCCACTCATCGTTGCCCAAAAATCACTGATCGTTTCAGGCTTCGCGCCACCCGTCAGACGATATGACTTCCAGAGTGGATCGAATACAAATTTCACCGAGTTGCCGTAAAACTGTAACTCGACCTCATCTGCCGCAACAGAAAGCGGCTTTGGCTGCGCAGGGGGCGGTGGCGGTGTAACCGGTGCCAAAATCGGCGCCACAACAACTGGTACGGGCTTTGGGGTAACGACTGGTGCGCCAGGTGTAACAGATGGCACCACAACAGGGGCGCTAGGCGCAACGACAGGAATTTGTTTTGGCTTGGGCTCTTTGATACGAACGACACCTTGCGAAGTCTTGAATTCACTCCACTGACTTTTTAGAAAATCAGCGAACTCTCGATCTTGCTTTTCTTTAAATTCACGAAACTCGGTTTTAACCTGCTGCACGCCCTCCATCTGCTGGCGTTTATACGCCTCAAAATCGTCCGATGCAGCCACGGCGCCAAACGAAGAGGTCAGCACTATTGCAAGCGATACTATTTTTATTCGACCAAATTTCATTAATGTCTCCCAGTAAAAAACCCAGATAAACTTTTCGTCTTCTGGGTTAAATACAATCAGTCACAAATATTATGATGCAATACTACGGTAATGCTCTAACTAGGCGGAAGCCCATGTAGGGTTCTTTCCTATTGATGTGAACTTCGTGTCTAGAATAGGGGCGCAACTTATCAGCTTCTGTGTAATAAGCCCCACCGCGAACCATAAAATAAGTTTTAGCACTATTCGTAGCTTCAGAAGTCCACTCTTCCACGTTGCCATTCATGTCATACAAGCCAAAAGCATTGGCTTTTTTGCTTGCTACGCGATGCGTTATGTCAGTGCTGTTTTCTTGATACCATGCCGAAGTATTCAAATCAGCAGTGCCGCAATAACGATGCTTACCACCTGCACGGCAGGCATATTCCCACTCTGCCTTATTCGGCAAACGATATTGCTTTCCCGTCTTCTCGTTCAATATTTCGATAAAAGACTGTACATCTTCCCAGCTCATATTTTCTACAGGACAGTCGCTGCCACATTCACTATGCTTGCTAGGATTTCTGCTCATGAGCGCCTTCCATTGCGCCTGAGTCACTTCCGTTTTACCCATCGCAAAAGAGGCAACAAAGGTTGAATCTCCACGTTCACCCATCTCAAAATTGCCTTCAGGGATCACAACCATTTCGGCACACTCAGGACAGTCGCGGAAATTACCACCCACAGGTTTGGCCACAACAGGTGCTGCGACTGGTGTAACTACTGGCACAACCACAGGCACCACGACCTCAACTGGCCTTACCGGAATAGGCGCCGGAGCAACTACAGGCGTAGCAGCCTGCTTTGCTTCGACAGGCTTTTCAGCCGGCTTCGGCACGGGCTTGCCGTTCTTAAATTCTTCAAATTCTTCCCACGTTTTCTTGCGGTGTTGATCAAACTCACCCTGCGCACATACAGATGTAACCGAAAAACCAAGTAATACCGCCAACGACACAGCTTTACCAAACGCACTAAAATGAACTCGTTTTACCTGACTGATTTTCATGATTTCCCCCGTATTAACGTTGCTTAGTTACTAGGAACAACCCACACCCAAATCACTTCTTTTTCCGTATCCCACCATTTCGCCTTAACCATGGCCTTCACATCTGATTGGTTAGTTTTTTCAACTGAAACGCTTTGTGCTGTGGTACTTGCACGTCCACCATTCACCGCCGTTTCAACTGACTGCCCTGCATCAATCGACACACCAAATCGTTTTGCAAATTCAGTTCTGGCACGAGCAACCGCTGTTTCTTCCTGCTTAATTTTGCCGTACACATTCACTCCCGCCGAAGCTGAAACACCATTACCCGGATTATCAATCCAAGCGGGGCGGCCATTTGTGGCTGCAGTTTCTTTAACGGGCATCTCTACGCAAGCAGATAAAATAATCGTAATTAGCAGCAGTAAATATTTATTCATCATTCAGTCCTCAATCGTGCACTTGTTTCAGCCACGCATCCGCAAAGCCTTCAAGTGTCTCCATATCTTTTTTAGTCTCACCACTCAACGGACGATCGTCAACACGCTTACCATTGAATGACACCATGCGATCTGCGCTCAAAGAGAACTCGCGTTTAAATTCAACGAACTCTTTCTCTGTTGTTGCTTTATAAGCTTCGAAGTCGCTTTTTTCTTTATTCACAGCAGCTTCAGCCTCACGCTTCATTGCCTCAAATTCATCCATCTCGGCTTTTTTATGAATTTCAAAATCGCCATCTGAACTCTCAACACTCACCGTCCCTTTACGCATTCCTACTTCTTGACGTTCAGGCACATCCGTCACGATAAAGCGCGTGCCGCGAATACCCATCGTCGCCGTTTTTGTTCTCACTTCAAGTGAACGATCTTTGCCCTTAATGCTATTAACCGCGTAATAGACCATGCCGGTCAATTGGCGAAAAAAACCCTTCGAGCTGTTATTCATTTCAACTTGGCTGTTTTTTTCTAGCACGATGTAACCCGTGCCACCGACCTTTACCACCGCGCGACCGTTTGGCCCCGTCGAAATTACGTTCGCCGCAGGCAACGTGCTTTTTGTCGTCACTGTGCTTTGCTTACCGTCAGGCTTGTCACTCACTGTCACGCCACCTTCGGCTTTAACAATTTCGATCGACTCCCCCGCAGCAAAACTGTTGTTCGCTGCCACGAAGGCAAGTACACATAAAGGAAGCCATATTTTTAAAGCGGCGGTGTGATTCATTATTTGTTTACCTCTGAAGATAGCTCACGCTGCGCCTTTTCAGCATTCATCCGTTGCTCAGCCGAAGAATTGCCCGATTTCTGCGAAGCACTACTGCAAGCGGATATTGAAATAGCCAGAGAAAAAGCCAAAAGAATAGAGATTAGTTTCTGCATGTCACTCTCCTTGAAAATCACAAAACACAAGCAGTGTAATGATGAGCTAGTTCGGGGTCACCAACCAAATGTACAAAATCCCCGAATGCGGGTCAGTCCACTCCTCGATCACCCGAGCCGCATCAAGCTGTAGCCCTACATTAGTTTGCAACCTTGATTCAATGTCAGCATCCTGAGTGGCACCCGCCTTGCTCGCTTCAGCTTTAAAACGAGAGGACGTCTGCACTTGCACTCGAACCATTTGCGCCAACTCTTGATGCGCCTTCTTTAAAGCCACTCGAAACTGCGCCTCACGCCCTCCCCAATCCTGCTGAGGAGCTGCACCAACCACACTAATAAAACCTACCTTCTCTGGATTCATCACCCAAGAAGGGGAGCTCACCTTTGGCGTTACCGCCGCAGGTGAGACCATTCTCTGATTGCCCTCAGGAACGGCGCACCCTGTAAGGCTAAGCGCTATTACCAGAAGAGAAACTAAGCGTGATCGCATTTAAATTAAAATTTCAAGTAAGCCGACACGCCTGTCGTATTGAACTTCTCATTCAAGCTCCACTCGCCGTTGGTACCAGTTTGCCCGACATTGAAGGTGTAGTTGTAAATATTGCCTTTGTAATCTACTGAAACGCCAAAATTAGGTGTAAATGAATAAGTGTAGCCGATGCCATAGCTAAAGCCGAACGCCATATCCGCCTTATTTGGCGTAGTCGTGGCAGTAGTAGTGCTCGTATTCCTAGTCGTATCATATTGACCGCTCATTATCCCCATACCCAAACTCAGGCCGACTGTACCTCCACCAGCAGGAATACCAAGTCCTCCCCCAAAAACCAAACCTGATGTTTTGAAACTGAGAGAAGAATTTGTGTTGTATGGGTTTGCGAGCGTAATGGTTTGGGGTGCTCTGTCCAGCTTGGTTTCGCCAGTCTTCCAACCAAAATATAGGTTAGTGGCCGAACCTCCGGAAGTTACCGAGGTTGATCCTAAAATAATCGCACTATCATCACGAGTCATTGTTGAGGAAAAACCTGTACCGTTTGTATATGTACCATCCCAATTACCACTGCCATTGGACAAGGCGAAGTCTAAATAAGTTGAATCATCCATTAACCACGTTAAACCCAAATTTTTACCACTAAAAGACGACTTAGCGTAGGTGTATGCAGATCCAGTCGCTGGAGTAACATCAAGTGTGTAATCGTTATTAGTCGCCCCCCCTCGCACTTTAATTCCCGAAGCCATCGCGCCTTGAGAGGCCAATATGGCCGCGCCACATAAACAAGCCAATGCAATTTTCTTTTTCATTTTTATCCCTTTAGATTTAGAAACAACAAACACAAAAAAAGCTCCCTGCGCTTGAAACTACCTCTTAATAAACTTCAAAAATCAAAAACTAAATGTTGGTACCGAGGAACGCCTTTTTTCTTCTGCAGCACGACGTCTCTCATCCTCAATTCGCCTACGCTCTTCTGCAGCACGAATACGCTCCTCCAATGCTCGTCGGCGCTCTTCTGCCGCCTGCGCTTCTAGCCTTGCCGCAACCGCAGCTCTTGCCTCTTCAGCCTTGCGCCTAGCCTCTTCTTCTCTCGCCGCTTTACGGGCAGCTCGCGAATCACCTTCGGTTACTTTACGCTCTTTTTCTTTAGTAGGTTTGGTGTAGCTTGATTCATCCGCAGTGACTGGATTTCTTACTTGGCTAGGGTCAACCTTGCCCCCTGCCGATGAGTAAATTTCGGCTCGAGTTCCTTCGGCCATTTGGTCGCGCAAAGCATCACCAATCACCGGATCAACCTTCGCCTTTATGCTGGCTTCCCAACCCTCAGCTTCGCCAATCATTTTTTGGCTAAGCACTTCTTTGTTTGACAAAGTAGCACTTACTTCACTGCGCACCTCTTCTTTGCTCAATTTAAAGTTTTTGATTTCAGTAAATGAGTTTACAAAAACAATCGAGCCCTTCTCCGAGGCATCTTGCTCTGCTGCCTTTAGCGCTCTTTCTTTACAAACCCTCGGCGAATCATCGCCGCAAGATACTCGGCCAAAACCAGTCACTTCTTTTGAAGCCTGCATGGCACGAATTTGCTTATCAACTTGCGTATTCACTGCGGTATCTACATCTCGCTCAAAAGAATCTTCTAAGCGTTTAAATTCTTCATACTTTTCGTTGGCGCTGTTATTTAACGATTTAAGCTCATCGGCTGCCGCATCGCGGTTTTCGGCCGCAGCCTTTAGTGCTGCTTTAGCTTTACGGTTTGCATCTTTAGCGGCCGCAATTTTTTCAGGCGCAACCGCATCTGGATCTTCGCGGTCAATCTGCTGCAGTCTATCTAGCTTTGCAAGCGCTGCATCACTATCTTCTTCCAAGCGATCAATCGAATCGGCTGCCGATCTTTGCCTAGCCTTAGCCGAAACCAAACGGCTGCCAACTTCATCTAGTTCTCTGATCTTAGCTTTGATCTGCGCATTTTTATCGCTCAGTTCACCCAATTGACTTGATGAAAGCGAGCCGTTTGCCGCCAACAAGTTAATAGGTAACAGGAGCGCACAGACAAAGAGTATTTTTCGCAACATAAAAATTCACTGACAACAAAAAACGACTAGATTAAAGTACGAAATCCTATGCCTCAACGAGACATAGGATTTTTATACAAACTGGCAGATTACTTAGGAGCTGCTTCAACTTTCATGGCAGCAATTTCTTTTGCCATTTCGTCTTGAGCTTTAGCGCCTTGGAATTTCTGCCACAAAGCACGGTCGTTATTCATACTGGTTTTAACTGCAGCTTCTGCCATTTTTTGCACTGAAGTTGCATCTACACCCAACAGAACATACATCTTGCCGTTTGTACCTACGCGAGATTTGAAAATACGAGTACCAACCAAAGTCTCGTTAGTGATTTGCTTTGTTACAGAAGTGTTTACACGGTCAACTGTTTCATCTTTACCAGCACCAGTTGTTTCAACATACTGTTTAACCATGTTTGCAACTTGCACCTTCATACGCTGCGCCAATTGCACGCGAGCATCAGTTGCTGCCATCTGCTTCATAAACGCTTCACCTGCTGCTGATGCCTCTGCAGAACCTACCGCGCTAACTTCAACACCTTCTACAGGCTCATCACAGATCCAACCTGGTGCAGCATCGTTAGTGCCTGCGAACACGCAATCTGGAGCGGCTACTTTAGCAGCAGGCTTAGTTGGCTCAGTTACGCAAGCAGTCAAACCCAAAGCAACAACAGAAATCAACAACGCATTAGTCATTTTTGACATTTTCTACACTCCCAATACAAGTTAAAAAGAATAACCCACCATCTAGATTACCAAACACCACTACAAAGCTAGTGGGCGTTAATTTACACCCCGAAAATATATTTCACAAGTTAAACTATTCTTAAAAAAGAGACTTGATTATTCCCTATAAATCACGGCCACTTTCCCTACCCCCGCCAAGGCTCGTAAATCGGTCAGCAACATTTCTGGTAAGGTCACCTGCCACTCCTCGCCCAAGCTCAAGGGCGCGCTGGCAAGCAGATTATTATAATGAATAACGACTTGGCACTGCCCTCCGCACCACGGTTTTAATATCTCTGCCAATTGTGGAACACGAATAGGCTCATTGATCGAACAGCTAATTTCCAAACGTTTGGCAAAAGCCGCTCGCGCCGAAGCAAAGTCAAAAACCGTTTCTGCAGTGACGCGCATTCCGCCTGAGTATTCATCAAAAGTAGCCTTGCCTTTTACAACAAGCAATTCACCTTCGCGAATCCAAGTACGCGCGGATTCATACAACTCATTGAATGCTGTCACTTCAAGCTGTGCGCTTCCATCCTCAAGCTTAACGATAGCCATGCGCCCACGCCGCGTCTGCTGAATGCGAATATCCGCCACCATGCCCGCCAACAACACCTCTTTGCCTGCACGGCGATTCGGACCGTTTTGCGGCACGATGGCCGGTGTAACAGCATCCAGTCGCATTTTGACAAAGTGCGCAACTTCCTCGGCAAACTCTTGGTACGGATGCCCGCTGAGATAAAACCCTAGGCTATTTTTTTCGTGTTGCAATTGCTCGCGCAAGACCCAGCGCGGAACATCGGCCATCTGCACCGGCATCGTGGCGCCCACATCATCACCAAACAAATTATTTTGGTTGGCAGAGCGAGCCTGCTGTTCGGCGCTGCCAATTGCGCTATCCAAAGTGGCAATAAGTTGCGAACGGTGATCATTCATCGCATCGAAGGCACCTGCACGAATCAAAGCTTCAATCGCACGCCGATTCACAATGCGGTTATCTACACGGTGGCAAAAATCAAATAGGTTCAAAAATGGGCCCGTTTGACGCGCGGCCACAACATTATTGATCGCTGACTCGCCGGTGCCTTTTACCGCGCCCAAACCATACGCCACTGTTTTTGCATCAACCGGTGCGAAGCGATAACCGGAACTATTTATATCCGGCGGCAAGATGGTGACGCCCTGTTCCAGTGTGTCGATATAAAAGTTGTGTACCTTATCGGTGTTATCCATGTCCGAAGACAAGGTGGCCGCCATAAACGCTGCCGGATAATGCGCCTTAAGAAAAGCGGTTTGATACGACACCAGCGCGTAAGCCGCTGAGTGCGATTTGTTAAAACCGTAACCGGCGAACATCTCCATCAAGTCGAACAGACGTGTCGCTAACTTCTCATCGATCGCGCGTTTGACCGCACCGCCCACAAAAATGTCACGGTGCTTCGCCATCTCTTCTGGATTTTTCTTACCCATCGCGCGGCGCAACATATCCGCACCGCCCAAGGTGTAGCCACCGATGATCTGCGAAATTTGCATCACCTGTTCTTGATACACGATCACGCCGTAAGTCGGCTTGAGAGAGGTTTCAAGATCAGGGTGAAAATATTCGGCTTTTGCTTTGCCGTGCTTACGCGCGATAAAGTCTTCCACCATGCCTGATTCCAATGGGCCAGGACGATACAACGCCACCAACGCCACAATGTCTTCAAAGGTATCGGGCTGTAGCTTATCAATAAGTTTTTTCATGCCCTGCGACTCAAGCTGAAACACTGCGCTGGTATTTGCTTTTTTCAGCAGGTCATAAGTTCGCTTGTCATCAAGCGGAATTGCCTCAATTGCAAACGGGATCGCATCATTTGGCTGCATGGCTCGCACATATCGCACCGCCCAATCGATGATTGTCAGCGTGCGCAAACCCAAGAAGTCAAACTTCACCAAACCGACCGCTTCAACGTCGTCTTTATCAAACTGGCTGACGGATTTTTTTTCTTCGCCCTCAGCACCGCCCTCCGCGCAATAAAGTGGGCAGAAGTCGGTCAATTTACCAGGCGCAATTAACACACCACCGGCGTGCATACCCACGTTACGCGTTAAATCTTCGAGACGCGCACCCAGCTCCAACAATTCTTCAACGCCCTCTTCACTCGCCACGATGGAATTGAATTCCGGCTCCATCTCGCGCGCTTTTTTCAGCGAGACGGGCTTTACACCCTCTAGCGGCACCAGCTTGGAAAGGCGATCACATAAACCATAAGGAAAATCCATCACACGGCCCACGTCGCGAATCACCGCCTTAGAAGCCATCGTGCCGAAGGTGGCAATCTGCGCCACGTTGGCGGCACCATATTTTTTGCGCACGTACTCAATCACCAACTCGCGCCCATCCTGACAAAAGTCCACATCGAAGTCGGGCATAGAAACGCGTTCCGGATTCAAGAAGCGCTCAAACAAAAGTTCGTAACGCAAGGGATCAAGATCTGTAATCAGCAAACAATAGGCAACCAGCGAACCCGCACCCGATCCGCGACCAGGACCTACCGGCACACCATTCGGAAATTTTGCATCGCGATATTGTTTCGCCCAGCGAATGAAATCCGCCACGATGAGAAAATAACCGGGGAAGCCCATCTTGGTGATGGTATTGATCTCAAAATCCAAGCGCTCGCTATATTCAATCAACTTCTCTGCGCGAATTTTCTCGTCGGGAAAAAGATGCTGCATCCGCTCACGCAATCCGCGCTCTGATTCAATACGCAAAAAGTCGTCGAGGCTTTCGCCATTGGGAGTGGGGAAATCGGGCAGATGCGGCTTACCCAGCTTGAGTGAAAGGTTGCAACGTTTGGCAATTTCAACCGAGTTTTGTAAGGCTTCCGGTAGATCAGCGAAGAGTGCCGCCATTTCAGCTTGTGTAGTGAAATATTGTTGCGCGGTGAAGGCCCGCACACGACGCTTGTCATTCAGCACGTAGCCTTCGGCAATGCACACTCGCGCCTCGTGCGCCTTAAAGTCTTCCACACTCAAAAATTGCACGGGGTGAGTTGCCACGACCGGCAGCCCCAATTCACCTGCAAGTTTCACCGTTTCACGCAGATGCAATTCTTCACGGCCAAAACCGTAACGCTGCACCTCCAAATAAAAACGACTAGGAAAAATGCCCGCCCACTCATTGGCCAATATCTTCGCGCTCGCGAAATTGCCATTGAGCAAACAAGCACCCACTTCGCCCAAGTGCGCACCAGACAAAGCAATCAGCCCGTCAGCGCCGGCCTTGAGCCATTCTTTGCGAATTTCTGGACGGCCACGATGTTGATTCTCTAAATAAGCGCGAGTGAGCAATTCACACAAACGCAAATAACCAGTGTTCGACTGGCACAACAACAATAAACGTGAAGGCAGATCTCGATCGCTATCATTAGTGACGAACACGTCGCAACCAACTACTGGCTTGAGGCCTGCGCTACGTGAGTCTTTATAAAACTTTACTAGCCCGAATACGTTGGAAAGATCAGTCAGCGCCAGCGCAGGCATCCCATCACGCTTGGCCGCAGACACGGCTTCGCTAATGCGCACAATGCCATCTGCGATTGAGTATTCGCTGTGAATCCGGAGGTGAACAAATGAGGGTGTCGGCATGTCGATCACGAAAACAGGTGCGTGGATTTTTACCGGCGTGATATTTAAAGGGGGCTCAAACGAGCGTAAAGCCCCAAAACCTACTGGATAATAATCTGCTCTAGCAGTACATCGGCAACGCCTTCTTTTGCATCAAGGCCAATCACTTTATTAACGATTACCCTGATTTCATTGATCAATTGTTGTTTTCCAGCAGAGCTTTCAATTTGGGCAGCGGTCTTGCCACTCATCAAAATAATCACTTCATGCCGAATCGCAGGCATGTACAACTTCGCTTTGACACCGGCTTCTGGCTTGGCCATTTTGAGTGTCGCAGCTACCTGAACCACCTGCATCAAGCCAACCAAGTTTACCGTATAGGGTTCCATCTTTACGTAGGCGCCACCACCCGCATCGCCACCACTACTTTGCGCCTGCGCGTTTGTCATCAGCAAAAATGAACTCAGCATCAACAGCGGCAAGAGTTTATGCAAGATGAAATCAAGTGATTTTTTCATTTTAGTATCCTTAGTTCGCCCCTAGAACATTCTAGCGATATGCGAATCGAATACCCGGAAGCGTCCTACTGGCGGAGAAGGAGGGATTCGAACCCTCGATACCTTTCGGTATGCTTGATTTCGAGTCAAGTACATTCGACCACTCTGCCACTTCTCCGTGACGGTTCTGACAATTTTTCCGAGATTTCGCCTATCGAGAAACGGCGCGCATTTTACCAGTTGAACCAAAAATCGGGCAGAATGTTTCCATGCGCAACTTATTCGCTTGGAAAATTGCCACCCTCATCGCCATTAGTGTCTGGCTGTGGGCCACATTTGTTGCCATCCAACCGGCGCCTGATTGGCATAAAGGTGAACTTTATGTGGCAACCCCTCCAGATAGCCTAGACATAGACGCCACTTTTGAGCTCGAACTTGCCACACTTTTTGCGCAACGTTTGAAGCTGAAAGTAAAACCAATTCCGATGGATTATGACCAAATTGAGAGCGCGCTTACTGGCCATACTGTGCACTTGGCAGCAGCTGGTATTCGTAGCTCTGTGTCTTCCACCTTGCGCTTTAGCCCCTCGTATCAAACGCTTAAAGAGCAAGTCGTCTGCAAGAATGAAACGCCACGTCGCATGGGAGAGTTAGCAAAACTCACGCTTGCTGTCGTTGCTGAGTCTGCTCAAGAAAATGCACTGCGCGACACAGTGCGACGTGTACCGAATTTGATCTGGGAAGAGAGTCACGACCAATCGACCGCGTCACTGTTACAAGAAGTAGCCGAAGGTGAACTAAATTGCACTGTGGCGAATGAAGAACAAATTGCGCTTGCACGAAATTTTTACCCGCAATTAGGCAACGAGGTAGATTTAGGCTCTCCCTCTCATTTGGCTTGGGCGTTTGCTGCTGACGTAGACGAAGAGCTATTTAAGGCGGCAAAAGAATTTTTCACTTCCATACAAAAAGACGGCACGTTGGCACACTTGATTGATCGGCACTACGGCCATAACGAGCGCTTAGAAGCCATTGATGTTTCGACGTTTATTGAAAGAGCTCAAACCGTATTACCCCAATTTGAACCGATGTTCAAAGAAGCGGAAGCGCTCACGGGCATCGAGTGGCGATTACTAGCCGCGCTTGCCTACCAAGAATCGCACTGGGATCCGCTGGCCACTTCATATACCAATGTACGCGGCATGATGATGCTCACGGAGGACACCGCAGCGCGAATGGGCGTAGCCAATCGACTGGATGCTCAAGCCAGCATCATGGCTGGCGCAAAATATCTCAAACTGATGAAAGGTGCGTTACCCACACGCATCAACGACAAAGATCGCACATGGCTGGCAATGGCTGCCTACAATCAGGGCATGGGACACTTGGAAGATGCGCGAGTGCTCACGGTTCAGTCGGGTTTAAATCCAGACATCTGGTCCGATGTCAAAAAAGTGATGCCGTTGCTCTCTCGCCCTGCTTATTACGAAGAAGCAAAACACGGCCATGCGCGAGGGGGTGAGGCGGTGATATTGGTGGAAACCGTGCGTCTTTATCACGAAATGTTGATGCAAATGGAAACGAGAAATCCACTACATCAGCTTCCACCTAGCCTACGGTTTAGCCTGGGCGGATACTAATTAATATTAACACAACACATTGTTTATATTGAGTTATATTAAAACACTCCTCGCAGTAAGCTACGGAGGATTGGCTAGATAAGTTTTTGTAGGTCGGGTTTTAACCCGACGTTGGTTGCAATTCGGAACAAAAACGTCGGGTTAAAACCCGACCTACCGAACACGACGCCGCCAACAGCTGGGAATTAAACCCAAAGAGATTCAAATAGCTCGAACGCTTTCCATGCCACCCATGTAAGGGCGCAAGAATTCGGGCACTTTCACGCTGCCGTCTACCTGCTGATAATTTTGGCTTTGGCCACTCGCTTTCGCTCGTTTAACTTGCTACACAAGTTAGCCTACGCCGAAACAATCAACCGACCCGAACAAACTCCATGCCGCCCATGTAAGGGCGCAAGACTTCGGGCACTTTCACGCTGCCATCTGCTTGTTGATTGTTTTCTAACACAGCAACTAGGGTACGGCCCACTGCTAAGCCAGAACCATTAAGCGTGTGCAGCAACTCAGGCTTACCCTGCGCATTACGGAAGCGAGCTTGCATACGACGCGCCTGAAACGCTTCGAAATTAGAACAAGAAGAAATCTCGCGATAAGTATTTTGTGCCGGTAGCCAAACTTCAATATCGTAAGTGGTCGACGCCGAGAAACCCATATCACCCGTGCACAACTTCACCACGCGATAGGGCAACGCTAGTTTTTGCAAAATCGTTTCCGCATGGCCAAGTAACTCTTCTAATTTTTCATAAGAAGTGTCGGGATGTACGATTTGCACCAACTCCACTTTTTCAAATTGATGTTGGCGAATCATGCCGCGCGTATCGCGTCCGGCAGAGCCGGCTTCAGAACGAAAACACGGAGTGTGCGCAACAAACTTCATCGGTAATTTTTCCAGTGGCACGATTTCGTCGCGCACCATGTTAGTCACCGGCACTTCGGCGGTAGGAATCAGATAAAAATTCTGCTCACCGCCCTCGCCCATTTGGCGCGGCACTTTAAACAAATCTTCTTCGAACTTAGGCAGCTGGCCCGTGCCACGCATTGAGGCGGCATTCACCATATAAGGCACGTATGTTTCGGTGTAACCATGTTGCTCGGTGTGCGTGTCCAACATAAATTGCGCTAAAGCGCGGTGCATTCTCGCTAGCGGACCTTTCAACAAAGAGAAACGCGAACCTGCAATTTTGGTTGCCGTCTCAAAATCCAAACCGCCTAGGCCTTCACCAATTGCGACGTGATCTTTCACTTCAAAAGCAAAGGTTGGCACGACACCCACTTTGCGCACTTCAAAATTATCTGCTTCAGACTTTCCAACTGGCACACTCTCATGCGGCAAGTTAGGGATCACCGACACAAAGGCATCCATCTCTTGCAACACCAGTGGCAATTTTGTTTCCAACTGTTTTAATTCATCCCCCAGCGCACCTACTTCAGCCATGATCGCCGAGGTGTCTTCGCCTTTAGCTTTCGCCTGGCCGATTAATTTTGAGCTGGCATTGCGCTTAGCCTGCAACTCTTGCGTACGCGATTGAATCGTCTTGCGCTCCGCTTCGAGCTGCTCAAATTTTGCGGTATCCAATTCATAGCCACGCGTAGCTAAACGCGTCGCCACAATGGTCAAATCATTGCGTAATAGTTGTATGTCTAACATCTTCTCTGCCCTAGTGTGGGTCGGGTTTCAACCCGACACGATAACAATGTCGAGCTGAAACCCGACCTACAATTATTTTTTAGCCTTTTCATCCAGCGCACGCAAATGCGCCAGTTTCTCTGCAATCTTTGCTTCCAGCCCACGATTCACAGGTTGATAAAAACTCACTTCTGGCATGTCATCTGGAAAGTAGTTTTCACCCGCCGCATAACCATCCTCCTCGTTATGCGCGTAGCGATAATCTTTGCCGTAATCCAACTCTTTCATCAACTTGGTCGGCGCATTACGCAAGTGCAACGGCACTTCGCGCGAACTATCTTGGCTAACGAAAGCGCGGGCGGAATTATACGCAACATATCCCGCGTTCGACTTAGCAGAAACGGCCAGATAGATCACAGCTTGCGCCAAAGCCAACTCACCCTCGGGTGAGCCGAGCCGCTCATAAGTTGCAGCAGCATCGTTACATAGCTGCATCGCGCGTGGATCAGCCAACCCAATATCTTCCCAAGCCATGCGCACGATACGGCGTGATAAATATTTTGGGTCAGCTCCACCATCCAACATGCGCACCAACCAATACAAGGCCGCATCAGGATTTGAACCTCGTACCGATTTATGCAGCGCTGAAATTTGATCGTAAAATGCTTCGCCACCTTTATCGAAACGACGCAAACTTTGTGCAAGCGTCGCATCAAGGAAGGCAACATCAACACTATCTTTGCCCGCCGCCTGTGCCGCTGTTTCTATCTGCTCTAATACATTCAGCAATCTTCGCGCATCTCCATCGGCATAACCAACCACACGCCACTTGGCCGCTTCAATAAATTGCAGCCCATGCAGTGCAACTTGCTCAGCGCGTTCAAATAGTGCACCCAGCTCCGCTTCGCTCAACGATTTCAGCACATACACCTGCGCTCGAGACAGCAACGCGCTGTTCATTTCGAAAGAGGGATTTTCGGTGGTCGCACCAATGAAGGTTACCAACCCCTGTTCAACGTAAGGCAGAAAAGCATCTTGCTGAGATTTGTTAAAGCGATGCACCTCGTCTACAAACAAAATAGTATGACGGCCACTTTGTTGTAGTGTGTGTTCAGCGTGCGCAATTGCCTCACGAATATCTTTCACACCGGAAAGCACCGCAGACAACGGTACAAATTCCGCATCAAAGGCCGAGGCCATCAAACGCGCCAAGGTCGTTTTACCAACTCCCGGTGGCCCCCACAAAATCATCGAATGCAATTTCCCTGACTGAAAAGCGAGACGCAGCGGCTTGCCATCGCCAAGCAAATGCGATTGCCCGATCACCTCGTCAATATGCTTGGGGCGTAAGCGTTCAGCGAGCGGAGCGGCAGGTTGCTTAGGAGCGAAGAGATCAGGCATTTTTTAGTGCTTTTCCGGGTTTTTCAGCCACCCCAGCCAACCGCTTAACCGCTCTATTACTCAGCAAGGACTGCATTTGACTGATTGCGATAGCATTCAATTGCATCAAACGTACGGCCTGCTCTAAACCTTGATGTATCAGCACCGCATTGATGCTTTCCAAATTCGACAACACCACTAGCTGCTCCAGTGTGGCGAAGTCGCGCATATTGCCTTCCGTTTTCGGATTGGATAATCGCCACTCTGCGGCAGTAAGGCCAAACAAAGCAACATTGAGCAAATCCGCCTCACTGGCGTAAATGATGCCCGTCTGTGCTTTGGTCAAACGTGGCGGAATCAAGCGCTCCTTAATGGCATCGGTGTGAATCTTGTAATTGACCTTGGCAAGAGTGCGTTGAAAGCTCCACTCCAGCGACTTTGCGCTGGCCTCTTCATCCTTGAGGCGCTGGAATTCCTTGATGAGGTAGAGTTTAAATTCTGGGCTCAACCACGAACCAAATTCGAAGGCAATGTCGCGGTGAGCGTAGGTACCTCCGTAGCGCCCCGCCTTGGCATACAGCCCGATTGCCCCTGTAGCATCTATCCACTTCTTGGCAGACAGGAAAAAACTGTTGCGCCCCGCTTCAATTCTAATTCCCTCGAATTCGGGGGAATTAGAATTGAATTCAGGATTGTTGAGTTGCTCCCACACTCCTAAAAAAAGCACGGTATCTTTGTTCTTGAGCCATTGCTCAATCAGGGCACTGCCCCCATCAAAATTTTTGACCATATCGGTGAGCGAGATGTAATCCTGCTCATGCCGAATTGCAATGGACACAACGCTACCTTGCACAGTAATGATGCGGCTTGTCATACGAACGTTCCCTCTTTCCCAGAAAACCATGAACTGGTTTTAATTATGGCGAATTCGCCGTAATTAAACCGCGCCTCTAAACTCATCGAATTCGAGAGGTTTAAAAGTCACTGGCCTTGAAATTATTGATGATGCGATCTTTCATTGCAGATCATTCGCCCAGCACATCTGCACCTTTGGGCGGCACGAAGTTAAACAGCTGCGGTGAAAGCGATGGATTTTTTTTCAACCCTGAAAAACGCAATTCGGTGCGATGGCCAAAACTATCAAACAGCTCCATCACCACCAATTCAGCACCACTATTAAATGCCATGAGCACTTTTGCAAAGTTAGATTCGGCAGATTTTGGCTTAGCTTCAAGCCAATCCAGACCATCTTTTTCACCTTTATCTTTCATCGAAAAATCGCGCTCGATTTCATTATTACCCGAAAGCAATGCGGCGGGACTGCCCCCCAAGGCAGCATCTAATTTTTTTACCGTGACTTGATTCAAATCGACGTCGTACATCCAAAACTTTTTACCATCCCCCACGATGATTTGCTCATACGGCTTCTGGTAAACCCAACGAAACTTTCCGGGGCGCATGAACTGCATCGTGCCGGATGCACTTTGAATTCGCTTACCGTTTTTATCGACAACTTCTTGTGTGAAATTTGCCTGCGCAGAATGCGTGGCCGTGATAAACGCTTTTAATTTTTCAGTCGCAGCTGAGTGAGCCGTTTGATTAAAAAAAACCAGGGTTAAAAACAGAAATACTCTCAGCATAAAAAACCTTTTTAATTACTCAGCTCGTGCCGGCGCAATCACTTCACGATTACCGTTATGCTGCATCGGGCTGACGATGCCCGCCTTTTCCATTTGCTCAATTAAGCGAGCCGCACGGTTGTAACCAATCCGCAGATCTCGCTGCACATAAGAAATTGAAGCGCGACGTGATTTGAGCACCAGAGCAACGGCTTGATCATAGAGCGGATCGGCTTCTGCATCCGCACCGCCATCTAGCTCTCCACCATCGCCCTGCTCATCCATCGAAGTTAAGACCCCCTCAATGTAGTTCGCTTCACCTTGCGACTTGAGATATTCAATCACACGGTGCACTTCTTGATCGGAAACAAACGCGCCGTGCACGCGCTGCGGATAACCGGTGCCAGGCGGCAGATAGAGCATATCGCCTTGCCCCAACAAAGCCTCGGCGCCCATCTGATCCAAGATCGTGCGCGAATCTATTTTGCTGGAAACTTGAAATGCCACGCGCGTCGGCACGTTGGCTTTAATCAAACCGGTAATCACATCTACTGAGGGGCGCTGCGTTGCCAGCACTAAGTGAATGCCAGAAGCTCGCGCTTTCTGCGCCAAGCGCGCAATCAGCTCTTCGACTTTTTTACCCACCACCATCATCAAGTCTGCCAACTCGTCGATGAACACCACGATGAAGGGCAGCTCTTCTAGGGCCTCTGGGTTATCCGGGGTCAGCGTAAAGGGATTAGTGAGTGGTGCGCCTGCCTTAACTGCATCGCGCACTTTTTGGTTATAGCCCGCCATATTGCGCACACCCAATGCCGACATCAGCTTGTAGCGTTTATCCATTTCTTGCACGCACCAATTCAACCCTGACGCGGCTTGGCGCATGTCGGTCACCACGGGCGATAACAAATGCGGAATACCTTCATACACCGAGAGTTCCAGCATCTTGGGGTCAATCAGCAACATGCGCACTTGTTGCGGCGTGGCTTTATAAAGAATACTGAGAATCATCGCGTTGATCCCCACCGATTTACCTGAACCGGTGGTGCCCGCCACTAGCACGTGTGGCATTTTGGCGAGATCAGCGACGACGGGTTTGCCAGAAATATCTTTACCCATCGCCATCGTGAGCATTGATCCCATGTCGGCATACACTTGCGAACCCAGTATTTCAGAGAGATGCACCATCTGCCGCTTAGGGTTAGGCAACTCCAACGCCATGTAGGCTTTGCCGGGAATGGTTTCTACTAAACGAATACTCACCACCGACAGTGCACGCGCCAAATCTTTAACCAGATTCGTGATCTGACTACCTTTTACACCTACAGCGGGCTCAATCTCATAACGAGTAATTACCGGGCCGGGATAAGCGGCAACCACTTTAACTTCCACACCAAAATCGTTGAGCTTGCGCTCGATCAAACGCGAGGTGAATTCAAGTGTATCTGCCGAGAGCATCTCAACAGTTTGTGTCGCGGGATCTAATAAATGCAGCGGAGGAAGCGGTGAGTCTGGTAATTCTGCAAACAACGACACTTGTTTTTCTTGCTCGATACGAGTGGACTTTGGCACTTCAACGACCGGCAATTCAATACGAATAGGTTCGTGTTCTTCAACACGCTTTTTTTCGACCTCAACTACCGCGCTACGCTCGCTAATAGCCTGCTCGCCGATACGCTTATCTTGCCGCGTTTGCCAAGCATTTCGCGTCCACAAATAAGTATCTTCGATGCCGCCGCCCAATAGATCAATGAAGCGCAACCAAGACATGCCCGTAAACAAACTAAAGCTGAGCATCATCAACGTCAGCAACAACAAAGTTGCACCGGTGTAGCCCATCAAGTGAGCTAACTGCCCACCCAATATCGCCCCTGCCATGCCTCCCGGTGCAAGCGGTAGCGCCACTTGCCAAGTATATAAACGCAACGCTTCGAGTGCGCTACTGGAAAACAACAGCACAGCAAAACCCACAATGGCGAGCCATCCCGAGCGTTCACGAAATAAACTGTCTGCGCGAATATTGCGGTAAGAAGACAATACGCGATGCAGCAAATAGACCACCCACCACCATGCGGAAAAGCCGAAAATATAAAGAACAAGATCAGATATCCAAGCGCCCGCGACACCGCCGGGGTTGTGCGCAATGACGGTGTCCGCACTGTGCGACCAGGCAGAGTCAGTGAGGTCATAGCCATATAACACCAGAACAAAATACACGGCCAGCGCCATCAGCGCGAGCCAGCGCGATTCGCGCAACAGAGAAAGTATTTTTTCGGTCAAAGGCTGCACTCAGCGATCAGACGGAGGAACCGTCGAAATCCGAATCGGTCGGTGGCAAATAGCCTAAGCGTCGTGCCGCGCTAACAGCCTCTAAGCGAGAGTTGACGCGTAACGCTTGATAAACCGCAGCCGTATGAATTTTCACCGTTCCTTCGGCCAAGCCCATGCGCTCAGAAACCTCTTTATTAGATAAGCCTTCAGCAAGGAGTTGCAAAGTTTGCATTTGACGAGCAGTCAAACCACTCTTGTTGATACGATCGGTGCGCTTATCACTGCCCTGATCCATTCCCATCATCGCTTGTTGCAATAGCTGTGGCGGCAAGTAAACCCCACCATCCAAGACCATACGCAAGGCAGAAAGCATCATTTTGCTGGAGGACATTTTAGAGATAAACCCCATCGCCCCGCATTCCATCACTTTTTCGATGTCCTCACGTTGATCTGAGCCCGACACCACCACGATGGGAATCCCAGGGTGCGCTTTACTAAAGGTATTAATTGAATCGACACCATCGCTACCCGGCATGTGTAAATCTAACAGCGCCAGATCAAGATCAGGATGATCGGCCGCCTGCTTCATCCCATCGATAAAATTCCCGGAATCGATCACTTCAACCTCATCGGCGAGTTGCTGAAGTACGTAGTGCATACCATCACGAAACAGTGCGTGATCGTCAACCATCAAAACTCTAATTTTCATACAGCACTAGCCCCCTTTTCAAACTCTCGAACGAAGCCGCTCTTTCCAACTAGCCAGTCGACTAAGCACGATAAAGTCGTACAAGTCACCAGTTATCCCGCAAACTGTAGCAAGGCAGAACTTGCAAACAACTCTAAAACCTTGCTCGCCATCATACCATCACCCACTGTAGGCTCAACTTTCACCATGCAAGGAAAAATACATCATGGTACGTAAACGCGAAGGTGCAATGGGCTTGTGTAGCAACATCGCCCCAGTAGCATTAATGTGCCTTAATGCCTCCGGTGCGGTATCACCGGTTAGAATAAGCGCAGGCACACCACCGCCCCACGATTCCCGCAAGCGTTTGATGACATGCACTGCGGTCTCGCCATTTGGCAAACGATAGTCGCACACCAACAAATCCGGACTCATCTCCGCTATGTCTAGCATGCGCATCACCTCACTGGACTGCTCAGCTGCGAACACGCGACATCCCCACTCTTCCATTGACTCCACTAGCATCTGCCGAATATCGAGATCGTCTTCTACCAATGCCACGACCACACCGCGTAAATCATGCCGCGAATGTGTCATCACAAAGGGTTGCGCCAGCTTTTCGGCATCACCACTCTGAATCTCAAAAGAAAACATTGAACCCTTACCCAGTTGCGACGCCACTTCGATCTTGCACCCCAGAAGCCCTTCTACACGTCGCACAATTGACAATCCCAAGCCCAGACCTTTGCGTCGATCACGATGTTGATTATCAATCTGAAAATACTCTTCAAAAATATGCGGTAACGCCTCAGGACTAATGCCTACGCCCGTATCCATCACTGAAAACCGAAATTTATTTTCATGTGCACTAATTTGCACGGCAACCGTGCCAAGATCAGTGTAGCGAATCGCATTAGAAATTAAATTACGCAGAATTCGATCGAGCAGAAAAGAGTCGCTATAAACAATATCGTCACAACTCGGCATCTCGAAATTAAGTGCTTTAGCTTGCGCCAAAGGAGCCAAATCCACATAGAGACGATCAAGCAAAGGCTGCAATGCAAAATTTTGCCAACGCACCTCAACGATCCCTGCTTCTAATTTAGAAACGTCGAGCAACTCATCAAACATTTCCACCAACGCGTTGACTGATTTACCAATCTGACCAGCCAAATGCTTCACTTCTTTTTCTTGCGCCTTGTCCTGCAAAGCGTCGCTAAATAACATCAACGCTTGCAAGGGTTGGCGCAAGTCATGGCTGGCCGAAGCCAAGAAACGCGACTTATCACTATTGGCTGTTTCTGCACGCAACTTTTCCTGAGTTAGCTGTTGAACCAAGGAAAGGTTTTCGTAGCGATGTACCAAAGAGAGATAAAAAGTTCGGCTCAATTCACGGCCAGAATTAATGATCACCAACGAAAACAATACGAGCATCCCACTCAAAATCCAATGCAGGGAATCGCCTTCATAGGTAACTCGCAAAATGGTCGGGATCAAAATACTGGAGAGAAAAATATAGAGTGCAGGTGGATAAACCGGATTCATCGTTACCGCACCCGCCGACAAACCCAAAATAACGCAGAGTATGAGCGCTTGATAAGCCAAGTCTGTGGGGAAAAAATAAACCGCCGCCAGACCCCACATCATTCCCACCGCAGCGGCAAATATCTTAAAGCGCAAACTCCATTGCCGACACTGCGCTACCGTATCCACCGCAGTCCGATGTTTCCACCACGACCACATCTCGATGCAATGCAATGCGACCAACACGATTAGCCAGGCCAATAAACCCTGATTAGAGGTTTTATTCCATAACAGTCCTACAAGCAAAGGTTCAAGTAAAAACTGACTTCCCACCATAATCGGGAAAAGCTGCAAACGCGATTTAATTTGATCCGCGCGAATGCGTAAATTCCCTTCGTTGATGTGGAAGTGAATTTCGCCCCAAATCGTTGATGAATTTGTCATCGGTGTTTTTTAGTGACTAGTGGCTAACAGTAACTTAATGTCCTGCACGATCAACTCTGCCGGTTGCTGATAGGGCGCGAGTAATACCGTTTTACCATTCGGCGAAATTAAATAAGTGCCGGCGGTGTGATCCATTGTGTAACTACCGCTCTTACTTTCATGTTTTTGATAAACCACACCAAAGGCTTTTGCCACCTGTTCGGTTGCGACTTTATCTCCAACCAGTCCCATGAACGCAGGATCAAATGCGGGAACATATTGCGCCAGCATCTCGCGCGTATCGCGCGCTGGGTCAATCGTCACAAACAACACCTGCATCTTGTCCGCCTCTTTATCTAGTAGGCGTTTTACCTGCGCCATATCGGCTAACGTCGTCGGGCACACATCCGGGCAGTGCGTATAGCCAAAAAACATCACCACCACCCTACCGCGATAATCCGCGAGGCTCACCGTCTTACCTGTTGCATCCTGCAAATGAAAATCTGCCTGAGCATACTTGGCCGAAACGTCACTCGCTTTAAAGGGCGAGGGCAGCGTCTGTTCGCACCCCGCTAAAAACAGATAGCCGAATATAATCAATATATTACGCAGTAACATGACACGCCCCCGTCCAGCCGTTTATGTAGAAGGTATAGCCCACTTTAATCAATCCATAAATGCCAAAACTCGCCACCAGCGAACCCGCCACCAACCTCACGCGCGGCGACTGCACCCAGCCTTTTACCTTCTCCCAAAATAGACCAATTGCCAGTAGGTTGGGCAAGGTACCCAAACCAAACATCAGCATGATGAGCGCGCCCTGCATTGCACTGCCACTCGCCAAGGCGGTGAGCAACACGCTATACACCAAACCGCACGGTAGCCACCCCCACAGCGCGCCCAATCCCAGTGCGCGCGGCACCGTATTCACGGGTAGCAAACGTGTCGTGTAAGGTTGCAATTTTTTCCACAAGCCGCCGCCTAATTGTTCTAGCTTGCGCACTGCCCCCCACACTCCGGCGAGATACAACCCAAGCGCGATAAGCATCAAGCTCGACAATCCAAACAGCAGGTGCTGCAACGGCACGGCATCGCGCATCAATAATCCTGCTTGACCGATCGCACCAACGAGTGCCCCCGCTACAGCGTAGCTGGCAATGCGTCCACCGCTATACGCCAAATGAAACGGCCAGCGCGGCGAATCTTTGGGCACTTGCGCCGTGAAAATGCCAACGATACTGCCGCACATGCCGAGGCAATGCACCCCGCCAAGAAACCCCACCAATAACACTGCAAACAAACTAAAGTCACTCATGAATTTCTTCTTGCTGAATTAATAGTTCTAAACGTAAACAGGCAGCCGCTGCTGCCACATCCGGCTGCGCTTGATAAGGAATCACACCCAGTAGCGGCGCATCAAGCCGATCAATCAAAGTATCGATATTTTGTTGCAGAGCAGGCATGCTGGCATCCAACACATTCGCCACCCACCCTACGCATTCTAATTGGTAACTCTCAATCACTTTCAACGTCAGCAACGCGTGATTCAAACACCCCAAGCGCATGCCCACGACCAGAATGACGGGTAACGCCATATGCTGCGCCAGCGTAGCGGTATCTTCTATTTCATTCAAAGGCACCAGAAAACCACCAACCCCTTCGACAATGACCTCGTCCGCTTGCCCCTTCAACTCGTGAAAGGAAGTGAGAATGCGCGCCATCTCAATATGCACGCCAGTATTCCGTGCCGCGATATGCGGTGCAATCGAAGGCACAAAACAGTACGGATTGATCTGGCCGTAGGTCGCCAACACATTACTGGCCGCGCGTAACTGCAAGGCATCTTCATTATGATCATGTTCATCACACCCCGCCGCCACCGGTTTAAAACCTACTACGCGCTTACCTTGTGCGGCAAAGCTATGCAGTAACGCACAACTCACCAATGTTTTGCCAACCCCTGTATCGGTTCCGGTAATGAAGTAACTCATAGCTTGAAATCCGTTTTCACAATCGCTCGTCCATCTTGAGATGTTTTTGGCATTGGCTTCCACGCATGGCCGTAAATAATTTCAAAGGTCGCCGGCAACTTTCCATCGCGGCGCAGCGTTTCATAATTTTCAATCACGCGTTGCCAAACCGCCTTGCCCATCATGCCCGTGCCACGTCCCGCCGTCGCGTTATTGGCGCCGATACTTTTTAAATCTTGCATCACCGCACGTACATCATTGTAAGTTAGTGTCAACCTTTCCATCTCCATCACTGGGTCAGCAAAACCCGCCGCCACCAACATATCCCCCACATCGTGCAAATCGACAAAACGATTAACGTGGCTGTAGCCATCGACATCTTTAAAGGCGATGCGCAACTCTTGCAGCGTATCTACACCAAAGCTAGAGAACATCAATAATCCATCGTGTTGTAACACGCGGTGTAGCTCAACAAACGTCGCGGGTAGATCGTTGCACCATTGCAAAGCAAGGTTAGACCACACCATATCGATGCTATTCGCTGCAAGCGGTAGTGCTTCAACATCCGCACAAATAAAGTTTTCGCGTTTACCCTCGAATATTTTTTTCCACCAGCTTGAAGTACCACGCGCGCTTTGCAACATGCCAATCGCTATGTCGAGCGCAGTCACCTCGGCAGTGGTATAGCGCTCGCTCAACTGGCGTGTACCCCAACCCGTACCGCTGCCCACATCTAAAATACGCGCGGGCTTTTGTTTGATGCAGTCGAGCTTTTCCAACATGCGGATGCACACCTCGCGTTGTAGCACCGCAGCGGCATCATAGTTTTGCGCGGCGCGACTAAACGCGCGGCGCACTTGCTTTTTGTCTATTTCAAATTCGTTCATCATATTTTTTGACATCGCAAACGGGCTAGCGCAAAAAACCCAGCTCAAAAACTTGCGGGCGTAATTTATCGCTCAAGCCTTTGGTGTAGCCCTTGAGACCTAACGCCTTTATGTAGGCGTCTTTAACGTCTTCTTCGCTACGGGCTTGTTGCAGTTGGATGTAGAGGCTCATAGTTTTTTGTTTCTCAACTTTGTCCACGTCTGGCAATACATCTCTATCATTGATCTAACTTACTAAGCCCGCGAAAAATTATCTGACTTAGTTTTTCGTGATTAGCTTGCTGCACGCAGGCAATGGAAGCCTGAATGTAGGCATTCAGCGGCTGACCCTGTAGTGCTTGGCTATAGTCAATCGGCGCATAACCATTAGCAACGGCAATAAGGTCAAAGAATAATCGGGTGATGCGTCCGTTGAGTTCGTAGAAAGGATGCAGGGCAATCAATTCGGACTGATAAAACGCCAGTCGCTCGGCAAACTTTGCCGGTTGCCAAGCATTACTTTGATGTAGGAAATCTTCTTCCAATTGGCGAAAGATACGCCGTGATTCTTGTTCTAGGTAGGCTGCACGACAAAACAGAGAGCCACCTTTACTCATATCCACTGTGCGGTAAACGCCAGCCCACTCGTAAAGAGTTTCAAAAGTTCTTTGATGTAAAGATTTGAAGTACGCCTCATCGAAGCGGGTCGCGAATTCGCATTCGACGATAAAGGTTTGGTATGCCTGTTGCAACAAAGTCTCTTCAACTTCTTGCAGAAGTTCCGGCTCGGCTATCCCCAAGCGATTTTTGGGAATGTCGCTACCGGAAATGTAGATATCACTTTCGTTGAACTGATACTTGGACACGGTGCTGTTCCATGAGTGCTTTGACCTGCTCTTTAATTGCGACAGATTGCGATGGCTTATAGCCTTCAATCTGCATTGAGGTCTGAACAGCTTGGCTGATCTTTTTACTCAGGCTGGCAGTGAGTTGCATTGCATTTTTCTCCGCAGAAATAAGATATCAAAGTTGCGATTATATGATGTACCGACAGTCATTGAGCCATTACCTTAAGCTAAAAAGCGCCTAACTGACTCCACAAATAAATCAGGATGCGATAAAAACGGCGCGTGCGCTGCGCCTTTTATTACTTCAAGTTTTGCGCTCGGCATCACCTGCGCCATGTATTGCGATGCTTCTGGCGGCGTGAGTTTATCGCGTTCTCCCGCGATGATGAGTGTCGGCACGTTGATTAGCGGCAACTCACTACGCAGATCAACATCGCGCAGAATATTTAATCCTGCACGCAGCGCATTCATATCGGGCTCACCCCGCGCAAAAAGACGCTCACGCAGCAAAAGCAAAAGCTCGCGCTCATTTTCACTGCCACGCAACTGCAAGGAAACGAAACGACGCAAGGTAGCCGCATGATTTTGCTCAAGTTCCTCAGCAAATTTTTCCAACACCTCCGTAGCCATGCCCCATTGCCAGTCATCGCGTTGCGTAAAGCACGGCGTACTTGCCACCAAAATGAGCCTTTTTACTTGTTCGGGTTTACTTGCTGCCCAACGTAAAGCAATCTGCCCGCCCAACGACCAACCGCATACATCCACTGCCTCATCAAATTGGGCAGCAATATCCTCAACAATGGAATCCAAGGGGTCTTGTCCCCTCTCCCGCTGGCGGGAGAGGGTTAGGGAGAGGGCTTGCTGCATACATCCCTCTCCCCCAGCCCCTCTCCCGCCAGCGGGAGAGGGGAGGCTAAAACCATACCCCGGCAAATCAACACAGTGCACACAATGCTCTGCCGCTAATTTTTGCGCCACATCAGACCACACGCCGCCGTGCATTCCCCATCCGTGCAATAGCACCAATGGCGCACCACTACCTATTTTTTCAACATGCAAGCTCATGCAAGGCGCCAATTAATTGATCAACATCGGCCGCGGTGTGTGCTGCCGATAAGGTGATACGCAAACGCGCGGTGTCTTGTGGCACGGTAGGCGGACGAATCGCCGCCACCCAAATGCCGTGCTTGCGCAAGTCTTCGCTTAACGCCAGCGCTTGCTTACTGTCGCCGATGAGTAGTGGTTGTATCGCCGTAGAGGATGGCATGAGTTTCCAAGGTAGCTCTGCCAGCCCGTGGTGCAATTGTGCAATTAATTTTTTCAGGTGCTCGCGTAGTGCGTCACCTTTCGCAATCAACTGCAAACTTTTAGATACTGTAACTGACAACGCTGGCGGCGAGGCCGTGGTGTAAACATAGCTGTGCGCATGATTAATAAGGGTGTCGATCACCACTTTTTCTGCCGCGACAAACGCGCCAGAAACGCCCGCCGCCTTGCCCAGCGTCGCCATATAAATAATGCGTGGTGAGCTAATACCAAAGTGAGACATGGAGCCGCGCCCCTGTTCACCTAATACACCAAAACCGTGCGCATCATCCACATACAGCCATGCGTCATATTGCTCGCACAGCGCTAGCAATTCCGCCAAGGGTGCGATGTCACCATCCATGCTGAACACGGCATCAGTAATGATTAGCCTGCGGCCTTTGTCCGTCTGCGAAAGCAGTTGTTTTAGTTGCGCCAAATCGCCATGCCGATAGCGCTTCATCTCGGCGCGCGATAACAACATGGCATCGTTCAGTGAAGCGTGATTGAGTTTGTCGGCGAATACCGTATCACCCTTGCCCACCAACGCTTGTACCACGCCGACATTCGCCATGTAGCCCGTTGAAAACAAGATGGACGCTGGTTTCTCAATAAATTCAGATAGTTGCAACTCAAGCGCGTGATGCGGCAAAAAATGTCCATTCACTAAATGTGCAGCACCAGAACCCACGCCCCACTGCAGCGCGCCCTGCTGCAAGGCAGCGATAAGCTGAGGATGATTGGCGAGCCCGAGGTAATCGTTGCTACTGAAAGCCAGATAGGGTTTGCCGTCTACGATGATGTGCGGAGTTTGCGGAGTAGCGAGCGTGCGGCGGCTACGCAAGAGGCCAACGGAGGCACGTTCTGCGAGTTCTGTTTGTAATGAAGAAAATATCACTTCAAGCGCTCAATTAAATCAGCGTAAATGCCATCAATATTATTTAGTACATCTCGATTGTCGTATCGAAAGATGGTTAGCCCGTGCAATTGCAGCAAAGCAGTGCGCCTCTCGTCATATTCGATTTGCACTGCGTGACTGTCGCCATCAATCTCGATAGCCCAACTCAACTCCGCGCAATAAAAATCAACGATAAAATTATTGATAGGTTTCTGACGCGTAAATTTATAGTTCGAAAATTGATGCCGACTCAATATTTCTCGCCACATTTTTTGTTCTGCGGGTGTCGGATTTTTGCGATTTTCTCTTGCTAGCACAGTGAGCTTTTTATCATAAGGTAAAAAAGCTAACCCCTCCCGGCCTCCCCTTATCAGGGGAGGAGTTCGGGCACAATAAGCAGTAGCGTCACCCCCCCTGACAAGGGGGGGTTGAGGGGGGTAAAGATTTTGCTTTTCGGCTACCAAAAACAACTCAGTGTTTATCCGCAAACGGATACATCCCAAGCTTGTCCATCAACGCCCGATCACGTTCGACTTCCGGATTGCCAGTGGTCAGCAATTGCTCGCCGTAAAAAATAGAATTCGCGCCTGCCAAGAAACACAGCGCTTGCACGGCATCCGACATTTGCTGACGACCCGCAGACAAACGCACACGCGCAGTCGGCATGGTGATGCGCGCGACGGCAATGGTGCGCACAAAATCTAGCGGGTCGATGTCTTCTGTTTGCGCCAACGGTGTACCTTCGACCTTCACCAAATTATTGATCGGCACGCTTTCAGGGTAAGGATTCATGTTCGCCAGCTGTGCCACTAGCCCCGCACGCTGCGTAAGATTTTCGCCCATGCCTACGATGCCGCCGCTGCACACATGCATGCCGGCTTTGCGCACACGCTCAAGCGTATCGAGCCGATCTTGGTAATCGCGGGTGCTGATAATGTCGCCATAAAATTCTGGCGAAGTATCTAGGTTGTGGTTGTAGTAATCCAAACCTGCTACACGCAGTTGCTCGGTCTGTTCATCGTTCAACATGCCCAAGGTGGCGCAGGTTTCCATGCCTAAGCCACGCACGGCCTTCACCATTTCCACCACGCTTGCCATATCTTCTTTGCTGGGTTCGCGCCATGCAGCGCCCATGCAAAAGCGATCTGCACCCGCCTCTTGAGCCGCTTTGGCAGCCTTAACCACTTCACTAACTTCCAGCATTTTACGATTCTCTACACCGGCATCGTGAAAGGCGGATTGTGGACAGTAGCCACAATCTTCTGAGCAACCGCCTGTCTTAATCGATAGCAAAGTAGAGAGCTGCACGGAATTTGGATCAAAGTGCTCACGATGAATTTGTTGCGCTTGGTACATCAGGTCAGCAAAAGGCAATTTAAACAGCGCCTCAACCTCGGCGACAGACCAGCGTTGCTCAGCAGATTTTGTTTCTAAAGTAGGGCGATATAACTTTACGGCTTGGGTTTGCATGGCAGAATAGTCAGAAAATTAAACAAACGGCATCTTCGATTAAACCACCCTAACTGTCAATTTCAATGCCTTCAAGATTTAACAGCAGCTCGTTTATTAAGCGTCTTTTACCGAAGCAGCCCTGCATTCTGTGCGGCGTAATGAGCAACGATGGTGTTTGGTGTGCCGCTTGTGACGCTGACTTACCTAGACTAATCGCCTCGCACTGCCCTGTCTGCGCACTTCCCTCTTTCAGCGGCGCGCTCTGTGGCAAATGTCTAAAACATCCGCCGAGCTTTAACCACACTGTTGCTGCTTTCGCCTACGCGTTTCCCATCGACAAATTAATTCAGGCGGTAAAATTTTCTGAGCACCTCACCCTCGTGAATCGATTCGCCGATGCGCTAATCGCCAATATTGAGACATCTGCAGATGGCATAGTCGCCATGCCTTTGCATCCGCAACGCTTACAAGAACGGGGCTTTAACCAGTCGCAGTTACTAGCGCGACGAGTTGGCCAGCGATTAAAAATTCCTTTGCTGAACGTTTGCCAGCGCACTCGCAATACTGCACCACAATCAACACTGGCTTGGAAGGAGCGCGATAAAAATATGCGCGCGGCGTTTTCTTGTTCGGCAGACTTAACGGGAAAACATGTGGCCATTGTGGATGACGTCATGACCACTGGCGCTTCGATTGAAGAATTGGCTCATACACTAAAACAGGCTGGGGCAGACAAAGTTAGCGCGTGGGTCATCGCCCGCACCCTACCCCATTAGTCACTTCAAATCAGCTAAGCGTTGCTCAACAAATGCTTGCAGCGCGGGGCTTAAACCATGAGTTTCCACTGCACGTTTATAGCTATCTTTTGCCTCATCGTTACGCTTCATCGCTTGCAATGAAATACCCAATCCCATCAACCATACTCCTGAATTTGGCGATAGCTGTAGCGCAGTCTGATAGTGAGAAATCGCCTCCGCATGTCTGTCTTGGCGCTGCAAAAGTGCCGCCATAAAGGCTTGATAATCGGGTTGCGATGCCGCAAACGGTAATGTTTTTTCAAGTGTCTGCAAGGCCAAGGAGAGTGCTCTTCGCTCTATCTGCAAACGCGCTAATAGCATGGCAAAACGTGTTTGCTTTTCATTGAGCGATAGCCCCTCTTGCAGTACCTTCTCGGCCTCTGCGTTTGATTTATTGGTCAGCAACACAGCGACCAAGCCCTCACGCGCTTTGTCATACATTGGATCGATTAATAAGGCAGCTTCATATCCTGAAATTGCATCTCGAAGCTGCCCCTGTTGCACTAGCAAAGTTGCTTTATGGAATTCATTTTCGGCTTGCTGCCGCATCGTCATTTTGATGACTTGCTTACCAATTGGAGTAGACGGTGCGCCACGTGTAGCACCATCTGTTTTTTTGTCTGGCGCAGATTGCACGCTTGTTTTATCAGCGCGAATTTCAGAGCGAGGGGCCTCTCCGACTGAGTTTACTTTGGGATTGCGGCTAAGCTCAGAACTTAATCGTGAAGCAATGGCGCCAGACTTGGCTTTTTCCTCCACAGCGTTAGGCTGAGGTAACGGCATCTCCTCCTCAGGCTTGACCAACACCTGTGAAAGCAGCAATGAATTCTCCACGGCACTGGGTGCCACAGGCAAAGGAGATTTGGCGGCCATTCTTTGGGCAACCCATGCGCCCGCCGCTAACGATGCCAGCAATAGAAGTGCGATCGCCAAGTAAGGATGAAAGTATTTTTTTTCAACAGGCACTGGTCGAATTGATTCTTCGATGGAAGGCACGCTCGCACCTCGTTTCTCCAAATCATTCAATACTTGATTGATTAAACTCATCGCAACGCCACCACCGCAAAACTAAGCGCCGCCAAAACCAGTGCCGCTACGCCTGCCCACACCCAAACCATCCAGTCTTTGCGAGACTCGGGCGTGTCTGCGGTTGCCAGTCGGACATGGCGAGAAGTAACTTGTTGTCGTCCCTCACCATAAGCCAGTAGCAGCGATTTGTGCGCAATGATATTCACCAAACGCGGGGTGCCTCCAGTGACACGATGCAGCAACGCCACTGCCCCAGGCAGAAAAAGCGTCTCCCCTTTGTAACCGGCAATCAATAAGCGATGGCGCAAATAGCGGTCTAGTTCACTTTTTAGCAAGCCTTTCAATTGATACTGAAAGCTAATTCGCTGACGCAATTGACGCACCGAATTTTGCTTTAAGCGTTCATCCAGCTCAGGCTGTCCAAACAGCACCACTTGCATCAATTTGCGTTTTTCAGTTTCGAGGTTGGTCAGTAAGCGCAGCACCTCCAAACTCTCCAGTGGCATAGCTTGCGCTTCATCTAGGCAAACTAAAACTCGCTTACCCTCACGCGCAAAATTGAGCAAGGCTAGCGTCAACTCTCTGAGCAACTGATGCTGGTCAACCGTACTGTCTAATTCAATGCGAAACTCGCCGGCTAGCGCGAGTAGCAAACTGCGAGGCTCAAGATAAGGATTGGGAATATAGGCAGTGGCAAACTTGCCGCTAGTTTTCGCCAATGAAGCACTATCTTGCGTGCCGATAGCAGTTGTCGATGATTTATCGCTGTTTAATGTAGCGAGAAACTTTCGGCACAGCAAAGTTTTACCGTTGCCAACTTCACCCACAATTTTGATGAAACCTTCGCCACTACGCGCCGCGACGAGCAAGGTATTGAGCGCCTCTTGGTAATTCGAGCAAGCGAAAAAAAAGCTGGTATCTGGGGTTAGCGAGAAGGGGAATTCACGAAGACCGAATTGTTCGAGATACATCAGCGAACTCTACGAATTAAAACACAGGGTGCGCGAAGACAAAACAAGGCGCGAATAAAAGAGAAAGTGGAATTTACGTTTGTGTAAATGAGCATTTTGAGTTCTTGTGCAACACCGTTATGTCGAACGCAGTCTTTTTTCAGCGGGACATACCGTTCATACGGTCTCGACTACGTCGAATGTCATCTGACCAATCCCCGTCGCTATCAACCACGGTTGGCTTCAACAAAATCACGAGCTCACGTTTCTCCGTTAATTTGCTTGTTTGTCCAAAAATAGATTTGACCCAGCCCGGCAAGCCTGACTGCGACTCAACTGTGCTCTGACTCATCAAGCCACCAATCACCACAATCTGTCCGTCTTTAGCTCGCACCACACTGTCGGTTTCTTCAATGCTAGTCGAAGCCATCTGCAATGTTTGACCACTGCCAGCATCTTTTACCTTTGAAGTGACCGAGCTAATTGACGGATGAACATGCAAAATAATTTCATCTTTTTCATTAATACGAGGCGTTACATCCAAGGCAATGCCGGAAAAAATCTGTGTGTAAATGGGTGTCGGCAAAGTGTTGGTTCCACCCGCCACAGTCGTCGAAGTGCCAGGTGTGTAGCCTGTCGCGTAAGGTTCATCCGTACCCACTTTCAACACCGCCTTTTGATTATTCAAGGTAGCAATGCGCGGGCTAGATAAGACATGAACACTGCCCTGAGTCTCTAGAAAATTGAGTAGCGCAGAAAAATTATTTGCTTGAAATGCCATGCCAAAAAGAGAACCCGATGCACCTGTGGCAACTCCACTTAAGTTAGAGCCAGGAATCGCTGAAATGGCAGAGCCAGTCATCTGCTGCCCTGCGGTAGCGCCACTAGGCAACAAAGTAGCGCCCTGACCGACCACGCCACCTGAATAATAATTATTGGCACTATTCGTACCAAACACACCCCAGTTCACACCGGACTGATAACCATCACTCAGCGTGACTTCGACAAACTTAGCTTCAATAATCACTTGGCGCTCGACCGCAATTTGCGATGCTTTTAAAAACTCTTCGACATTGCGTAATTCCTCTGGCATGGCGCGCACCACAATCACCCCTGACATGCGGTTAATCACCACACTACGCTCGCCTTGGGCTGCCTTGCCTTTAGAGGAAATAATCGCATTCAGGGTTTTATCTAAGTTGTCCCAGAAATTAAATTCAGCCGAAGTTTGCTTGGTCGTAATCTGACTTGAGTTTGCAGTTGCGGCATTGGTAGCGGCAGTAGTCGCGGCAGTACCCGTTGCTCCCGTTACCCCAGTCGTTGCTGCACTACCTTGCCCTGACGCCTTCACCGAAAGTGAGGAAGAGCTGTCGCGCATCGCTGCGAGGTAATCAACCTTGAATAGTTTAATTTGCATCGTCACGGGTTGAATGAAGATACTTTTTCCCTCGACTTTATATTCATAGCCATACAGTGCGCGAATCGTATCTAGCGCTTCAAAAATCGTCACGTCCTTCAAGTTAATCGTAATGTTGCCATCAACGCTCGGTAGCGGCAGGATGTTGTAGCGAGTACCAGAACCAATCGCAGCAAAAACTTCTTTCGCTGATGTGTTGTTCACATTCAAATCAAAACGTGGTTCAACTGGCCCACCCTCTACTTTCGGCAATGTAATCGTCATCGGAGGCAACAAGGCCATGTTGACTGCATCCTGCTTACTTGGCGCAGCACTTTCACTCACCAGTGCATCCATCTCCGCATTTATTTTAGTGACCGTCTTAGTCTTAATATTGGGCGATGAACAGGCCGCGAAGAAAAGCAGCGAAAGTATTGCGAAGATTTGCTTCATTTGTTTTGTCCCTCATCCTTGTTTTGCTCTTCGCCAGTGGGTTCTGGCGCTTTATGTTCTTTGACCTTAGCCACAGGAGTTTTATGCTTTTTGCCAACCTTTATGGTCGACTTCTTTTTTTCCACAGGCACCGGCTGCTCGTTAACTATCGGCGCTACCACTGGCTCAATCTTAGTCAAACGGACACCGGGATAAAGCTGCAACACGCGTTTACCCTGTGCATCACTTAACACCACGCTACTTTCCAGCACGTCAACCAAGGTTGCGCCTTTAAATTTTTCGCCGAGCACAACTGATTCTCCGCTAATCACCGCCGCGCGATACTGGGGAGAAATAATGACTGACTGCAAAACTTCTTTGATCACAACTGGCGCAGGCTCATTCGCCTCGCCACCTACGCCCACACCGCCGTTCTTTTTTTCCGGTGACAAATCGACCGCGGGACGTGTTGGGTCAGGCAAAAACTCCAGTGCTCCTGCTGCTCCAACAACACTCAGCAAAGCCATCAAAAAAATTGTGCGCATCAAACTTGCAGCCATATCGTATCCAAACTCAAGGTATACAGCGTAATTGTTAACTCTGCAGAAGGATGCTGCACTACGTTCATTTTGATCGAACCCCAGAACATCTGCGATGGCAATCTTTCGAGTTCAGTTAAATATTGCAGCAAATCGCTGTAACTCCCGCGCACCGTAATCTTGACGCCATGCTTAAAAACCTGCCTATCCTGCGCATTATGTTTAGTCGCGACGGCTCCGACTGCAACCTTCGCAGCTAACGGCTCAATCAACGGAGTTGCCGCTAACGTTTCGAGCCCCACCAATTGCAAGCGGGAATTTTTGCTCAGCACCTGCTCTAACAAATCACCCATTTTTTCAGGCGGCACCAGTTTATCACGGCGATTTTTGAGATAGATTTCGCCTTCAACAATCTGCTCTTTAATCAGTTTAATACGCTCGCGCAAGGGTGAACTGGCATCATCTTTTTTTGCTTGCATCAGCGCTTCCATTTGCGACTGAATTTCTTTCATCTTTTCCTGTTGCTGCACCACCTGTATTGACAACTTCTTTTGCTTAGCCAGCAGCGGGTCAAGGAAAAAAGAGTTGATGACGGAAACCAGCAAAAAGGCAGCCGCGGCAAAAATCAGCCCGCGCTCGCGCAAGGACATACCATCAACTTTTAAAACCAATTTTTCCCACTGAGCCTTGATCATTTCGCCTCCGTCAGTTCAGCCGACTGCATACTGAACTCCACATAGCTCTTGCTTGTTGGCTGGCTAGAAGCACTTTTAGGCTGCTGCATTTTCAAAAAAGAAAACGTCTTGCCGCGCATCACTTTTTCTTTGTTCAAGCGCTGAATATAGGAAGGAACCAACTGCGGTGTCAGTACACCGCCTTGCAAACTCATTTGCGCACCATCACCCTCGATATCGAACCCAGTCAACCACAGGCCGCTGATCGCTTGGCGCGCAAAGGCACGCATATATTCTGAATATCCCTCGGTGTTGCCAATCACACCCGTTTTCAAGGTATCCAAAACATCTTTCTGCGCAGCTGCTTCAGTCTCTAGCTGCTTCAATTCATTTTGTAGCATCAGGGTTGATTTTTGTGGCGAGAATTCATTGGAAAAATTAGCGAAACGCACTTGCTCTGCAGCGTAACGTTTACTGGTTTCTAGCGACTGCTTTTCTAATAGCTGCACCTGATAGACCGCATAACCATAAAAAACGGCGGAACCCACCATGATCAAAGCAAACGCCTGCAACATAGCCAGTACAGAAAAATACTTCCGTTGCTTCAGAAAAATAGGATTAAAAAGATTGATTTGCTGACTCATAGTGCTCGTCTTTCTTGTCGCAGTGCAGCACCAATAGCGCACAACGACTCAGACACAAATTCATCTTCAAGTAGCGCGGGCACAGCGCTAATATCCATCACCTGCGATATATCTAATGCTTCTACTGCTAATCCTAAGTTACTAACGAGCATACGCACCAACTCATCACCGCCTGGCGCGCACACCAACATACGGCTTAGCGCGATTTGATGAAACTGCCGATCAAAATAATCTAAAGAGCGTTGTACCTCTAATTCCACGCGATCAAAATATTGGCGGCGCAAATCTTCATCGGCATCACGTATTTGCCCGGAGGTAATGTCGAGGCGGCGTGACAAATACAGCTCACCATCGCTCGTAAACGTAAGCAAACCACCCCGACCATCAAATACCAGCATCGCCAAACCACGCGCTTCGGTTTCATACAATGCGGCAATATTGCGTTGCGCCGTTTCAGGTATCTCAATGACCGACAAATTAATTTTGGCTTTTTCGAATAATCTGATGCGTTTTTCAATCACATCATTGGACGCCGCTATCGCATACAACGATTGTGCACGCGCGGCGGCTGCGTTGTTGCTTGGTATTTGCAACACGTCGACGGTGGCGTCATCCACATGGCAATTTAAGGAATCTTTGATACGATAACGAATCGCTGTTTTAAGTTCATCAACCGGCACGTTAGGCGCATCAACCATCAATATCTGATATTCCTCGGGAGCGAGTATGGTCGTAAACTGAAATGAACCTAGATGCAGGTCTTTAACTATTTTCTCTAACGCAGATGAAGTAACCACTTCCATCGGAAAAAACTCACACATCACGACCTTTAGATGATCATGTGCGCGCTGAACTCTCACAAAGTGAACTCCTCTTACACCAAGGGCGATGCAAAACCAGCCGGCATCGCGATGAGTCCGCTTAAAAAACGAGAGAATTTGGGAAATTTGCATAAGTATCGCGAATTTAATTTAACTATACATCGCCGTCAATTGTTTTTATTGAGAAATTCATTGCTGATGCATCAATCCAGTACTCCGCTACGCCTGTTTTCGATGGGCTCTATTATGCCTGAGGAAGCCTAGGAAAAATTTGACATAAGGCAGCAATTTATAATCGCCACATGACTTTAGGATACTTCTAATAACACCCCATCCACAAAGATCAACGCGCAACGTACTACCTTTCCTCGATACACGGCTTGCATTGCCGCTTGATATTCCAACATTTGTGCACGATAACGGGCTACTTCTCCGCTGCCGCCTAACTTGTAGTCCAACACCCACACTTCGTCAGCGAACTCCACCAAACGGTCAATGCGCTTTGTCTCGCCCTGAGCATTAACGTAGGGCACTTCATTTGCCGCCATCACGAACTGTTGTTCATCGAAATAGCGGGCAAGCTGTGGCAATGCAAGCAGGTGTAGTACTTGCTGCCACAGCCCCAACAGTTCATCCGCTGGGATTTCCAAGCGTTGCTGCAAAGTGCGTTCATCTACTTGTTTATTTTCGGTGCAGTGTTGCAGCAAAGCATGCAACCAGATACCGCGTTGTTGCTGCACCGTATTACGCACCGCATGCTTACCCGTCGGCAAAATGACAGGCAACAATGGCTTCACGTGATGGTGATCATCACTCTCTACTGAGATACCGACTGCCGAAGTAGCTAGAATCATCAAGTTTGGCTGTTCACTTACCACTAGCAAAATTCGGTCATACCATGAAGGGGCTTTCTTTTTCTCTTCTTTATCTTCACCGGCAGAGCTGCCACTGACAATGAGCACTTGCTGCGCTCTGGTCATCGCCACATAGAGCAAATTCATTTCTTCTCGCGCTTGCTGCGCGGCTTCTTGCTCAAAAATCGGTAGACGTTTTTTTCCCCTTGAGGCTTGCTCCGCATAAAGTGAGAAGTGCAACGGGCGCACCGCATCGGTTGGCCAATCAAGCAGCACATCATTGCCTTCCCGACTTTTTTTCCCCGCATTGGCATCAAGTAGCCAAACAATCGGCGCCTCAAGCCCCTTGGATTCATGCACCGTATAAATACGCACTGCATCACCGATTGCACCTAACTTACCCTCATCAGGGGCATCGTCTTTGCTCTCGCGCAATTCGCGTAAATCTTGCAAAAAACGAGGCAAGCTTGGATACCGCCCAGCATCAATATCGAGCGCCATTTTCATAAACGCATTCAAGTTTGCAACGACTTTTGCGCGCATCTCAACGGGCAACACCGCTGCGTAACGTGCCAGCACATCACCCTCAAAATAAATACGGTCGAGTAAATCGTGTACCGGTAGTTTGTCAGCTAAGGCCAGCCAGTTTTGCAATAAACCAACGGCACGACTTAACGAGGTAGGTGGGGAAGCTAGTTGTTGCAGCCTTTGCCACCACGAGGGTTTTCCACCTTCCTCGCTACATGCTGACAGCAATATCAGGTCAGCGTCACTACAACTAAAAATTGGGGTGCGTAGCACCTGTGCCAGTGCAATATCCGCAAACGGCGTAATCAAAAACATCAGGAGCGCCTGTACATCTTCTGCTTCAAGCGTATCGAGCAATCCGCCCCTGCGCGAACTAATGAAAGGGATATGGCGTGCGCGCAGCGCTTCTTCATACACTGCCAAATGAGTGCGGCTACGCACCAACACCATCACATCACCATAGCGCGCAGATCTTTTTTTATCGCCTTCATTCACACTCCATTCATTGGCGATGGTTTGCAATAGATCAGCCAACTGCACAGCCTCTATTTTCCTTGCACCTTCTTCAACTTCAATGCGGGCCGTCAACAAAGAGTTGCGCAGGGTAAGTGGCGCATTTTCGTCAGCCACTTCGCCACTTTGTTCAGCCATTGCCAGTGGCAACACCAGCACATGCCCAGGTAGCGCAACATGCTCTGCGGTATGCAATTCAAAATCAACGAAGCCTTCGGGGTGATCTGCGAACACTGCGTTCACGGCATCGAGAATCACCGGCGCATTGCGGCGGGTATGATTATTGTGCAACTCATGAGCAAAAAAATGCGCCTTTAAATATTGGCGTGCCACCTCAAACAAGCGCGCATCCGCACGACGGAAACGGTAAATCGACTGCTTAGGATCGCCCACCACAAACACCGTAGGCTGAGAATCAACGGCAACAGAAGCATCAAACCATGCCCGCAATATCTGCCATTGCAACGGATTCGTATCTTGAAACTCATCCAGCAGAACATGGCGATAACGACTATCGAGCTTGTACTGCATTGTTTCGGCATGCTCACTTTTTTGTAACAAGCGACAGAGTTGCCACTCCAAATCGGCAAAATCCATTTGTTGCTTTTGTTGTTTAAGTGCTTGGTAACGTTCCAGGAAAAGAACGCCACAGCTCAGCACGGCTTCGTTTAACTGATAGGCTTGCTGCTCAGCTTGGGCGTCGCGTGCGGCTTGTAGTGTGGCCTGCAAATTAGCCAACGCCACCACAAACACGGGTTCATTTTGCTGCTTAGTTGCTTTGATTTTGCGTGGCTCGCCCATTTGCGTGAACAACAAAGGCCACACCTGCGAAAAGCGCTCTTCCGCTGGTGTATCCGTCCATGCATGCTCTAATTCGCTAGCTTTGTTTTTTTGTACCTCAGTGCCATTGCTTGCAAGTTGAAGTGCAAACGCAACCAAGGCCTCATCGCTGGCACTACACATGCCCCAATCTTCAAGCGCGTCGATCTCCATATCGACAGCAAGATCACGATGCAAATTTTCGAGTGCAAAAGTTAGCGCATCTGCTTGCCCTTCTACGTAAGCCCACCACTCTGCACGCTTTTGCAAAAAATTAAAAAGCAATTTGCGCGTGTTGAACAATCCGCATTGCGCAAACAACCACTGCATGTGTTGCGCTTCCGAGCTATCTGGTTGCTTGCGCATCAGCTCAAGCAGCTCTTCCCATGCCTCTTCCTGCAAAGCGCTCGCCCGCTCAAGCAAGCTCATGCCGTGCATCACGTCTGCATTTAGCGGCGCGCGTTGCATCACCTGCATAAACCAACCATGAAAAGTACTGATGGTTACTGCGGGCTGTGCTAATAACACCTGCGCATACAAACTACGCGCCACTTGCATTCGCTCAACCGATAAATCTGTTAGCCCACGCTGCGCTAAAAACTCCCGCACATTACAGTCATCTGCCATCGCCAAATCGCGCAACCACAATTGCAAACGCGCCTGCATTTCCTGCGCGGCTTTACGCGTGAAAGTAATTGCCAGAATCTGCGACGGTGGCACGCCCTCAAGTAATAAACGAATAATACGCGACACCAACAGCCATGTTTTTCCACTACCCGCACAGGCTTCCACGACAACACTATTTTTGGGGTCGAGGGCGATACTCATCTCCACTCTCCTTTGCGACACACACCCCGCATCTCGCAATGCACACAGCTTGCATCAACTCCATTTGCAGGCAATGGCACTCCTCTTCGCAGCTGCGCCATCATCTGTACCAATCGCTCCGCATTGAGTTGTGTGAGCTGCGCAAAGTTCTGTTTAGGTTCGATGCCTTTTACTTTGTCGTTTTCAATACTCAGAAATGCAGCACCATCGGCTGAATAAGCATAGGCATAGCTTGCCAACTGCACGTCTTCACCTGCTTCAAATAATTTGTTGCGCAACGCCTGATCGCTTTGAGTTTTATAATCGAGTACGCGTTTTTCTTCACCTCGCACATCGAGGCGGTCGATACGTCCACGCAGTTGCACGCCTTCCAATTCACTCGCAAAGGTGCTTTCCGCTTCGGCATAGCGCCAGCCCTGTGCTTCGCTTTCAATTTGCCAAGTGAGATATGCCGGCACTGCCTCAAGCCAGCGCGTCAGCCATGCGTGCGCAGAAAAATCCTGCGCCAATAAATCCGCAAAAACGGCTTGGCTAATTTGCTGCAAATGTATTTGCATCTCATCGATTTTATGCATGCTTATCAATGGATAGCGCCCATGAAAGCGACACAATATTTCGTGCACTCGCTCACCATAGTCGCGTTTCTCAATACCTTCTTGCACGTCATCTAATTCATTTAGACGCAGAATGTGTCGTGCGAAAAACTGGTACGGGCAGGCAATCAAGCTGTTGTAGGCACTAATCGAGATGCGCTGCGGCACCTGTTCGGTTTCGACTGAGGGCTTGGGCCTCGATGCTTGAGCCAATACGAGAAAACTTTCTTCTTCGGCCAACAGGTAACCTGGCAAAGTTTCTTCACTTAACTCATGACCAAAGGTTAACGCATGGAGGTCACGTATCATTTGCAAATAGGGACTCAGCAAAATCTTTTCGCCATTACGCTCTTTTTGCCAAGTCACTAATATCGAATCATTTAGACTCAATAGCGCAATCAAATCGTCACGCTGTCTTGCCGCATGTGTTTCACGAGTGGCCAAATTAAGGCTGGCACGCACTGCATCATTAAACCAACTCCCGCCATTCGCAACACTGGGTAGATGATCCGCGTCACAACCTAGCAACACCACCGCATCAAATGGGCGCCAGCGGGTTGCTGCCAAATGCGTAAAGCAGATCGAGCTATCAATGCTGTTATCCCGATAAGTTTCGGTGTCTAATTTTTGCGCGAGCCAACGTCGCCATTCCGCGAAACGATAGAGGCCTGCATCCTGCGCCAGCTCTTGCTGCCAACTTTGCAACAAACTTAACAATTGACCACCCGCCGCATCTTCTTTCAAACCAATATCAATACCCAAGAGCTGCAAACTTTGCTGCAATGCCCCTAGCCAATCACTGATGGTATGGCGTTTATTCTGCTCAAAGAACCCTGAGGCTTGGCGCAGGCGCAAGAACGGTTGCTGTAAAACGGTCTCTGCCCCTGCATGCGCAATAAATTTATCCAGTCCCGCCACGATGCTTTGCTTGCGTAGCATCTGTTCAATTTGATAGACAAGCTCTTTACGCTCAACAGCCGCCATCTCTGAAAACACAAATGGTGACTTCAACAGATCTAGTAGATCATGGTGATAAAAGTCACTTTGCAATGCATCTAACCAGCGCATCAGCACCGTACTCACTGAAAGCGTGGCAAAAGTCCAACCCGTTTCATCGGCCACTAAAATTTGTGCGCGTTCAAGTAGCGCACGCAATCGCCTTGCCGCCACACGGTCTTGTGCCACAACAGCGATATTTTGTTTACCTGCCTTTAGCCAAAGGCGCACTTGCATCGCAGCCGCACTAGCCTCTTGCTCCAAACTATTGGCAGCGAAAAAGCTCAATCTCTGTTGCAAAGAATTCGTCTGGTTTTTTAGAAAGGCGGCTTGTTCAAGCAGAGTGAGCTGCGATTCAGCCGCTAACGTGCTCACTACAAAATCGACATTTTCATTTTGCATCTCGCGCAAATCACAGATCAGCACCTCTGCTTGCGTAGCGTACTGCTCAAGAAAACGTTGTTCTAAGCCTGTCCAGTCAGAAGTACGTAGCACACAGAGCGTGCGCGCGTTATGTTGCGCCAATTGCGCGAGTTGATACTGATAGACCCTTGCGGCATCTAACTCGCGGCCATTTTGCATTGCGTGCCATAACTCAAAAACCAGCCTCGCCTCAAGCTGCAAAGTGCTGTTTTGCCGTGACTGATAGGCCTGCTCCACAGCGTCAACAAAGGCTTCTTCATTTGTTGGGAGCGTATTCAACGCATGAGTCAGCTCATCGAATAATCCGAGCAACTCTTGCGTCATACCCCATAAGTCAGCTTGTTCAAACCACTTTTTGTCGCGCAGTAATTGGTACAACATGGCACTGCGCTGACTATCCGTGACTATTTCGGCAACCAGCGGAATTGATTGCGCCCAGTCATTTAGCGTCACCATTTGCGGCAGCAGCAAAACAGGGCGTTGCGCGACCCGAATCAACGCTTGTGCAAGCGGCGTGGCAACATGGGAATTAGGAATAATAACGGTAAGGCATCGAAGATCGGGCAAGTGTGGCGCCTGCGCATGAAGGATGCGCTCGGCAACTCGATCAAAGAAATGATTGGCGTTGCTCACCGAATCAGCAGATGAAACTTTTCTTTCACTTTAAGCCAGTCGTCCGCATCATCCGGTGCCGCTTTTTTCGCGATGATGGGTTTCCATTTTTTTGCTAATTCAGCGTTCAGCTCAATGTAATGTCGCTGATCTTCCGGCAAATCATCTTCCGCATAAATAGCATTGGCGGGACATTCGGCGACACACAACGTACAGTCGATACACTCTTCCGGATCAATCACCAAAAAATTTTCGCCTTCGCGAAAACAATCTACCGGACACACATCAACGCAGTCGGTGTATTTGCATCGAATACAGCTTTCGGCAACGACGTAGGTCATTCGTTTAGCGAGCTAGGCCGTGAAGCCAGTGACGATAAAGTTGCAAGGCAACACGGTGCAGTTCTGGGAGTTTTTCTTTAGCCTGCGCACTAATGACGTCAGCCTGTTGCACCGCGGGGCTAGCCGCATTTGCTTTCAGCTCTTCAGACCCTATTTCACACCATTCATCAATCATGTGTTGAGTCATTTCAACATGACACTGCAAGGCTAAATGCTTACCCATGGCGAATGCTTGATTCTGACAATGCGCGCTGGAAAGTAGATGTACCGCGCCTTGGGGCAAGGTAAATGTTTCGCCATGCCAGTGAAATGAGTCAAAAGATTTAATATCTCCAAACCACTCGCTTGCCGTCGCATTGTCTGAAACCGTAGCCTCACCCCAGCCAATTTCCTTGACCGGATTTACACTCACCGTTCCGCCAAGCGCTTTCGAAATCAGTTGACCACCCAAACAGTGCCCAAGCAGAGGAATGTCATGGGCCACCGCATCGCGAATCAGCGGCAACACAAATAAGATCCAAGACAGATCATCATTCACACTCATCGGGCCGCCCATGAATACCAACCCAGAAAAATCCTGTGCATTACGCGGAACTGGATCCCCTTCATCAATACGGATCATCTGCCACGGAATGGTGTGCGCGTTTAGAAACTCGGCGAAATAGCCGGCTCCTTCAGTGGCTGAATGACGAAATATAGCGACCGGCTTTATATGCATTTTAGACTCAGATACTTTACTTAATTTTCAGCCTTATCCCGTTCAATCAAGGCATAAGCAGAGTGATTGTGTATCGATTCAAAGTTCTCAGATTCCACGACATAAGCTTCGATACGGTCATCTGCATTCAATGCCGCTGCCACATCGCGCACCATATCTTCAACAAATTTCGGATTATCGTAAGCTCGTTCGGTGACAAATTTTTCGTCTGGGCGTTTGAGCAAACCGTACAACTCGCTCGATGCCTGCTCTTCGGCAAAGCGCACAAGATCTTCAATCCACACTGCGCTCTTAGTACGCACAGTAAGCGTAACGTGAGAACGCTGATTGTGCGCACCACGCTCCGAAATCTCCTTAGAACATGGGCAAAGGCTAGTCACTGGAACCAACACCTTCATGGTGAAGTTGTATTTACCTTCCACGATTTCACCGATAAAGGTGACGTCGTAATCAAGCAAACTCTGCACCCCAGAAACAGGGGCCGTTTTATTTACAAAATACGGGAATGCCATTTCGATATAGCCTGACTTGGCTTCCAGCTTGTCGGTCATTTCGCGCAAGATGCTTTCAAACGACTCCACTGAAATTTCACGCCCATGCTGATTCAATATCTGCACGAAGCGCGACATGTGTGTGCCTTTAAAGTTGTGCGGCAGATGCACATACATATTGAATGTGGCGACAGTATGCTGCACACCGACGCTCTTATCTTTAACCACCACAGGGTGGCGAATACTTTTAATACCGACTTTGTTAATCGCTAGGTGACGGGTATCTGCACTACTTTGTACGTCTGGTATCGCTTCAATTGCATTCATGGTGAACTTTCGATTAAGGGCTTAGGGCGATTATAACTTTTACCCCACTAAAATGGTCAAGTTATTTTCTTGCGCATCTTTTTAAACATTTTTCTGCAAAGAATTTTTAATCGACTTGGCTATTCCTGCCGCATCCAGACCACAATCGGCCAACAATTGTTTGTGCTCACCTTGCTCAACAAAGTGATCGGGCAATCCAAGATGTAGCATTTGTACGCTCATCCCATGTTGCGCCAAACACTCAGCTACTGCACTGCCCGCACCGCCTTGGATGGCATTTTCCTCTACCGTCACCAACAGGCTATGTTCGCGAGCCATCTGAAGCACCAACGCCTCATCTATTGGCTTTACAAAACGCATGTTGGCAACGGTAGCATTGAGTTCATCACCAATTTCCAAAGCCGGCGCAAGCATTGAACCAAACGAGAGAATGGCTACTTTTTCGCCTTTACGACGAATCTCGCCTTTAATATCAGTCAATATATTCAACGTGTTACCGACAACCGTGCCAGTGCCTACCCCGCGAGGGTAACGCACGGCGGTGGGCGAATTCATGTGATATGCAGTAGTCAGCATTTGGCGACATTCGTTCTCATCTGCCGGTGCCATCACCGTCATATTAGGAATGCAACGCAAGAAACTAAAATCAAAGCTCCCCGCGTGTGTTGCGCCATCCGCACCGACCAAACCACCACGATCAATCGCCAACATCACCGGCAAATTTTGAATCGCGATGTCATGAATCAATTGGTCATAAGCGCGTTGCAAGAAAGTGGAATAAATCGCCACTACCGGTTTGTAACCATCGCACGCTAAGCCCGCCGCAAAGGTGAGCGCATGTTGCTCGGCAATGCCCACATCAAAATAGCGTTGTGGAAATTTCTTTGCAAAGTCACTCATGCCAGAGCCTTCGCACATCGCCGGCGTAATCGCGACGAGTTTGTCATCTGCCGCCGCCATGTCGCACAGCCAATCACCAAACACTTCGGTATAGGTTTTCTTGGAGGCCGGTTTAGCAACAATGCCGTACACCGGATCAAATTTACTGACGCCGTGATAGAGCAAACAGTTTTCTTCGGCGTGGGAATAACCCTTACCCTTCTGTGTCACGATATGCAAAAACTGCGGGCCTTCTAAATCGCGAATATTGTGTAGTGTGGTAATGAGCGTATCGAGATCGTGACCGTCAATCGGGCCGATGTAATTAAAGCCCAGCTCTTCAAATAGTGTGCTCGGCATCACCATGCCTTTGACGTGCTCCTCGGCACGCTTGGCGAATTCCAAAACCGGAGGCATACCCTTCAGCACTTTTTCACTACCGCGCCGCATTGCCGCGTAAAAACGGCCTGACATTAATTTCGCGAGATAATTATTCAACGCACCAACGGGTGTAGAAATCGACATATCGTTGTCGTTCAGTACCACCAGCAAATTCGCATCCAATGCTCCCGCATTGTTCAACGCTTCGAACGCCATGCCACCAGTCATCGCGCCATCGCCAATAATTGCAACCGCGCGATTATTGTTGCCCGCTAAACGTGCAGCCACAGCCATGCCCAGTGCCGCAGAAATTGAAGTACTGGAATGCCCTGTACCAAAAGCGTCATAAGGACTTTCATCGCGTTTCGGAAAACCAGCGATACCGCCTTTCATACGCAACGTGCTCATCGCCTCGCGCCGTCCCGTCAAAATTTTGTGCGCGTAAGTTTGATGACCAACGTCCCACACCAATTTGTCCTCTGGCGTGTTGAACACATAGTGCAAGGCAATCGTTAATTCGACCGTGCCCAAATTAGAAGAAAGATGCCCGCCGGTTTTACTCACCGACTCAACTAAGAAAGCACGCAGTTCCTCGGCAAGTAGCGGCAATTGCTTGCGCTCTAATAAACGCAGGTCATCAGGGGAGTTCACTGTATTGAGGAGAGGGTACATCAGAACTTTCTTTGCACAATAAAGTCGGCTAATTCGCGTAAACGCTGCGCCTCGTCACCAAAGTCGGCGAGTGATTGCAGCGCATCTTGATGCAACTCTGCCGCCATTTTTTTCGCTGCTTGCGCGCCGAGTAGCGTGACGTAAGTGGGCTTATCATTGTCAGCATCTTTACCGGCCGTCTTGCCGAGTGTCACCGTATCTGCTTCCGCATCCAACACATCGTCCACCACCTGAAATGCCAAACCCACGCACTTAGCGTAATGGTCTAATTTTGCCAACTGCTCGTCGCTCAAGTCATCGCCGCAATATGCCCCCAACAAAACAGCGGCACGAATCAACGCACCCGTTTTGTGGATGTGCATGAACTCAAGTTCAGACACATTAATTTGTTTGCCCACATTGGCCAGATCAAAAGCCTGGCCTCCCGCCATACCGCGCGAACCGGAAGAAACCGCCAGCAAGCGCACCATTTTTAATTGGCGCAATGGATCAGCCACAAGATTAGGCTCTGACAATAATTGGAAAGCCAGACTTTGTAGCGCATCGCCCACCAGCAAAGCAGCCGCCTCATCATATTCAACATGGCAAGTCGGCTTGCCGCGACGCAACACATCGTCGTCCATGCACGGCATATCGTCATGCACTAGCGAATAGGCGTGAATGCACTCTACTGCGGCAGCCACTAGGCTTACACGGTGCATTTGCGCACCCGCCAATTCACCTGCCGCAAAAGCCAATAAAGGACGCACGCGCTTACCACCATCTAAAACGCTGTAGCGCATAGCCGCATGCAAAGTTTGTGGTGCGATATTGGCGGCAGGCAGTAACAAACCCAACACCTCTTCGAACTGTTGCTGATGAGCACTGACCCAAGTTTGAAAATTAGGCATCGCCAGCCTTTGCTGTTTCATTGAAATTTTTCAACACACCTTCTTCTAGAATTTGTACCTGTTGCTGCGCATCATCTAAGCGACTGCGACATTGCGCCAATAGTTCAGCGCCACGTTGATAAGCTGCCAGCGAATCTTCCAACGACAATTTGCCGGACTCCATGTCGGCGACAACTTGCTCTAATGCCGCCACGGCTGCCTCAAAAGACAAGGGCTTCGGGGTCTTTGCGGACATCTGGTTTATTCCCTCTACGAAAGAGGCGCATTTTACCCAATGCCGCTTCGCTACCGCAATTTTTGTTGCCCCCCCTTGTGATTTCGGGGACAATCCGCGCCTCTTCAAAACCGTATTCACCATTGTCCGTATGAGGATGTGGGTATGTCAGAAATAGCAAAGATAGAACAATTTAATCAGGTTTCCGCGCAACCTCCGTTGCGCTGGTATTTCGATCCCAAGGTGTTGGAGATTGAACAGCGCGTGCTATTCGACCGTGGCCCTCAATATGTCGGCCACGAACTGATGGTCCCCAATCTGCACGACTACCATGTGCTCGAGTGGATGGATAACGCCAAGATGCTGGTGCGCAATGAAAACGGCGTAGAGCTACTTTCCAACATTTGCCGCCATCGCCAAGCGACCATGCTCACCGGTCGCGGCACCGCCAAAAACATTGTTTGCCCGATTCATCGCTGGACTTATAAAGCCAATGGCGAATTACTGGGCGCACCTCAATTTCCGCAAAATCCTTGTCTGCACCTGAACAAAACGCCATTGCAGAGTTGGAATGGTTTGTTATTTACAGGGCAACGCGACATCGCTACAGATTTGGCCACCGTGCCCGCCTTCAAGGAAATCGACTTTTCTAGCTACATGTTTGACCGTGTTGAGGTCGACGAGTACGCTTTCAATTGGAAAACCTTCATAGAGGTTTACCAAGAGGACTATCACGTTGTGCCTTTCCACCCCGGACTTGGCCAGTTTGTAGACTGCAACGACTTGGCTTGGGATTTTGGCGAACACTACAGCGTGCAAACGGTAGGCATCAACAATCAATTGCGCAAACCCGGTAGCGCCGTTTATGAAAAATGGGCTGAGCAAGTGTTGCGTTATAACAATGGAAAAATTCCTAAGTATGGTGCGATCTGGCTCACCTACTATCCGAACATCATGGTCGAGTGGTATCCGAACACATTAGTGGTCAGCACTATCATTCCGCGAGGCCCCGAAGCTTGCACCAACGTCGTCGAGTTTTATTATCCCGAAGATATTGTTTTGTTTGAACGAGATTACATCGAGGCGGAAAAACAGGCGTATCACGAGACAGCGGTGGAAGACGACACCATCTGTCTACGCATGCAGCAAGGGCGTAAGGCACTTTACCAGCAAGGCATCGAGGAGGCGGGCCCCTATCAGTCGCCCACTGAAGACGGCATGCTCCACTTCCATGAGTATTTGCGCCGCAATCTTGATCCGCACCTCTAACTGTTGGCTGGATTTTTGTAGGTCGGGTTTGAGCGTGTATTGTTTGGGCTTTCGCCCCGTACAACCAGGGCCTACAAAGACACTTACGCCGCAAGCGGCAAGAAATTAGATGGGCGCACTGTGGATGTTGGTTGCTGGCTTGCTCTTCGCTTGCATGGGCGTTTTCGTCAAACTTGGCGCCGCTCACTTTTCCAATGTTGAGCTCGTTTTCTACCGCTCCTTCATCGGCCTATTTGTGGTCTACGCCTTAATCAAACAACAGCGCGGCTCACTGCGCACCCCTTACTGGCGCGGACATTTGTGGCGCGGCCTATCCGGCTCGATTGCGCTGATGTTATTTTTCTACTGCATAACCGTACTACCCCTTGCCACCGCCATCACGCTTAACTACACCTCACCTCTGTTTCTGACGATTCTCACCATGTGGATTTTCCATGAGCGCTTTCACCTCCCTTTGGTTTCTGCAATTTTGCTTGGCTTCATCGGCACCATATTGCTACTACATCCGACACTCGAAAAAGAACAAATCCTCCCGGGCCTACTGGGTTTAATTTCAGGACTACTAGCCGGCGTAGCGATGTTTAACGTGCGTCAACTGGGCGCACTTGGCGAACCCGAATGGCGTGTTGTATTTTACTTTAGCCTCATCGCATCTATCTTTGGTGGCGTCGGCATGCTACTAACTGAAACACATCCGATTACACTCGACAGCATCCCGTTGCTACTAGGCTTAGGCATTAGCGCCACCTTGGCGCAGCTCGCCCTCACTCGAGCGTACACCAGAGGCAGCACGTTGGTCGCCAGTACCTTGTCGTACAGCACAATCGTATTCGCCAGCGTATTTGGAATTTTTTTGTGGGACGAGACACTTCCGGTAGAAGGATGGCTCGGCATCGCACTCATCATTAGCAGTGGTGTGTTAAGCTTTCGCACATCACCTAGACATTAAGTAAAGAAGGAAATCATGATTACCATTCAACAAACCAACAATCTGCTCAATATCGCCGTACTCGGCGAATTCACCATTGCCGACTTCAAACAGTTTGAAGAAAACGCTAGCTACAAGCTCAAAACGCCAGGCGAAATTGATTTGCTATTTGATCTGCGCGGCATGATCGACTACACCGCCGATGTTGCTTGGGAAGAGATTAAATTTTTCAGCCGTGAACACCAGCATGATTTCAGCAAAATCGCCGTCGTAACTGATGATCAGTGGATTACTTGGCAAGCATGGTTATCGCGCATTTTTGTTGATGCTGACATTCGCGTATTTAGTGATTACGAAGAAGCGCAGGCGTGGGTTCAGGGCTAAGTTTTGCTTGAAGTAATGCCTCGCCAAAATTCGTTTTCTTTGCACAAAAATTCATCATAGGGAATGTAGTGAGATCCGTCACAAGAAAACGTTAAGCCGACTAAGCCGTTAAATATACTTAACGTACCCGAGCGCAAATAAAACATATCGTCCAACAAACGTAGCGTACGAAACTCCTCTAACACCTCACGCACCCGGCCCATTGGCACCATCGCTGTTTCAGGGTAGGTCGCGCGAGGAAACGCAAAACAAATATCAGGATCAATCAGCGCTTCAATATCCAACATGCGATAACGGTAGGGGTCTTCCATCACCCACACAATCGCACGGCTACTCGAAAAGTGCAGCATCACATGAAACACGCCGTGATAAAGCATTAGTTCGGTCACAACCCCAATCACGGTATCGATATGCTGATCCATTAAACTCTCAGCACGGGTTTGTTGAAACACGGTGCTACGAATAGACGGATCGCCTTTAACCTGCTGCCAGTGGCGTGGTTCCTCATATAGCGCGCTAGTCAATGGCAAGTCGCGCAAACCAAAATAAACGCCGATGTACCCCAGTAGATTGCCCGATAAGTCCCGCACACTTTGCGTTGCAGTAAGCGAGGGGCGACGTTCCTGCAAACTGATGTAAGCACCCGACAAGGTAAATTCAGCATGCTCGGCTAGCTCACCCAAATAAGGGCGCATCGAGCGATCTCGCCCCAAACCCATCTGCGGGCCTTCATGGCTGATATTGTCGGTCAACTGAATCAAATTCTCATCCAGCACATAAAGATGCTTGCAGTAAGGCAACTCCTTCAGCGCATCGCCCAACAAAGATTCAAGTTGTGAGCGATCTCCCCATACGTTTGCACATTTCAAGGCAAGCTGATGCAACGGCTCGCGCAGCACGGTCGCGAGTAGGGCGCGCTGTTGTGCCACACTTTCCTGTAGCGCATTTTTTAAAGGGCTCATTATTGCCTGACCTCATAGAACATTAACTTTTCACGGCGATCATCGCCGAAATCAGTTAAAAATTGATGACAACTCAACTCGACTCTTGGTTATCGCTTAACAAATGTGAAATGCGAGTATTCGCCACAGAGAGACGCTTCACCAGCATACGTAAAAACACCTCACTAAATTGATAGCGACATCCTTGTGATGCTTTAGCTAAAACTTCTGGATCAATTTCGATTAACGTTAAATGGGTTTTGGCCACCACATCAGCAGAGCGCTTAGATTCTTTTTCAGCCAGATGCGCCATTTCGCCAAAACATTCGCCTTTGTGCAATATGCCTAGCAGGCGCTCTTGTTTCAATACCTTGACGGTACCCTGCGCCAAAATATAAAAATGCCGCCCTTCTTCACCCTCGGTAATGAGGTGATGATCGGCATCAAATTTATGCCACACGCTGATACGCAACACTTCCCACAACTCAACATCGGTGAAGTTTTTAAAGAATGACAACGAGCGGACTGTATCGAATTTCTCGGTATCAAAAAATTCTGCCTGCGGCTCTACGCTATAGCTGATAAAGGCAACAAGATCTCGCGCGAACTCATCCCACGTTTGATAGCGTTGCTTAGTGTCCTTTGACATCGCGCGCAACACGATGGCATCCAACTCTTTAGGGATTTCTGGGCGGAACGTACTGGGCGGTGGCGGCTCGATGTTCATGATCTGGTAAATCATGCTGTAGTTATTCGCCGCATCGTAGGGAAGCCGCCCTGTCAACATGCGATACATCGTGACACCCAAAGAAAAAATATCCGTTTGGTGATTGAGTACCTGCTCTTTGATTTGTTCGGGCGACATGTAGGCAGGAGAACCTACGCCGCTCACCTGCGTACTTTGCTGACTATCCAACATTGCCGCGCCGAAATCCGAAATCTTAATATCACTCTCGCCACATAACAAAATATTGGCCGGTTTAATGTCGCGGTGTATCACGCCTTGATACTGCGCGTATTCCAATGCCTTACAACATTTATAAACAATCTCGGCCGCTCGGCTCAAGCTAAGCAAATTGTCGACCTCAGCAATACGCTCCAAGGTTTCGCCCTCAACGTACTCCATGACGATGTAGTTCACATCACCATCCATCATGGCATCATGAATTTTTACAATGTGGGGGTGTGATAACTTTCCAGCGAGCGAGGCTTCGGTCAGCAACAGCTTGCGATATATTTTAGCGGTGGAGCTGTCATGTAACTTATCAAAGTTAAACAGCTTCAATGCCACCTGCTGATTGCTAAAAGGGTCTAACGCCAAGTACACGACGCTTGTCGCACCGCGGCCTAACTCTTTAACGATCTGATATTTGCCGATGTTGTCCATTGCATTCCAAGCCACTCAGTAAGTTCATTTTGAGGGTTAAACAAAAAAGTGTCCATGACCCATATGGGAACTAAACTCCAAAGCGGCTATCATACCGCCCATGAAAAAACTGCTTCTCCCACTGCTCTGCTCTCTCACCCTAACTTGCCACGCCGATGGCTTGCCGGATTTGGGTGATGCCTCGCAAGAGATGATTTCGCCTCAGCAAGAGCGCATGATCGGCGAACAAAGCATGTATCAAATTCGCGCTAATAAGAGTTATCTCGATGATGCAGAAATAGCCGATTACCTCAATCAGCTCGGCGGCATACTCATCGCCAACAGCGGCGAACCCACACAGGCGTATGAGTTTTTTGCGATTAATGAAAACGCCATTAACGCCTTCGCCATGCCCGGCGGCTTTATCGGCGTCAACACAGGATTAATTTTGCTCGCGCAAAATGAGTCAGAACTTGCCTCGGTGTTGAGCCATGAAGTCGCACACGTCACGCAACATCACCTTGCGCGCATGGTATCTGGCCAAAAATACGACACGCTCGCCGCAATGGCCGCGATTGCAGTCGCCATCATCGCCGCACGTGACAACCCACAAGCTGCCACTGCCGCCATTTATGGCGCACAAGGCGGCGCGATGCAACGCCAACTCAACTTCACTCGCACCTACGAGCAAGAGGCCGATCGCATTGGGCTAACTACGTTGCAAAAGTCCGGCTTCGACACTCGTGCCATGCCCGCTTTTTTTGAAAAAATGCAACGTGCCACACGCATAGCGGAAGGAAATACGCCCACCTATTTGCGCACTCACCCCGTCACCGCAGAACGCATTGCTGATGTGGGAAACCGCGTGCAACAACAGCCTTTCCACCTTGTACCAGACAGTTTGAATTTTCAGCTCGTCCGCGCAAAATTAAATGCCTCGGTAAAGTCTCCTAGTGAGGGCATCGCATTTTTTACTTCCGCACTCGGCGAACAAAAATTTGGCAACCCCATTGCACAGCGCTATGGATTAACGCTTGCGCTGTTACGCGCTAATCAAATCAAACGTGCGGAGCAAGAGTTCGCCATCTTGCAACAGCAAGCGCCGACCAATGCCATGATCACCACCCTTGCTGGCAAACTAAAGCGCGCTGACGGCCAAGATAAAAATATCGCCGCTTTTTATCGCACCGCCACGCAAACTTTTCCGCAATATCGTGCATTGATTTACGACTATGCCGATGTATTACTACAAGACAGACACTTTGATGAAGCTCTGAAATTACTGAACGAAAAAATACTCACCTATCCAAACGACGCCAAGCTGTACGAACTACAGGCAAGAACCTTTTCGGCATTGGGCAGAGTGCAAGAAGAACACCACGCACTGGCCTACAACTTCATTTTGCATGGCAACCTACGCGCCTCGGTTGAACAGCTAGAGCTAGCGAAACAAGCGGGAACAGATTACTACGAGCTTTCGACGATAGAGGCTGAACTGAAACAGTTTAAGGAGATTTTGGCTGCGCAGCGGAAGCGGAATTAGTTTTTATTGATTTCCTCCACGCCACCATTGTACAAGCCATTTCATTCCCCAGCTCGCACCCCCTCTCCATTTGCCGCGATGCTTGCTCTTTTTCGTGCAACCCCATTAGCGCCAACCCTTTTCCATAATAAGCCCGCCCTTCATCCGGCTTAATTGCAATCTGCGCTTCAAATTCCGCAATTGCTTCCTGACAACGCCCTGCAGTTACTAAAGCTATTCCTAACTGATAACGAAGTGTGGTTAGTTGCGGGCTTGCTACAGCTGCCCTTTGAAAATCAGCAATTGCCCCCTCCATTTTTCCCATAACCATTTCAGCCTGACCTCTGTTATAAAAAATCCGGTCAGCCCCCGGCTCGCGTTCGCTCTGCAACAATCGAGCGGCATCGTTCCACAAACGATAGTTATCGGCGAATACCCACAGACGATTCAAAGTCAGCGGTATAAACAGCAATGCAACAAGACTCAACACAACTATCGTCCTCCGGCTAGGCAGTTTGTTCAGCCACAACGGGATAACCAACATCATACCCGGCAGCCACAGATAACTGCGGTAGAGCACAAACGGCTCCTGCACCCGAATGGATGAAAATTCCACCACAAACTGCAACCAAGGATATAGCAGCGCAAAACCCGCCAGCCCTGTCGCCCCACCTCGCAACAGTAGCCTAATGGCAACATAGCCGTACACCACAAAGCCAACCAACCCCAGCCAACCTTGCCATGCGGTGACCGATGAAACAAAAGACTCACGCATGTCAATCGACATCCAAGCAGGATTAGGCAACAGCCATAACCACAGATACTTGAAAAACAAACCAGCCTGCGTCAGCACACTCAAAAGGTGCAACACAGGAGTGCTCTCGATTATTCCATGCTGCTCAAATAAATTTGCAGCCATCGCTTCATAGGGTGTGCCGAACACCCCCTTGGCTCGCAACATCACCAGTACCGCAATAACAAAAAAAGCTATCCAGCTCACCCAGAGGTCGCGCTTTATGGCAACGATTTTCGTACGTAACAAAATAGTTTGCGCCGCTAATACCGCTGGCATCATCAGGCTATGCTCCTTGGAAAAGCACGCCAAGAAATAAGCCGCCACTGCGAAGGCCAGCCAGCGCTTTTGTCTCGATAGCAATCCGCGCAGATATGCCAATTGCATAAGTAGAGAGAACAGAGTTGCCATCAAAATGCTACGTTCAACCACATAGCCAACGGCGTAAACCGCTACAGGGTGAATAGCGAAAAATAGCGCGCCAAACCAAGCCCCCCAAATAAGCGTGGATGAGTTTTCAGTCTCTGCTTTGACCTCGCCAATCAATCGACGCAGCAAAAAGAACAGCAAGATGACATTCGCCACATGTAGCAGCAGATTGCCTAGGTGGAAGAAATGCGTCACCGCATCGCTAAATATAGCCGCCGTCCAATTTAGGCTTGCATAGGGCAGGCCACGCAAGTCGAAGAGAAATAATGGACTGACAGAATAGCTAGAGGTATTGCCAGTAAAATAAGGCAGGTCATCAAACACAAATGGACTGCCGAGAAACGGCAAATAAATCAGACATACTGCTATAAAAAGAGAATATGTCCAGACACGTTTATATTTGCCAAAGTAATTCCGCAATCTTGCGCGATAAGACATATTCATTACCTACAAAAAACAAACCCCTCCGAGGAGGGGTTTGCGTTAAACACAGTCAACTATTAGCAACCAAAGTACTTAATCGCAATTGGGTCAGTAATAGTTTTAGCGTTACATGTCCATGTAATCGCTGTTCCACCGCCGGTAGCGCGCAGTGTTATGGTCAATGCATCGATTGTCGTAGCTTTGATACCAGCAAGTTTCAACTGCATGTCTACAACAGTTGGAGTGCCAGCTGCCGTTGTTACGATCAATTCACTTACTTCAGCCGGTAGGTTAGGCGTATTTGCAAGACCGATCGAGCTAAACAAACCACCAGCTGCGGATGCCGCTACGGCAGTTACAGCTGTTTCAGTTCCCACTGGGAAAGAAGCGTTTTCTTGAAAGTATTGAGCAAGAGCCAACTTAACTGGATCCAAAGTGGATTGCACTTTAGACAACTTTGCTTTAACGATGTAGTCCTGATACGCAGGAATCGCTACTGCAGCCAGAATACCGATAATCGCTACCACGATCATCAATTCAATCAATGTAAAACCTTTTTGGATTTGTTTCATGTTGTTGCTCCTTTGTTGTTGAAGGGTACACACGAGGTGTGCGCCCAGTTAGATGCAGGATACGTGCCAGCCATATTTATCTGCCATTCCCGCGCAGGCTGCATCTAATAAATCATCAACAAATTGATTGCATTACACTATTTTTAATAGCTTTCAACGCTGGCCTCGCGCCTGCGCAGGAATATCGGTATCAAATTCGGTCAGTTTAAGTGACAATTTTCGTCACTATTCTTTAACCAACCGTCACCCGCCCGAACTTGCGCTTGCCCACCTGCGCCACAACCACTGCGCCCGCCTTGATTTGTAGGGATTTATCGCTGATCTTTTCTCCATCCAGCTTAACCGCCCCCGCCTCAATCATGCGCATCGCCTCTGAGGTACTAGCAACCAGATTGGCTTGTTTAAGCATTTGGGGCACGCCGATAGTGCCGTCCGTGCTGGTCACGGTGATTTCTGGCATGTCATCCGGCAACACGCCTTTTTGGAAACGCGCCTCAAATTCAGTGAGCGCGTCTTCGGCTGCTTTTTTGGAATGGAAGCGAGCGACGATCTCTTGCGCCAGCAACACTTTAATGTCACGCGGGTTGCGACCATTCAACACTTCTTCATGCCATTGCGCAATGGTGGTAAGGCTTTCAAAAGAAAGCAGCTCCAGATAGCGCCACATCAATTTATCTGAAATAGACATGATTTTGCCGAACATGTCTTGTGGTGCATCGGTGATGCCGATGTAGTTGCCCAACGACTTGGACATTTTATTGACGCCGTCTAAACCTTCAAGCAAGGGCATGGTGAGCACGCACTGAGGTGCTTGGCCAAAGTGTTTTTGCAGTTCGCGCCCCATCAACAAGTTAAATTTTTGATCAGTGCCGCCTAGCTCGATGTCGGCTTTGAGAGCCACAGAATCATAGCCTTGAACCAGCGGGTAGATAAACTCATGAATGGCAATCGGCTGATTATTTTTGTAGCGTTTAGAAAAATCATCGCGCTCCAGCATTTGCGCTACCGTGTGAGTGGCCGCCAACCGAATTAAATCGACTGCGCTGAACTTATCCATCCAAGTGGAGTTAAACACCACTTCCGTCTTGGCGGGGTCGAGCACCTTAAACACTTGATCTTTGTAACTTTGCGCATTCGTTAGCACTTGCTCGCGCGTCAACGGTGGGCGGGTGGCGTTTTTACCCGTTGGGTCGCCAATCATGCCGGTGAAGTCGCCAATCAGGAATAAGGCGTGATGGCCCAAATCCTGCAACTGACGCATCTTGTTTAATAGAACAGTGTGGCCGAGGTGCAAATCAGGCGCGGTTGGATCAAAACCCGCTTTAATTCGCAGCGGGCTACTTTTTGCAAGCTTTTGTTTTAATTCGCTTTCTATTAAAAGCTCTTCGGCGCCACGCTTAATAATGTCTAGGGTATTTTGCTGAGTCATCGTTCAATTCTATTTGTGGTCAATACGCAATTGGCCGCTTATCGGGATCAGGCTGCCACTCATCGTCAACGTCAATCCATTTGTTCCAAAGATAAAGGAATACCTCGGCGGGCTTTGAGGCAATGCGGCTTTCTGGTAAAGTGGCGCCCAATTCGCGAACTAGTGTTCGTCAAAACCGATTCATTGCAGCCTTGGGAGGCGCGAATGTTACCGCAAAACACAATGTCGCAAGCATACAAAATGAAGCTGAGATGGTTCGTGACCATTTCTACGTTGCCTCTTTTTGGCGTAGTCACCGCCTTCGGTGTCATGCCGCAATCCACTTTTAATATTGGCGAGCAAGTAACGGTTGTTGAGGAGATCGCCTTACCCGTTGCGGCACAAACTGCCAGCACAACAGCCACTTTTTGGCGTAACGAGCGAGTGCAGCGCGGAGATACGGTTGCTGAACTACTACGCAGGCTGAGCATCGAAGATGCCGCCGCAACCGAATATCTGCTTAAAGACAAAGCCGCTGAATCACTTCGCAAACTCGGTGTTGGTCAAGAGGTTCAATCTGAAATAGCCGCAGACGGCAGTTTGCTAGCCCTGCGTTACCTGAACAATGGCGGCGCTCAGGTCGTGATCGACAAAACTGATTCAGGTTTTAAGACGAACACTTTTCCAGTGCAACTCGAGCAGCGCACTTTTATGCGTACCGGCGAAATTAAAACTAGCCTATATGCAGCAACGGATGCGGCGGGACTAACCGACCCTGTGGCAAATCAAATGGCTGAGATTTTTGGCGGAGATATCGACTTTCATCGCGATTTACGCAAAGGTGACAAATTTACCGTCGTGTATGAAATGACTTACAGCAATGGGCAAGCGGTGCGCTCTGGGCGTATTTTGGCAGCAGAATTTGTTAATCAGGGCCATGCCTATCGTGCTGTTTACTTCCAAACTAGTAACACCAACGGCAACTACTACACACAAGAAGGCAAGAGCATGCGCAAAGCTTTCTTGCGCTCGCCGATTGAGTTTTCTCGCGTTAGCTCTGGCTTTACCACCTCGCGCTTTCACCCTGTGCTGAACAAATGGCGCGCCCACAAAGGCGTGGATTATGCCGCCCCAACCGGAACGAAGGTTAAAGTAACTGCGGATGGCACCGTGGCGCTAATAGGCAAGCAGAGCGGTTATGGCAATGTAGTGATGGTTAATCATCAAGGCCACTACACAACTGTTTATGGACACCTCTCTCGCTTTGCCGCAGGCTTGCGCGTTGGTCAGCGCGTCAGTCAGGGTGAGATCATCGCCTACGTCGGCATGACCGGCTTAGCAACAGGCCCACACCTTCACTATGAATTCAAAATTGATGGCACGCAGCGCGATCCACTTCGTGTAGCACTACCTGACGCGTCTCCTGTCAGCTCAGCACAGAAATCCGCCTTCTTAGAAAGCACTCGCGAACTGAATGAGCGTTTGGCGATGCTGCACAATACCAAACTAGCCAAACTAGATTAAAACGTTGTCGGTGAATAACTCGGACTTATTCATCGGCATCATGTCCGGCACCAGCTTGGACGGAATCGACGTTGCGTTAGTCGATTTTTCTAGCGCACACACTAAGCTACTCGCCACACACTTTCAGCCCTATTCTGATTCTCTCAAAGCAACGCTACTTGCACTTCACCATCCAGCCATCAACGAACTGCACCAAGCGCAAATCACGGCGAATCAACTAGCCACAGATTATGCTACTGCAACTTTAGCGCTATTAAAAACCCACAGTATTTCTGCTGAAAAAATTCGCGCCATTGGCTGCCACGGCCAAACCATTCGCCATCGACCTGAGCTCGGCTACACCGTGCAATTGGGCAATGCCTCGCTCCTCGCCGAATTAACCAACATTGACGTGGTCAGCGACTTTCGCAGTCGCGACATTGCCGCCCACGGCCAAGGTGCACCACTAGTGCCCTCCTTCCATGATCGCGTGTTGCGTCACCCCAGCATCCATCGCGTTATTGTAAACATTGGTGGCATTAGCAATCTAACCAACCTATCGCCGAAGCAACCCACTATTGGCTTCGACTGTGGGCCAGGTAATTTGCTCATGGATGCGTGGATACACGAACATCGGGGGTGCGCTTACGATAAAGACGGGGCGTGGGCAAGTGGAGGAAAAGTAATTCCATCCTTGCTCGAAAAACTAAAGAGTGAATCTTTTTTTAGCGCGCCCCCACCGAAAAGCTGCGGCCGCGATTTATTTAATCTCCACTGGCTAAAAGCGCAACTCCACGGAAATGAGTTAGCTGAAGATGTGCAAACTACTTTATTGGCATTGACCGTTCATGGCATCGCTGATTCCATTCAACGCTATTGCGCTGGTGCAGAGGAAGTTTATTTATGCGGCGGTGGCGCTTATAACGGTGCGCTCGTGCGAAGTCTTGAACAATCGCTACCTCAATGCAATATTCAACTCACTGACGTTTTGGGCATTGGCGCAAATTGGCTTGAATCCATCGCTTTCGCTTGGCTTGCTCAGCAAACCATCAACGGCAAAAGTGCGAACCTGCCCGAAGCGACGGGAGCAAAACATCCCTGCATTCTCGGCGCGATTTACCAAAAATAAAAAAGGCGCCGAAGCGCCTTTTTTAGTAACCATATCCGCATAATGAAGATCGGGCTTCAGCCCAACATGTCGGGTTAAAACCCGACCCACAACTCAACAAATTAAGCCGAGAAAGAAGAACCGCAACCGCAAGTTGTTGTCGCATTCGGATTTTTAATCACGAACTGCGCGCCTTCTAAGCCTTCTTGGTAATCAATCTCAGCACCAGCCAAGTATTGAAAACTCATTGGGTCGATAAGCAATTTAACGCCGTTCTTATCCAACACGGTGTCATCTTCATTTGCCACTTCATCGAACGTAAAGCCGTATTGAAAACCGGAGCATCCACCACCACTCACAAACACGCGAAGTTTCAACTCAGCGTTACCTTCTTCTTCAATCAAAAGTTTTACTTTATTCGCCGCGCTATCGGTAAAAATTAGCAAGTCGGTTACTGCTGCATCAGCTACTGTATTCATCATTTATCTCCAGGGAAAATTTGTTAGGATTCGGTGCCGCTCAATTTCAGGGTCACCACTTTATCAGAAATTTCTGTGAGGTGGATCAACTTACCCTCAACAATCGCACCCAGCTGAATCTCCATTGTCTTATAGTGGACATCGCCTATGAGCTTAGCTTTGCTTTGCAATTCTAGATATTCTGAAGCTTTCACAGGCCCTGTTACCACACCATTCGCAACCAAATGTGTGACGCCAATTTCACCATCAACACGTGCGTGCTCGCTCAATACCAAAGTGCTTGTTTTGCCCGGTGTTGCGATGACATTTCCATTCACCTCGCCATCGATCCGCAAGCCTCCGCTAAACTGAATATCACCAATAATTTTTGTTCCTGCTCCAATCAGTGAATCAATTCGATTTTGCGGCTTAGTAGGTCGGTTACCAAACATATTTATAACTCCCGTTTAAGACAGCTCTGCTGCCTGCTTGATTTTTGGTTCGCGCAAACCTTTTTCAAATACCCTCACTTGCACACTCTCTATATGGGCGCCTGGTGGTAATTTAAAGGCTCGATCTACGCGCAAATAGTATTTAAAATTTAAATTACCCTCCGCGATGTTCGGCGAATTCTCTTGCGGGAATTGTAGCATCACTTTTTTACCATCTTGCTTTGCCGTCACCAGCAATTGTAGATGCCCCTGAAACTCCTTGCCGCGCTGCTGCACGTTTTGTACCAACAGCAAGCGACAGTGATATTCATTCGGTAGCGCATCTGGCTCAATCTTTAACTTATGAATACTCAACTCTGCCTCACGCCCTGAGGTAAGCGGCAAGTTCTGAAAAAAGGACAAGTCTTCTTTTATTCGAATATTTTCCTCATTCAAGATTTTGACCTGCGACATAGTCTCCTGCATGGCAGCGGTTTCAATCTGCGCTTGTCGCTCATCTGCCGAGTGCTGGCTCGTCAACTTTTCATTTTCACTTTCGAGAAAAACAACTCGATCACGCAATACATCCAACTCTTTTTCCGCTTGCCCCCGATGAAAGCCAGCCAACTCCAAACCTGAGTCATAAGCCCACCACACCAAAGTCCCCGCCGCGATAATAAAGGGGATCGTAATCGCCCAACGCACATACCACGGCACATGCGGCCGCACCGACAAGCGCGGCGCTGAAATACTAAATTTTCGGGTAAACTTTTTGAGCATCGCTAAGGCAACAAAGGCAACACATTGAGTGCTGTCGCTTCGGGCAAGCCAAACATAATGTTCATATTTTGCACCGCTTGGCCCGCCGCCCCCTTCACCAAATTGTCGATCACCGACAAAATGACGGCCGTATTACCCCCCTGTGGCCGATGCACCGCAATCCGGCACAGATTTGAGCCACGTACTGAACGCGTTTCAGGATGACTGCCCGCTGGCAACACATCTACAAACGCCTCATTCGCATAACGCTTTTCAAATAGCGACTGCAAATCAATATCCGTTTTTATTTGCGCATACAGCGTTGCGTGTATGCCCCGAATCATCGGCGTGAGGTGCGGCACAAAAGTGAGCCCAACAGGGGCGCCAGAAACGCTTGCCAAGCCCTGTTTAATTTCCGGCAAATGACGATGCCCTGCCACGCCATACGCTTTAAAACTATCTGCAGCCTCAGCCAACAACGCGGAAATTTCTGCCTTGCGCCCCGCGCCGGACACACCTGATTTCGCATCCGCGATGAGCTGGCTAGCATCCACCAGCCCCGCTTCAAGCAAAGGAATAAAACCCAGCTGCACTGCGGTTGGATAGCAGCCTGGATTTGCCACCAAGCGCGCTTGCTTAATCTGCGCCCGATTCACCTCGGGCAAGCCATACACCGCCTCAGCCACCAAATCAGGGCAAGCGTGGGTCATGCCGTACCATTTTTCCCACTCGGCAATATCTTTAATGCGAAAGTCTGCGGCAAGGTCGATCACCCGCACACCAGCATCTAGCAAAGCGCGCGTCTGCTGCATCGCAATGCCATTTGGCGTGGCGAAAAAAACCACATCGCATTGATCCAAGGAGGCTTCATCCGGATGCGTAAAGGCCAAATTAACATAACCACGCAAGCTAGGGAACATTTGACTCACCGGCGTACCTGCATCCGCACGTGAAGTAATCGCCCGCAACACCACCTGCGGATGTAACGCCAACAAACGTAATAGTTCAACCCCTGTGTACCCAGTGCCACCGACTATTCCGACCTTAATCACATTAAGCTCCCATGCCAATTTGAAGGGGCAAATAATAAATGAAAAAACCGCCCGAAGGCGGTTTTTTCTGCACTCCACAAGCGATTAACGCTTGGAGAACTGTTTCCTGCGGCGAGCTTTGCGCAAGCCCACTTTTTTACGTTCAACTTCACGCGCATCACGAGTCACCAGACCTGCTTGGCTCAATGTTGGCTTTAGCGAAGCATCATAATTAATTAGAGCACGCGTAATGCCATGACGAACAGCACCCGCTTGACCAGACTCACCGCCACCGGCAACGTTTACCATGATGTCGAATTTATCGCTCATCGCAGTCAACTCAAGTGGTTGACGCACCACCATACGGCCAGTTTCACGAGCAAAGAATTCATCTAGCGGCTTATCGTTTACAACGATAACGCCTTTACCAGGTTTCATAAATACGCGGGCTACTGCGCTTTTGCGACGGCCAGTGCCGTAGTTATAAGTCACACTCATGATTACGCCTTTAACAAATCGATAGGTTTAGGTTGCTGCGCGCTATGTGGGTGTGTTGCACCGGCATAAACCTTCAGCTTACGCAACATCGCGTAACCCAACGGGCCTTTAGGCAACATACCACGCACTGCTTTTTGCAGAACGCGCTGTGGGTGACGCTGACGCAACTTAGTGAAGTTAGTCTCGTAGATACCGCCTGGATAACCAGTGTGACGGTAGTACATCTTGGCTTCAGCTTTGTTGCCGGTAACACGTACTTTGTCCGCGTTAACAACCACGACGAAATCGCCGGTATCAACGTGAGGTGTGTAAATCGCCTTATGCTTGCCACGCAAGCGTGCAGCGATCTGGCTCGCTAGGCGACCCAGAATAGAATTGGAAGCATCGACCAAAAGCCAGTCATGCTGGACTTCGTGTTGCTTAGCGGAAAATGTTTTCATGGCACTTCCTAATACAAAAGAGTTAGTAAACTTCGAAGGGCGCGGATTGTATGCGAGAGATTCGCCCCCTGTCAAACGATCTCTCACTTATCTACAAATATCCTGCCAAATAATCCTTAAAATTGCACCGAGGGTCGAAACACCAACGTCAGCGTATTCACCTCAGTGGTACGCAACAACCCTGAATACTCCTCTGGGCTAGACCAAACTACCCCAATATCTAACGTCGGCGTGTAAGCCTGCCCCACTCGCGGATATTTTTTACCGATTACATATTCTTGGCGAATCAAATGTCCCGTTTTTTTGGCAAAGTGCATCTTTACATCTAAAGCCGAATTACTAATCCAATCTAAAAAAGGGAGATGCGCATTCAAATTACTGCGATAGAGACTCAAATAAAGCACATCGGTGATCAACTCGTTATCGTGCAACTTGCTCCCAATCCGAAAACTCCAACCCAGCTTTTCATCGAAATAATCAACATTACCTTTAATCTTCCACTCAAACTCCATCCATCGATCATCAATCATGTCATTGTTTTTAATGTGTTTTACGCCCGCACTTATAAGGTAACCGGTGTAGCCCACGTTACTTCCCTTACGCTGCTCGCCGGGCCGCACAATCTTCGCGATATTGCCAAAAAAGGCGGATACCGCCCACGGCTCCTGAAACCCCGCCGTCGCAGACTCAAGAATATTTACGCTGGAGTGGTGACCGATGCGCCCCTGCCCGTAAAAATTAGGCTCGCTTGCTTTCAAATACGTACCCAGCAAGGGCATCGGATAAATACTCGTTTCCACCACCATAAAACGCGGGATGAGCGAACCTTCAATCAGCTCGCGATAAATAACCGCCTCACTAGTTGAGCGAATGGTTGGGATAGGTTTACTGGTCAGCGGAATGTTTACGCCAAAATCGGTGTAGTAAGGATCAATCTCCCACATCCAATCGACCTTGCTCTTTTCTTCGTAAGCCGGTGCGGACTGGGCTATTGCGGCCGGAGCGGAAGCTACCCCCTTCTCAGCAATAGCCGATGGCAGAGGAAAACTAGGGGCGGGAGGCGCTTCTGATTCCGCCGCCTGCACAGAGGAAACACTCAGCTGCAACAGCAATGCAAATAAATTAAAACCCCTCATCACCGATTAGTAGCTTTCGCGCATGTAGATAAACTCTTTGCGCTGCTGATAAACGCCGAAGGTGGCAGTACCCGGTGTAACAGGAAGATATGTTGCCGTCGAGGTTGGCGTGACCGTTACTTTTCCAGTTCCAGTAGGGGTCGGCTTTCCCAGCTTGATACTCAAAATCCCTGATGCCAAAGTTCCACTTAATGGAGTAAGCGTAACCAGCGTTGTTCCCGCACCGACAGCATAACTGCTCGAAACACCCGATAATGTCGTCGCACTATCCGTCAAACTCGTCACCCAGCTGGTGCTGCTGTAATACTGAGCTGTAGCCAATAACGTCAATGGCAGTAACTCAGAGCCATAGGCATTAGGTATTTTTATTCTTCCGCTCACCACCTTCGCCCCGCCCTGCGTTGCAGGCGAAGTTCCAGAAGCCACCGCGTCCGTATCCACCGCGTGCAAATACACATCGGTCGGTGCGGTTGGTACGGTAGTAAACGAGAATATAGGCGCCCCCGCATTGGTCGCAGCAACTCCTGTCAGCGTGCCAACGCCATTGGCGAAATCGGTAGCAACAAGCGCTGCTGTTCCGCTCAAAGCTCCTCCACTCACAGCCGTCGTGCCCGTTACGCCATTCACCGCACTCAATGTCACGGCCTTGGCGAATGCGCCGGTGTAATTCGCCGTAACACTCCCCGCCAGATTTTTTGCGGTAGCCGTCGCACCTGCAAACGTCTGGCCGGAATACGCCATCGTCGTGATGGGAACGCTACACAAACCTGTTGCACAAAGCATCGGCCCCGTTACCGCTGTATCAAAGTACCCCGGCTTGAAACGGCCTGCATTGGCACTAGAGCCTATCGCCGTACTTGCCTGTCCCATAAACAAGCTACTAGACGCCGACAGTTTGAGCACGCCCACCTCGCTCCAAGTAAGATCACTCACCGTTTTTATTCCACTCAAAAAGCTATTACGCGTAAGTGACGTGCTGCCATTCAGCACACCTGCCGCAGGGCAGACCGTTGCAGGAGAAACGATCGGCGCAACACATGTATTCCCCAATAGTACTGTCTCGCTGCCATAGGCGACTGAACCAGCCGTACTAAAACTCGGCGTGACGTTGTTATTGGCCGACATCGCACGCACCGTCGCTTTAAAAGCAGCTCCTGTTTGAGTGGATGCAGTACCGGCAATCGCCAAAACACTCCCAGTGCCATCGATCGGCGTCGCGGCCGTGTTCAACGGACAATCTCCAGCAGTTGCTGCCGCACAAACGTCCACCGCAAAGTGATCTGGCTTAACGATAAAAGCATTGGAATTACCCAGCAAATTTTTGCCGTTCACTGCTTTAAGCATCCGCAGCGTCACTTGCCCCACATCTTCATAACTAAAAGTGAGCGGAGCAGTATTGCCGTTGGCATCGAAGGTCAGACTAATGCCGGTATAACTATAACCACCGCCATTGGGATTACTTTGCACGGCAGTGCCATTCACACTCAACAAATTGCCTGTTGCACACGAACTAGGGTCGTTACACTCGTAGCCAAAATTAACCGTCTGCGCACCAACCAACGCGCCCTCACACGCTTTGGTCACCTTGTCAGTCTTCACTGCTCTCAGCACATATTGGGCAGAAGCCACTCCCGCAGTCTGTGTAGGCACAGTCGCCTCAGTGCCTCCAGCTGCACTACTCAATATCAGCCCCGCATCGGTAAAGCTCAGCGTACAAGTTTCTGTCGCCCCATTAAAGCAGCGACTACCAACCGCAACCGGTGCTGTCGCCGCCCCGCTCAATGTCACATTACCTGCCGTCAGTTGCGCAAGCGTCACGGTGGCCTGGCCTCCCGTAAACGTCACAGGGTTAGCCGACCAAGTTCCTCCTGTGGTACCCAAGCTAGCAGTCACGCTACCCAAATATAGCGTTGAGCAGCTTGCATCTGCACAAGCTTTTACCGCCACGGTTTCGGGCATACAGGTCAAGCCTTGCCCATTGTGCATGATACGGATGTGGTTCAGTGTCGGCAGTGGCTGCGGCTGTGCCGTACATACTTGCAGATTATCCACCTCATGGATATTCGTTGAGCCCCCCGTAGCGCCAGTGAACGATAAAAACCAATTGGTTGGTACTGCCGCCTGACCGATTTCAGCCTTGGCGTCATAAGGCGCAACCAATGCGGCATATGCTGTACCCGTACCGGTAGTATCACGTTCAACCGAAGTCCATGCATTCGTGCCATTGGTATGATCAATGGTGATGCGATAGCGATGCCCCGGCGCTGGCGTAGCACCCAGAAGGTCAATCCCCGGTGTCAATGTTGCAGTGCCACGATGATAAGGGTAGCCGGTATAACCTGAGCCAGATCCCCTGACAGCGATAGAATCGACGGTTAAGCCTGGTGCAGCACCTCCGCTACGGCCTTCGGTATTAGCCGAGAAATTACCGTACTCGTCAACTGCCAGTCCGATCCAGCCACCCGCGAACCCTGGATGAGTCGTATCACCACCTGCACTCGCCTGCTTGGGCGCATATCCCAGCGATCCGCCAAAAGCACCGGGAACCGGCGCGACCGAAGCATCCGAGAGCACTACGCCAATGCCGTCTGCGCCAACCGTACCGCCATACGCGAAGTAATCAAACACAACGACAACCTTGTTACCTGCAGCAGGAAACAATTGCTGCAATGCGGCCATGGTAGAAACACCGCCGGTCGCATCGGTCAGTCGCAAACGATTGCTCACAATTTTGGGATTACCGAAGGTCCCTCCTTCGTTCGCCACTACCCAATTTCCCGCTGGCACACCGTCCGCCCGATTAAAGTTATCAGTAAAGCAGGTTTGAATACTTACATCGTAAACCTGTCCAGTGAATGTGCCACTCAAGGTGGGTACAACTACCCCAGGGCCAGTTTGATTCAAGCCCAAGGTGCCGATACCGCTACCCGTATTGGCCGTAACCGTCCAAGTTGTACCGCTCCCCGTTACCGAGGCAATAGAAGTGCCAGTAAGCCCCGTCGCCACCAATCCAAAAGCACTGGCATCCACTCCGCTCACACTTTGATTGAAAATCACCGTCCACGAAACCGTGGCGGCAGTGGTTGGGTTGGCGTTAGCGCGATTGATGGAGCTGATCAATGACGAACAAGTGTGCTGCACCGTTACCCCGCCATTGGAGGTCAGTGTGTAATCAGGGCAAACTTGGGTTAGCGTAAACGTGCCTGAAATAGCACTGGTCACTGTCACATTACGCGCCAAAGTAATCGACCCGCTATTACTCACGGTTAAATTATTAAAGCCCAGCGCTCCTGTGCCAGAAATGTTGTGAGGGGTCGTTCCGGTGAGGGTGAATACCCCCGCTCCTGCGGTGAAAGTACCGTTCTGTGCAAAGTTACCCGCCAAAGAGACCGCATTCGCTCCGTTAGCTAAGGTGTTTCCTGCTGCGAGACTGAGATTACCTCCTACAGTCAGAGGCGTAGCGACGGTAGCACTCGTGCCGGCTGCGCCAGACATCGTTAAATTGCCACCTACCGTGCTGACCCCAGTGAGCGTTTTGATACCACTCCCGCTCAAACCAAGATTGGAATAGGCCACCGGCCTCACGGTTTGCGCCGCGCCCGTGTAATTGACCGTATTGCCAGCCGTGTTGGCAATAAAAGTGGTGATCGCAGGGGCAGCGGCAACACTGTAGCTAAGCGTGCCGCTTGCGCCATTGGTGAAATTGCCGGTTCCCGCCAACGCAGTGCTCACGGTGAGATTACAGTTATTGGTCAACACAGTGGGTGCAGTGACTGTGACACTTGGAATCGTCATCGTTGACGGCGCTGTGCAGTTAATCGACTGGGGTGTCGCCGTACTGAATGTATAAAGTCCGGTTCCTGCGGTGAAGGTGGCGCCGTTGTGGGTGAGCCCGCCGCGAAATGTGACTGCGCGATTTACTGCGTTATTCCAGACCCCACCAGCATTGATTGTGACCAGCCCAACGAATACTTTGGTGCCATTAGCACCAAGACCGATGGTGCTGCCAACAGTGGTTGTGCCGTTGATTTGAAAATTGGTTGGCATCGTTTTAACGCCCGCGCCCAACAGCCCCAGATTGTGATATTGCCCGCCAGCACCAGCCGTCAATTTTACGGTTTGAGCCGCAGCACCAGTGTAATTGACCGTGTTGCCGACAGCGGTCGCAGTAAGCGTGGTGATGGTGGGGGTACTCGCTAGGTTCAAAATACTTGCGGCAGTGGCATTAATTATCGAGCCCGCTCCAGACATGACTCCCGTCACAGTCAGTGTGTTGTTATTCGTCAGCGCCCCTCCCGTAACAACCAGAGTACCAGCCACGGTAATTGCAGCGGCAGGAGCCGCTGCAATCGTTTTAGCGCCGGCACCGCTAGTGCCAAGCTTGTTATAGGCCGTCGGGTAGATCGTTTGAGCGGCAGCCCCTGTGTAATTCACCGTGTTGCCCACAAAAGTTGCAGTGAGTCCGGTGATAGTCGAAGTGCCGCCAATGTTTAATACGCTCGCTGCGGCTCCATTGGTGAGCGTGCCCGTTCCACCCAATGCGGTCGCAACGGTCGTCGTGCCGGTGTTGGTTGCCGTACCGTTGATATTGAGCTTCGAATAAGAGGTTGCTTTGATCGTTTGTCCGGTGCCTGTGTAGTTGACGATGTTGCCAACAGCAGTCGCAGTCAGCGTGGTGATGGTGGGTACGGTGGCGGCGCTGATGTTCAATGTGCCCGTGGCAGCATTGGTCAACGATGTGATCGTGCCCGAACTGGTGAGGTTGACGATGCCGCTGTTGGTCAGCCCGGTGAGTGTGCCAGTGCCATTGAGATTGACTGTGCCCGTGGCAGCGTTAGTAAACGAGGCAAGCGCGGTGGAAATCGCGCCCGCTCCGGTCTTGGTGATGGCTCCCGCATTGGTCAGCGTAGTGATCGATGACGTACCCGCAAGATTGAGGGCTCCGGTCGCAGCATTGGTCAAGTTCGTGCCGGTCAGTGCCGTGTTGACTGTCACCACACCGGAGTTGGTCTTGACCCCAGCGCCGCTCGTCGTGAGCGTGGCATAGGTCGTGGGTATTATCGTTTGAGCGGCAGCGCCAGTGTAGGAGACAGTGTTGCCAACGGTACTCGCGTTAAGCGTAGTGATGGTAGCCGAACCACCGATGTTCAACGTGCCTGTAGCGCTATTAGTCAGCACGCCTGTGCCAGCCAGCGTTGCAGAGACAGTCAGTGTGCTGTTATTAACGAGACTGCCCGTACTGGTGACCGTCAGACTCGTCGCCGCCGCCGCCGCCGTGACCGTTACGATTCGCGTCGTAGGAACAGTCACCGTATCAGCGGCACCGGGAATGCCACCTGCTGCACCGACGCAACCCGTACCTGCAGCGCCCCATGTAGTCTGCGCGTTCCAGTTGCCTGTTGCGATAGCTGTGCAGGCCGCCGCATGCACATTCGTCGCACTGAGTAGCAACCCACCCAAGGACATGAGCAATAAAAAAGATTTAACGAACACGCTCGTCACACTTTCTGCAACACTTGCAGGTACGCTTTCATTTTTCTTATCCTGCATTAGACTCATTCAATGCCCTCCCTCAAGAAAAATACATATAACTAAATATAATCAATATGTTACAATTTAATCACTTGCCCATCTTGGTCGCAATAGCGCGCCTACCCAGCTGAGCTACGCAGCGCGATGAGCCCAATAATTGGGTTCTCGGCGCGAGTGCATCACCGCCAAAACAAACAGTCTGTTGTTGTTTTCCGCATAGAGCACTGCGAATGGAAAACGATGCACCAAGACTCTGCGTATTCCCAATTCAATTTGCCCCCACGCCAAAGGCATAGCCACGGCACGCTCAATTGCCTCACGCACTTCAGCCGCGAAATCAAGCCCCAAGCCTTCAGCATGCTCCTCGTAAAATGCAACCGCCTCCCAAAATTCAGCCTCAGCTTCAGGATGAAAATCAAAAGTCATTTTTCGTAACGCTGCTGAATACGTGCGAACACCGCCTCACCTGATATTGCCATCACCTTTCCCGACCTTAATTCATCAAGCCTGCGCCGCGCCACCGCTGCCCACGCCTCGACATGAGTTGCATCAAGTGGATTCAATGATTGCAACAAACAGTCAACCAAGTGCGCGCGTTCCTCCACTGGCAATGAAACCGCCTCATCCAACAGGACACTCGCTTTCATAATTACCTCCCTCTGTTCGTTTTAACTGCCACCGTCATTCAACGTAAGCTGCAAGCCTGCTACCGCGCCAAACATTATAATTATCATCGTCCCATTTTGGTCGAGATAGCTCGCTCCACATAGTCGTTACTACCGAGCGTGCCTGCGCTCGCCACCGAACTCACATCATAAATCCAGACCGTAGATACGCCTTCAACATGTGAAGCCGCAGAACATGTCACCGTCACTGCAAATGGCGCTAACGTGCCGCCCAGCGAATTTTGCGCAAAGGTGGTTGCACAATTAGTCGCCGCCGCTGCATTGGAAGCGCTATTAACTACCTGAAACGCTGCCCACTCAATGCCCGCCCGTGCTGCCTGGTAGGCACGCGAGCCTAGGACATCCATCGCCGAACTTTGATGCTGCACGTTAGAGAAAGTGAGCATCGCAGCCCCCAAGCCGGCTAACACCACCAGCAAGAAGATCGCCGTGACAATACTAAAACCACGTTGTAGTTTTCTCATGGCGAATTGTTCACGTGAATTTCGTTATACAAGGTCACGCTTTCATTGCTGCTAGTGATGGTTAATTTAATCGTCAACAAGCTATAACGCTGGTTGACCACGCCGTAATCAATCGTGCAGGCGCTGACTTTGTCGGCAAGGATAGCGCTCGTCGCTCCAGTTGTGTGCGTAAATCCATAGTTCCAATAGCGCATTAGTTTGCCCGTGCCATTACCACTGCTGTCTGTACCCAAAGTTTCGCATTTATAAAATACTGCCCGCTGGGCACCATCCACCACATCAAACCGCTGCGAGGGCAGCTCCGCCCAAGTTGGAAGCGCCGTATTAGTAAAGTTGACGATTGTTTGCGGCCCTGCTGCACCTGTGTATTGACGCAATACGCCAGCACTCGATGTGTCATAGGCAGGCACTGCATCCGATTGCGTACTACCCACCACAATATAATCGGGCGAAGCTCCAGCGCCATCCGCAAAATTAATTGCGCTGCCCACAATTTCAAAACTGCCATCTGCGACTCCAAAAGTCAGCACATTATTAGTGCCGCCGCTATCAGCCCGATAGCGCCCGCCATCTTTCGTTGGCAAGAATTCAACTTGTGATGATGTTGCCTGCACACTGTTTGGCACCGCACCACGAACATCCCGCGATATACGCCGCAGCGCAGTATCGGCGATGTCGGTGAGTTCGGCGCGCCGTGCGCTATCGACATAACCTTGCACCGGCGCCTTGATAAACACAGCAACCATCGCACCGATGATGCCGGTAATCACCATAACGATTATCATTTCAACCAGAGTGAAGCCACGCTGATTTTTATATAGGGTACTCATCAATATGCCGTCCGGTAACCATCTATGGAGAGAGTATTGTTCTGTGGATCGGTCACGGTGACGGTTATGCGCACTGCGCTACCAGCCGTAATCGAACCCAGCGCTTGGTCTACAACCGTTACACTAGCGCTGTAGTTCGCCAAAATAGTTGCGCCGTTGATTGATGCCACGCCGACTCCTGTCCCCGCAGAAAAATCACCGCCTGAATAATCTTTTACGACATGGTAGGAATTGGGCCTGTTTGTGGCAGTCACTGTTGCGTGAGCCACACCCGACTCCGCCGAAAAGTCTTGCAATGCCACCTCCTCTAATAACGACTCTGCGACCGCGATCGCTTGTTTGCGCACCAACGGATCAGCGCTGTGTTTCGTTACTTGGTTCATCACCAACAAAATACCCACCAGTGCCACGCTGATAATAATGATGAACATGATGAGTTCGATGAGGCTGATGCCGCGTTCACTTTTCACTTAGCACTCGCTTTAATTTTCGCTGTGAAACCGATAGGGCGACTTGCGTCAGCGGGTTGTTTCATCAATTCGCGAATGCCGTTCATCAACCCGACAATCGCTTGATCGTGACTAGACACTTTATGCTCCAATTCCAGCAGCTTGGCCGCCAACTCTTTATTGGTTGATAACATTTCGCGCAACTGCACAAAAGCGCGAACAATGAACACGCTCATCTCGACTGCCTGTGGTGAATTCAAAATCATCGCCGCCATGATCGCACCTTGTTCTGTAAATGCGTAAGGTTGGTATTTTCGGTGCTGTCCGCGTCCAATCTTTAAGGTCGCATTTTGCGACCTTAAAGATTCATGTTCATTTTCAGTTAGTTGAAACATAAAATCCGCTGGGAAACGGTCAAAATTCCGCTTGACCTGTTCATTGAACCGCTTGGTCGGGACACCAAATAGTTCTGCCAGATCGGCATCCAACATCACCTTGTGGTCGCGCAATACTAAAATCCGCTGCGCAACTGACTCGATTGCGATTAGATCGGTCATTCCGCCACCTCTGTTTTTTCATCTTGGCTGCACACTGGCACATGAAGTGCCTGCGTGATGGCAACATCTTCAACCTCAAGTCGAGTTAAAAGACTTTGCACCTTAGCGCCACCCTGCTTGGCCAACTCGGGGTTCTGCAACCACATCTGAATATAAAACTCGCGCATCTCTTCTGATTGCTCCAAACGTGCGCGAATCAGCTCTTCTGGAATGACTTCATGAGTGCGGATTGCGGGTTGGGAAACCGAGATATTTTCCGCACCTAAGTCTTCGCTCGCAGGTTTAGTGAACATAACCGGTCTCCGCTTCGACGGTTATTGGAGAAGCATAGCCACTCACTATCACGGACGGAGAGGTTAACAACACCCCGACCAGATTTCCGGCGTCACATGTAGCAGCCGTACTTCCAGCGCTACGCGGTCGACCCAAGCAGTCAAAGCTAAAGCTTGTTATCGGAAAAGGTAAAAAAGTGGATTGAGTACTCGTCAAAGGATAGGGAGTTCCAGTTGGACTGGCTAACGCGCCGCTCGTACAAGAGCTATTCGCGCCAAATGTTAATGTCATACTATTATTGGCGGGAAACGCTACGCACACGAATCTACGTTGCGCAACCGCCGCTTTTTGCGCATAACGCAGTGTTGCCTTTACTTGATCATAGAACTCACGACCGTCGTAATCACTGCGACTAAAAAATTTAGGCATCGCCACCGCCGCAAGAATGCCGACGATGATCATCACAGTGATGAGTTCGACCATGGTGAAACCTTGTTGAGATTTAGTCCTCAATTTTTAAAATCCTAAACTGTGTCATATCGCGCTGCAAACTTTTTAACGTGCTGCAAAATTTCAAGCAACCTATCCGCTGCCACAAAGGCGCGATTTAATATAGCCGCTTGCAGCTCGCTATCTTCCGGATAGTCATGCGCAAAGGCATTGCGCATTTCGCGTAGCGCTAACCACTCATCAACAGAAGGAAGCGCGCCGATTTTTTCTAAACGATTTAATTTGTCGAGATACGCATCTAAATCACCCTGCTCTTTGGTCAACTCAAGCACCATCGGCAAAAGTTTCGCGCCCATTGCATCTTGTAGCTTTGCAAAGCGGCTAACAAACTGATCAACAATCGCGATAGTTGCCTCATCTAGCGCTTGTAATTTATTTGCCTCCAAAGGAAAGGCTGACTGAAGCGCATGTTTGGCCCACTGCATACGCCGTGCGTGTGTTTCACATTGCGCCAACAACAAAGCAAATACGCTCATAACCTCACTCCTTGCTGCTTGGCTATTTCATAAATAGCTAACGCATCACCACCTTGACGCTGCAATACTAAATCAATCTTGCGATCCCCCATGCGACGCTTCAGACGCGCTAGAAATGCAAAACGCGAATTTACCAACTCATCCGCATCGCTCGACGTAGCACGAACATACAAATCAATGTCACCACCTTTCGCTGCGTCATCCACGCGCGAGCCAAACAGCCACACCTCCGCCTGCGCGCCAAAAAAATGCGCGGTCTCTTGTTTGATGGTTTGAATTTGTTCGGTACTTAAACGCATAGTTGAGTGATTAACAGTCAGAAAATTCTCAGGGGCGAAGTGTACCAAAAGAGCCTTCACCCAAGACACAAAACAAAGGAGGCCGAAGCCTCCTTTGTTTGTTGCGATGATGGGTATCGCAAGCTCAACCCATCCTACGCGCGGACTCCTGCACAAGAATTACGGCAAAGCAACTGTAGCAGTCACCGAAGATGCTGAATTGTCCGATACAGTGCAATTAGTGCCAGACGCCGCCAAAGTACCCGTATACCCTGTCATACCCGACTGTAAGTAAGTTCCGTTACATGCATTCGTTTGAGTATAAGGATAACTGGCAGCATTTAACAGACTCGCGGAATGCTGAATAGACGCTGAAGACGCAACTGCTCCTGCCACGCCCTTGACTGCAGCCGCTTTCGCATCCGAGCTCAAATCCGTAAACTTCGGCAACGCTGTCGCCGCCAAAATACCCAAAATCACAATCACCACGATCAATTCGATCAATGTAAAACCTTTTTGTTGTTTCATTTCGTACTCTCCTAAAGTTGAGGCCGCAACCTCGTTGAAGTTAAAACCAAGCACCTAATTTTTTCGTGCCGCAGCACATCATTTGTGTTTGATCGTGACGCAATATAAAGCCGATTCCGCCAATGCGCAAGGGCGAAAAACAAAAAAACTCAATTTATTCAATGCAAAAGAAAAGGTTCTTTATGCGACTTGTTGCGCAAATAACCCGAAAGGGTTATTAAAAACGCACTACTTCGCCCAAATGGTTAGCAACACCAAAGTGTAGAGGCTGCCAATAATTAACATCACGCCCACCTGTTGCGCATGGCGAAACGCCAGTTCGTCCACGCCACTTCGGGAAATTTCCAGCGGCTTGAGTGCTTTGCGCAGAGAAACCCATTGGTTCGCTTTACCCTCAAAGTTTTTAAGCAGGCTCGGGCGAAAGTACACAAATAGGCTAATCACCAGCGCAAAGGTTGCGCCCAATATCGCGATCAATACCAGTGGATCAAACAGTCCGCTTAGGTATGAAACGGGCACATGAAAACGCTGTGACAAGGCAGTTAATGCAGCTTCTTTATCAAGACTGGAGGTAAAGAAATACAAAACATATAGCGCCCCCAAGAACGTGCCGCCGCCACTGATACGGTTATAGCGGTAAATCCACGGGTCGAGAGTGATGGTGCTTTCCAATGCGCGATTAAGCTGGCGCGTTGAAATCCAACGGTTGGTGAACAGGCCAATGCGCTCAAGCCAGTGTGGCTTAAAGATAAGCAGGATGCCGACAGCAAGCCCCGCAATGCTTCCCAAGATAAGGAAGTTGAAAAAAGCCTGAGCTAAGATGGGATGAAAGGTGATCATATATTCAAATCAAAACCACTTAACATTTTCAGTGGACTCGAACACGGTGCCGACCAATTCTTTTTCGCCCGTACCAACATCATTTCGTAGCGCCTCCGCCTGCTGAACATTAACGCGGAAACGAATCCACTTCTTGCCCTCTTTACCCGGAACAAAATGCTCTGAGCGATCTAATACATAAATTAGCTGATGTGATTTGAGATCAAACAGCCAGCTACCCGCGACGAGTGAAATCGGCGGCATATCAAAGAATTCTCCCGCGTAATTTCTGGGAGGCTTTTGCAACCACTTCACTGGATTTTCACTGGCCAACTTGCCGAGCGCTTGCTGATTGTCGCGCGTGTAATTTTTACCCACCTGCAT